>CAYZXP010000040.1:0-20336 GCA_964482415.1 uncultured Bifidobacterium sp. | reverse complement strand
ACCTCGCCGCCGACTTCGCCGAAGCGTTCGAGATGGAATGCATCGCGATGAAGCGCGTGCGTGACGAGATGGGCCTGACCAACGTCGAGATCATGGTGCCGTTCGTGCGTACGCTGGGCCAGGCCGAGAAAGTTGTCGGCCTGCTGGCCAAGTACGGCCTGAAGCGCGGCGAAAATGGCCTGCGCCTGATCATGATGTGCGAAGTGCCGTCCAACGCGATCCTCGCCGAGCAGTTCCTCGAGTATTTCGACGGATTCTCGATTGGCTCGAACGACCTGACCCAGCTGACGCTGGGCCTGGACCGTGATTCCGGCATGGAGTTGCTGGCGGCCGATTTCGACGAACGCGACCCGGCTGTCCGTGCGCTGCTGTCGCAGGCGATCAAGACCTGCCTGGCCAAGGGCAAGTACGTCGGCATCTGCGGTCAGGGCCCGTCCGATCATCCGGATTTCGCCGAATGGCTGATGAAGGAAGGGATCAGCTCGATTTCGCTGAACCCGGACTCGGTCGTCGATACCTGGGTCAAACTGGCCGGCAAGCAGTAATACACCGTCAGAGTTTGTTGACTTACGGAAATATTCCGTTACACTTCGGGCATCCGAATTCGGAATAACCAACAAAAACAGTCAGTAGTACTGATTCCGCCCCCGCGCTTCACTGCCCGGGGGCTTTGTTTTTTTCAGGGCTGCGCTGGCCGATTGCCGCGCTCGTCTTGTCGAGCAGGCCCCGATCATGATGGCGCGCGCCATCCTGCAGGCTCATTGCAGGTTTGAACAGACCGGTCAGCGTCGCGACGCACTGTGAAGTCGTGAACTGTGGCTACGGCAGGCAAACCGTTTGCAGCGTCGGAACGATGGCGTGCTCGTCGACGCAGATCAGAAACAGGTGGATGCCGCTTGCAAGGGTTGCCGGCGCACCGGCCAGATGTCCGGCGCCGCTTGTCAGCGCCGGTTCTGTTTCATCACGCGGGAGATTTCGCGCTGGGCGTCGCGCTCGCGCTCGGTGTCGCGCTTGTCGTGCTGCTTCTTGCCCTTGGCCAGCCCGACCTCGCACTTGATGCGGCCGCGCGTGTAATGCAGGTTCAGCGGCACCAGCGTGTAGCCGGCGCGCTCGACCTTGCCGATCAGCCGCTTGATTTCCTCGCCCTTCAGCAGCAGCTTGCGGGTGCGCAGCGGGTCGGGGCTGATGTGGGTGGAGGCGGTCGGCAGCGGGCTGATGTGCGCGCCGAACAGGTAGATCTCCGCATTACGGATGACCACATAAGCCTCCTTCAGCTGCACGCGGCCCGCGCGGATGGATTTCACTTCCCAGCCTTCAAGCGCCATGCCTGCCTCGAAGCGCTCTTCGATGAAGTAGTCGTGGAAGGCTTTTTTATTGTCGACGATGCTCATTGAACCGCTGCAGGGAAGGCGGGCGATGCCGCTCAGGTTAAAATCCGAACCTGTCATTCTATCAAACGCATTCATGGCAGTCGTCCACAAATCCGTGCTTCTCCACTACAGCGCCGCGCAGATGTTCGCGCTGGTCGATCGGGTCGAGGACTATCCGGCGTTCCTGCCCTGGTGCGGCGGCGTCGATGTGAAGGAGCGCACGGCCGACAAGCTGGTCGCGGCGATCCGGATCAATTATCACGGCGTGAAACAAGGCTTCACCACCGAGAACACCAACACGCCGCCGACGCGCATGCAGATGAAGCTCGTCGAAGGGCCGTTCCGTCATCTCGACGGCACCTGGCAGTTCACGCCGCTGCGCGACGACGCGTGCAAGGTCGAGTTCGACCTGCATTACGAGTTTTCCAGCAAGCTGCTCGAAAAGCTGATCGGCCCGGTCTTCTCGAAGATCGCCGACAGCTTCGTTGATTCCTTTTGCCGCCGCGCGGAGGTCGTCTATGGCTGATGCATCGACCATCCGCGTGCAGGTCTGCTACGCGCTGCCCGGCGACGCCTTCGTTGCCGACCTGGCACTGCCGGCGGGTGCGACGTTGCGACAGGCGATCGAGGCGTCGGGGTTGCTGCAGCGCGAGCCCGGCATCGACCTCGACGTGCCGAAAGCCGGCATATTCGGCAAGGTGAAACCTTCGGACACGCTGCTGCGCGACGGCGACCGCGTCGAGGTCTACCGGCCGCTGCAGGCCGACCCGAAAGAGACGCGCCGCCGGCGCGCACAACACAAGTCCGCGGAAGGGCGGTGAAGCGCGGCGTCGCGCCGGTTTTCCGGTGCGATCGCGCCGGAAGAGGGTGATTTCTGTATAATTCGCTTTTGCGCCTACAGGAATCCCTATGCGTCTGATCCAGAAAGCACTCACCTTCGATGACGTGCTGCTCGTCCCGGCCTACTCGGCCATCCTGCCCAAAGACACGTCGCTGCAGACCCGCCTGACCCGCAACATCTCGCTGTCGATCCCGCTTGTCTCGGCTGCGATGGATACCGTGACCGAGGCTCGTCTGGCCATCGCGATCGCCCAGGAAGGCGGCATTGGTATCGTCCACAAGAACCTGACCGCCAAAGAACAGGCGCGCGAAGTTGCGAAGGTC
Source organism: uncultured Bifidobacterium sp. (assembly GCA_964482415.1). Taxonomy (GTDB): domain Bacteria; phylum Pseudomonadota; class Gammaproteobacteria; order Burkholderiales; family Burkholderiaceae_D; genus Pernthalerella. The sequence continues at coordinate 17,802 of CAYZXP010000040.1, read as the reverse complement.
AAGCGTTTCGAGGCCGGCGTCGTGCGCGACCCGATCACGATTCCGCCGACAATGAAGATTCGCGACGTGATCGCACTGTCGCACCAGCACGGCATCTCCGGCTTCCCGGTCGTTGAGGGCAAGACCGTGGTGGGCATCATCACCAACCGCGACCTGCGCTTCGAACTGGAACTGGACGCCGAGGCGCGCCAGAAGATGACGCCGCGCGAAAAACTGGTCTATGTGAAAGAGGGCGCGGATCCGGCCGAAGCCAAGCGCCTGATGAACAAGCACCGCCTCGAGCGCGTGCTGGTGGTCAATGACGCATTCGAACTGCGCGGCCTGATCACCGTGAAGGACATTTTCAAGTCCACCGAACACCCGAACGCCGCCAAGGACGAGCTGGGCAAGCTGCGTGTCGGCGCAGCGGTGGGCGTCGGCCCGGACAATGACGAGCGCGTCGAGCTGCTGGTTGCCGCCGGCGTCGACGTCGTCGTCGTCGATACCGCGCACGGTCACTCGCAGGGCGTGCTGGACCGCGTGAAGTGGGTCAAGCGCCGTTTCCCGCACGTTGAAGTCATCGGCGGCAACATCGCCACCGCAGCTGCTGCGCGCGCGCTGGTGGATGCCGGCGCAGACGGCGTGAAGGTTGGCATCGGCCCCGGCTCGATCTGCACCACCCGCATCGTCGCCGGCGTCGGCGTGCCGCAGATCACGGCCATCTCGAACGTCGCGCAGGCGCTGGAAGGCACTGGCGTGCCCTGCATCGCCGACGGCGGCATCCGCTTCTCCGGCGACGTCGCCAAGGCGCTGGCCGCCGGCGCATCGACCGTCATGATGGGCAGCATGTTCGCCGGCACCGAAGAAGCGCCGGGCGAGGTCATCCTGTATCAGGGTCGCAGCTACAAGTCGTATCGCGGCATGGGCAGCCTGGGCGCGATGTCGGCCGGTTCGGCCGACCGTTATTTCCAGGACTCGGCCAACAATGCCGACAAGCTCGTGCCCGAGGGCATCGAAGGCCGCGTGCCCTACAAGGGCAGCGTGCTGGCGATCCTGTACCAGCTGGTCGGCGGCGTGCGTTCTTCCATGGGTTATTGCGGTTGCGCGACCATCGACGAGCTGCGTCAGAAGGCCGAATTCGTCGAGATCACGTCGGCCGGCATGCGCGAATCGCATGTCCATGACGTGCAGATCACGAAGGAAGCGCCGAACTACCGCGCCGAATAATTCATTCACCAGCAACGACAGGCGGCCTCGATGCCGCCTGAGTTTTTTCCAGAAGACGCTTTCATGCACTCCAAGATCCTCATCCTCGACTTCGGTTCGCAAGTGACCCAGCTGATCGCGCGTCGCGTGCGCGATTCCGGCGTGTTTTCCGAAGTGCATCCGTATGACGTCAGCGACGAGTTCATCCGCAGTTCGGGCGCGGCCGGCATCATCCTGTCCGGCGGTCCCAGCTCGGTGACCGAGGGCGACACGCCGCGCGCGCCGCAGGCCGTGTTCGAACTCGGCGTGCCGGTGCTCGGCATCTGCTACGGCATGCAGACCATGGCGGCGCAGCTCGGCGGCAAGGTCGAGAACGGCCTGGTGCGCGAATTCGGCTACGCCGAGGTGAGGGCGCGCGGCCATACCGCGCTGCTGAAGGACATCAATGACTTCGTGACGCCCGAAGGCCACGGCATGCTGAAGGTCTGGATGAGCCACGGCGACAAGGTGATCGACATGCCGCCGGGCTTCAAGCTGATGGCATCGACCGACAGCTGCCCGGTGGCCGGCATGGCCGACGAAGAGCGCCGTCTGTATGCGGTGCAGTTCCACCCCGAGGTCACGCACACGGTGCAGGGCGCGGCCATCCTCGGCCGCTTCGTGCACGAGATCTGCGGCTGCAAGGCCGACTGGAACATGCCGGACTACGTGTCCGAAGCGATCGAGGCGATCCGCAAGCAGGTTGGCAGCGACGAGGTCATCCTTGGCCTGTCCGGCGGCGTGGATTCCAGCGTCGCTGCGGCGCTGATCCACCGCGCGATCGGCGACCAGCTGACCTGCGTGTTCGTTGACCATGGTCTGCTGCGCCTGAACGAAGGCCAGATGGTGATGGACATGTTCGGCAAGAACCTCGGCGTGAAAGTGATCCACGTTGACGCCACCGAACAATTCATGGGCAAGCTGGCCGGCGTCACCGACCCCGAGGCCAAGCGCAAGATCATCGGCAAGGAATTCGTCGAGGTGTTCCAGGCCGAGGCCGGCAAGCTGAAGAATGCGAAATGGCTGGCGCAGGGCACCATCTATCCGGACGTGATCGAGAGCGCCGGCAAGGGCAAGAAGGGCGCGCACACGATCAAGAGCCACCACAACGTCGGCGGCCTGCCGGACACGCTGAACCTGAAGCTGCTCGAGCCGCTGCGCGACCTGTTCAAGGATGAAGTGCGCAAGCTGGGCGTCGCGCTCGGCCTGCCGCACGACATGGTGTACCGCCATCCGTTCCCGGGTCCGGGCCTGGGCGTGCGCATCCTCGGTGAAGTGAAGATGGAATACGCGGACCTGCTGCGCCGCGCCGATGCGATCTTCATCGAAGAGCTGCGCAATACCGCGATCCCGCTGCCGCAGGAGCTGGCCGAAGGTGCGCCGGTCGGACACTTCCACAAGAACTGGTACGACGCGACCAGCCAGGCCTTCGCCGTCTTCCTGCCGGTGAAGTCGGTCGGCGTGATGGGCGACGGCCGCACCTATGAATACGTGGTCGCACTGCGTGCCGTGCAGACGCAGGACTTCATGACCGCGCACTGGGCGCACCTGCCGCATGAACTGCTGGGCCGTGTGTCGAACCGCATCATCAATGAAGTGCGCGGCATCAACCGCGTGGTGTACGACATCTCGGGCAAGCCGCCGGCGACGATCGAGTGGGAGTGATCCCGCGCATCATGTAACTTCAAATGGCGCCTTGGGCGCCATTTGTCATTTCCGGGCGTGCGGCGTGAAATCTGCAGCGCTTGGTATCATCGCAAGCCAACGAGTTTCTCGCTGACCTTCTCCAAGAGCCGAATCCCGACGTTGAAAATAATTGTTCATTTGTCGGTTTTCGGCCAATCATCACCAGAATAATTTGCCGCCTCGTCCTCTTCTATCGGGCTTCCGTGCATGCTGGCATCGAAACCATCACGGCCGGCGCGCACCCATTTTCCAGATACCGCCATCTCGCTCATGGGCCCCTCGTCGGTGAAGGAGCGAAAAATTACGCCTTCGTATTCTCGGTATCTCACCCGAATCTCCGTCGGTAAAATAATGGTAACAGGTGTATCTATCTTGTGAGCATCAGCAATATTTTGAGCAAGACGCGGCGCGCAGGCTGGCCCGATTAATATCTTTGACTTTGAACAACTGGTGAGACGGTGCAGTGATGCACTTTGCAGAATCAGTATTCCAATGAATTATCAGAACTCATCGCCCCAGCCATCACAGGTGAATTGATAAATTGCGATCAAATCATCCTCGTCCAATATGTGTTCTGGGGATATCTAGAAACTCTAACAAAAAAATATTGCTGCGTGTGATGGCAAATCAGGCAGCAATCGATCGAGAGGAACTTTCATAACTAACGAGCAAGCGCTGGGCTTGGCGCCACCGTAGACTTCCCAGGAAGAAGTAGGGTTAAAAGTAGGGGGTTTGGCATTAACCCGTCCTCGGCCGGTACGCTACAGGCGTCTTCGAGCCGAGGGATTCATGCGAGCGCGCCGTGTTGTATTCGATGCGCCATCCTTTCGGAATCTGCTGTGCCTGCGTCAGTGATTCGAACAGCCAGGCATCCAGCACTTCGTGCCGTACACCGCGGTTGAAACGCGCGACAAAGGCGTTCTGATTCGGCTTGCTAGGCTAGACATAACGCAGCGCGATGCCTTGTTGCTCGGCCCAACTGACAAACTTTGCTGCAGTCGTCTCCGGGCCGTTATCCATCCGAATAGCTGCTGGCTTGCCGATGTCCAGACTTCTCACCGCTGCAACACTAGTCGAAAGTGCCTTTGGATCGACAGCCAACAGTGGCTGCCAAGGTAGTCGCCCCATGAGAAACGTTATATTTATAGTAATCTGCATAAAATCTGGCTTTTGACCGGCCAGATAAGCCGATAACTGGGGGAGGTTAGGATGCACTTGAAGAAGCTGGCTGTTCGGAATTTCAGGCGGCTGCGGAACGTTGTAATTGATCTTGCTTCCGACATCTCTATTTTTGTCGGTGCCAACAACAGTGGCAAGACATCGGTTGGGCACGCACTCCAGCTGTTTACTGGCGGTGGCCGCTTCAGCATTCACGATTTTAGTTCCGAACTTTGGACCGACATCGTTGCATTTGGCGAGGGCGATGGCGAGGCGAGCCTTCCGACAATGGAAATCGATATTTGGTTTGAAATCGGCTCGGACGATGTTCACCGTGTCATTGATCTTCTTCCAAGCCTTGCTTGGAACGGCAAGCTGGTTGGAATGCGTGTTGCCTACACGCCGTGCAATCCAGCAGCGACGCGGGCACGCTATGTCGAAATGCGTCACCGAGTGCTCGATGTCGTCGCAAAGGATGAAGGCGGAGCACCCGCTTTCGATCCCTCGCCACGTAACCTGCGAGAGTTCCTTCGCGACAGGCTACATGGCGAATATGAGCTACGCTATTTCGTACTCGATGCCGCGCGGTTTGATGCGAAGATGGTCGCAGAGGCCGGCTATGTTCCAGCCGTTCTCACCGCACTAGACCGGCGCGGTCGCGAGATCTTGAACAGCCTTCTCCGTATTGACTTCTTGAGCGCGCAACGCCATTTCTCGGACAACCCAGGTGGATCTCGCGCCGAGGATCTCTCTCACGTACTCAGTCGCTTCTATGGGCGCAACCTCGAACAGAAAGGCGAAGATATCGAGGCGCTGCGCGCCCTCACAGCATCCGAGGTCTCGCTTAATGAGCATCTCGAACGTGTGTTTGAGCCGACGCTCAAGAGCTTGTCGAAACTCGGTTATCCAGGCCTCTCAAACCCGCGGATAATAATTCGCTCGGCCCTCGACCCCGCTCAGATCATGAGCGGTCGAGATGGCGCGATCGTTCACTATGCGTTGGGAGTCGATGACGGGAATCCAAACCCTCCCACCTTGCCTGATCGATATAACGGTCTTGGTTTCAAGAACCTCATCTTCATGGTCGTCGAGCTGCTTGACCTCCACGCTCAATGGCTGGCGATCGACGAGAAGCGTCCGCCGGTCCATCTGATCTTCATCGAGGAGCCCGAAGCACACCTCCATGCCCAGCTTCAACAGGCCTTCATCCGCAAGGTGATGGATATCCTAACGCTCAGGGGTGAGGACCGCACCCACTATACGAGCCAGGTCGTCGTAACGACGCATTCGACTCATATTCTTTACGAAAGAGGCTTCCGGCCGATCCGCTATTTTCGCCGAAGCCGTGAGCAGAATGTGTCGACCTCCGATGTGCTAAACCTCTCAGTTTTCTACGACGGCACCGAGCCGGAAATCCTAAGTTTCCTCGAGCGCTATTTGAAACTCGGGCACTGCGATCTGTTCTTCGCCGATGGCGCCGTTCTGGTCGAAGGCAATGTCGAACGACTGCTATTGCCGCAGATGATCGCAAATGCCGCGCCGCGGCTGCAATCGACCTATCTAACTGTCCTAGAGATCGGTGGAGCGTTCGGCTACCGGTTCAAAAGGCTGATCGAGTTTCTCGGACTGACTGTGCTCATCATCACCGATCTCGACAGCGTGTTCGGCGCATTGGGACAAGATGACGAGGATGCGACATCCGATGGTCAACCAGATGCCGCAGAATCAGCCGTCGCGAACGCGAATGATGCCGGCACAGACGCTCAGGACATAGATGACGAGGAGGATTTGCCTGTGGCTGCGGAGAAGCCCGGAAGTACGTGCATAGCCAGTCATCCAGGTGCGGCAACATCCAATCAGACGTTGCGCCATTGGCTACCGAAATGCGACACCGTCGCCTCCCTGTGGGAGGCGACGGATGAGCAGAAGATCCAGGCGAGAATGGAAGGCAGTGATGCTTTGGTACGCGTTGCCTATCAGTGCCGGACCGATGTTACGTGGGGCGAAGAAACCCTGGCGCTCGCCGGGCGCACGCTGGAGGAAGCGTTCGCGCTCGAAAATCTTGAATGGTGCCAGGACAAGAATCGTAGACCGCTTCAGCTCCGCATCGCCAAGGCCGACAAGATGAACCTGACCACGCTTGCGGAGCGTATCCACAAGCGCGTGCAAGCTAAGAGCTTCAGCAAAACCGACTTCGCGCTCGCTTTGTTAGCCGAAGAGCCGAGCAGTTGGTCGGTCCCAATCTATATAGCCGAGGGGCTGCGCTGGCTTGAGACCGAAATTGCGCCGCAGGAACCGGATGATGATCACCCGCAGGAGGACGCGCGCCAGAGTGCACCGGCCGTCGCTGAAAAGGTGGCCGCATGACGAGCCGGATCGGCAGTCCTGACACACAAGCTGATCTAGATGTTCGAGCGTGTCTCGATCGGACGCCACCACGCTCGTTTGTCATGGTTGCCGGTGCGGGGGCAGGGAAAACGACTTCACTGATCAAGGCTATCGCGCACCTAGCCGAGACCCGCGGTTCTGCCTTGCGCCGCGCCGGGCAGCAAATCGCATGCATCACATATACCGAAGTCGCCGTCGGCGAGATCTCGGCCGATGTCGGGGCGTTGTCGCTATTCCACATTTCGACCATCCACAGTTTCCTGTGGTCAGTCATCCGGCCGTTCCATTCGGATATCGCTGTTTGGGTGGCCATCCGCATCAACGAAAAAATCGCGGAACGACGCGCTCACTACGACAAGCCCCGGACTCAGGCGAGAACGAAGGCCCGGCTCGAAGAGGAGATCGCAGATCTCGAAGCCGAGTTGGCTGCGATCAGTAGAGTGGAGAAGTTCGTCTACGGCACCAGCGGCAGCTACGCTGAAGGCATCCTTGGCCATGACGATATCCTCAAGCTCACCCCAGCCTGCGTGGCAGCGCATCCGCTACTCCGGCAGCTCGTCGCAAAGCGCTTTCCCTACATCTTCGTCGATGAGAGCCAAGACACCAATCCGGAGGTCATCGTGGCGTTACGGCACATCGCCGGCGAGCATCCTAATCTGTGCGTGGGGTTCTTCGGAGACCCGATGCAGAAAATCTTTATGAGCGGAGCAGGCGCTGTCCCGCCGAACGACGGCTGGGCGAAGATCACAAAGCCCGAGAATTTCAGGTGCCCGACATCGGTATTAGAGGTAATTAATGCAATCCGTGCTTCTGGCGACGGTCTTGAGCAGGTACGCGGTCGCACGATAACCGTAAATGGTATCGAGCAGCCGGTTGTCGGTACATCCAATCTGTTCATCCTTCCGGCGGACGCGGAGCGGAGTACACGCCTCGCGGCTGTTAGGCAGTGGCTGGCAGCCGAAACCGGCGACGGTCTGTGGCTTAGCGACGTGCGGGAAGGGGATGTCCGGCTGCTTGTACTCGTGCACCGAATGGCGGCCAACCGACTCGGGTTCCCTAATCTGTATGCTGCGCTCAATGACCAAGCCCCTATGAGTCTGAGTGAAGGGCTGAGCGATGGCACAGCTTGGCCGCTCCGTCCATTTGTCCAGCAGATACTTCCGCTCGTTGTCGCTGCGCAAGCGAACGATCGGTTCACAGTGATATCCATCCTACGCAGCGAATGCCCATGGCTTGAACCAGCGCGGCTTCAAGGGCAAGCAATGGCTCCCGTTCTTGCAGCGCTACAGCAAGCGCTTGATGGGCTTGTCGGCATGCTGGCCGCAGGATCGCAGGCGACTATCCGGGGCGTCTTGACACATGTGCGGGAAAGCGAGTTGCTGCGCCTCGATGATCGATTCGCCATGCATCTGGTTGCAGAGCCAGTGGATGACGGCAGCAGTGGCTTCGAGAACGTTCAAGCTTATCTCTCATGCGGTATCGACGAACTTTGGGCATATCGGCGCTACTTTACAGAGGAGTCACCATTCGGGACGCATCATGGAGTGAAGGGGGCACAATTTGAGCGCGTATTGGTCGTAATCGACGATGAGGAAGCTGGCTTCCGGCAGTATTCGTACGGGAAATATCTCGGGTATGTTCCCCTTTCCGACAGGGACGAAGCCAACATAGCGGCAGGTGAAGAGTCCGTGCGCGATCGAACCTGTCGCCTCTTTTATGTGTGCTGCTCGCGTGCGATGAGGGACCTGGCAGTCGTGGTCTTTGTACCCGATGTCGAAGCGGCACGCACCGCGATCGTTGCGCAGAATATATTCCCCGAGTCCGCAATCCGAGGCGTTGAGCATCTGGTGTAGGGGCAATACATTGGATATTTAATCGACAAAGGTCTGATCTTACTCATGGGCTTGGTCGCGATCTAGCACAGCTTCGCCTGAGAACCTATCCAGCTAGTGGGTGATGCCTGACGATCTGACCACAGGCAAAATGCAGCATCGCGAGATATGTATCGACCCGTTTTTCCCAGCTGATCAGCATGCGTCGATAGCGATTGAGCCAGCTATGCGACCGTTCCACCACCCAGCGCCGCGCTTGCGCTTCTTCACGCTTGGCCTTGCGCTCATCGCTAAGCCCGCCAATCCACGGCATCATGCCGATCTGTCAGATATTGTCATGGACGCGGCGTCCGACATAGCTACGATCGAGGCACAGCCACGAGCATGGCACCGGCGGCCGTTCGATAACGATATGCGCGAGCGTTTCTCGAGCAGCATGCTGTCGTGCCGGTGAGCGCCGGCGATCACCACGGCCTGCGGCAGAGCGTGGCCATTAATGAGCAAGCTGCGCTTGACGCGCCCTTTGGCCCGGCTCGGGCCGATTTTTTTCCCCGCACAAGGGTGGGTGCCTTGGCCATCGATCCATTCAAAAATCGGCGGGGCCATACGCTCTCACATCGCCTCTCTCAACCGCCAGCCATCGTCATGTTGCGGTCTCATCGACTTGCCCTACGAACAGAACATCAGGTTCGTTGGACAATTCAATCTGCGTTTGTTTCAACCTACCGAGACAGGCTCTTAGTATGGTTGCAGCGAAATGAATATGGCTGCTATAGTGATCTCGACCCATACCGCAAGACATTCTCATGTTGTTGATGCGGCAGGATATATTTTTTGTAATTTTAATTGCATTTCCCGAATTGAATTCCAATTTCATTTTTAAAAATGGGCAAGGAAAATATTGTGAAAAAATTTGTCAATAAATTCTCTGTTTTCTTTTTAATTTATATTTCGGGGTGCGCTTCACTGTCCGACATCAGAAGAGATGGGCCGATAGCTACTTATAACAGTTCAAAAAATGCCAAAGATTTTACTGCTTGTGTTGCCGAAAGTTGGGAGGGGGTGTCATCCACAATGACTGTTAACAGTCGGCACACTAGCAACGGCTATATTGTCTCACTTTATGAGAAGGTTTGGGGTGGCAATAATGTGTTGTTCTTATTAGATGCGGAAGATAATTCGGCGGGATCGGTTTCGCGTTTATATAAGGGATATGTAATAGCTGACAAATTTATAAAAATGGTTGAGGCGTGCAGGTGATGCTTTGAAATTCCCTTTCTTGCTTATAATTTCAATGGGTCTTTTTTCCTGCGCATCACCAGATTCTGGCGCATTTCTCGCTCGAAAAGCGCATTGTTCTATAGAGGCAAGAAAGCTATTTCCAGTGCAGTTTGAGAACAAACTTAAATCTTATGCTGTAAGTGAGGACGTGGCTTCGGGTGAGGTCGATTGTAATTCGCACAGCTTTGGTGATTTTATTAAAACCAAATGCGCGCACGAGCGGACTACCAAGTTGCACTCAGTGCAAAAGCTTGAGAGCGTGGACGCAAATGAAGAAAAAAGGGAAGAACACGCTGTGGCTTGCGCAAGGCGAATGTGTATGAAAGAAGTCGGAAATTTTGAATGTAGATAACAGAGGAAGAACGGTTTTCTTTGAATTTTTTGGTCTATTTTTGGAGTGATTTATCAGCACGCGAATTTTTCATTCGCTTCTGCAGAACGTTTAATTTTAAATCTCATTCTTTCAGCAAGTATGCCGAACTATCTTTTTTAAAAATTCTTGTGTCACACAAAAGTTACACAAAAAAATGAAACCTTTTTAAGTCACTGTAAATGCATATTTTTTTGCAATGTAACTGCTGAGTGGGAGTGATCCCGCGCATCATGTAACTTCAAATGGCGCCTTGGGCGCCATTTGTCATTTCCGGGCGTGCGGCGTGAAATCTGCAGCGCTTGGTATCATCGCCCGAACATAAAACTCCCCGCATGCGTCTCCCATGAGCCGAATCCTGTCCCGCGCACTGATGATCTGGTGGCTGATTCTTGCCTGCGCATTCGTCAATGGCGCGGTGAGGGAGTTGCTGCTCATCCCGTCGCTTGGCCTGACCGCCGGCCTGGTCATCAGCGGCTTGTTGTTGTCTTCGGTCGTGCTGATCCTGGCACTATTGTCGATCCGCTGGGTCGGAACGGCGAATGACCGGCAGGCGCTGGCGACCGGCGCGCTGTGGCTTGCCGCCACGCTGGCCTTCGAGTTCAGTTTCGGCGCCTTCATCCAGCACAAACCTCTGGACGAGATACTGGCCGCCTATTCATTCGCTGATGGCAACCTGTGGCCGCTCGTGCTGGGCGTTACGCTGCTGGCGCCGTTCTTCGCGCGCCGTCTCCGGGCGCGTTCGGCATCGTAGTCATGTCGCCGGCGGCGCTTGAAGGCAAGGCGAAATTCGCATGAAAGCGGATGGCTTCGCGGGGAGCCAGCTCCCGCAAAAATGAAGAGCGCCCGACCAGATCATCGACCTCGTCGGGCGTTCGCTTTAATGCGGCATGTCAGATGCCGACACAGCAAAGCGGGTCAGCGTTTTGCATAGAAATGCTCGACGAACGACTTGCGGAAGCTCTGGTGGCACGCGAGGCAGCTTTGCTGCACTTTCTCAAACGCCGAAATGACAGCCTTGCCATTGCCGCGCTTTGCCGCGTTACCCATGGCGACGGCAGCTTTGTGCGTCTGTTCATCAAGCCGGTGGAATTTCCCGCCATGGGATCCGAGCCAGCCGTGGATGGCCTTCAGCTCCTCGGCAGGCGGCTCATCGTGATGCGCAATCTTCGGCACCAGCTCGGCCACCAGCGCCCAGTCTTCCCTGGAAATCGCGCCTGTGACGGCTTGCATGTCCCGCCCCAGCTTGTCCATCGCGCTACGGAACGCCATGGGCTTTGCAGGGTCGGCCGTCTGTGCGCCGACAGGGAGGGCTGAAAGGGTGATCGCCGTGAACAGCGCGGCAGCCATTACCCGGCGCGGGTTGTTGGTGCATTTCATTCGTGCTCTCCTTGTGGTCAGCAAAACGGGTTGCGATTGGCGCAGTCATTCGAAGCTGCGCCCTTCACCCGCTTCTTCGTGGGTGACGCCCTCGCGGATGTGATAAATGCGCTTGAACGTCGGGATGATTTTTTCGTCGTGCGTGACGACAATGATGGCGGTTTCAAGTCGTAGGGCCATGTCGTTAAGGATGCGGATGACGGCCATTGCGCGCACCGAATCCAGCGGCGCGGTTGGCTCGTCGGCAAGGATCACCGGCGGACGATTGACCAGCCCGCGGGCAATGGCCACGCGCTGCTGTTCGCCGCCGGAAAGCTGCGATGGCATCGCCTGCGCGCGGTGCTGTACGTCCAGTGCAGTCAGCAGCGCCAGCGCGCGTTTGCGCGCCTCGTCATTGGGGACGCCTGCGAGCATCGGCAACAGCGCCACGTTATCGGTCACGTCGAGAAACGGGATCAGGTAGGGCACTTGAAACACGAAGCCGATTTTGTCGCGGCGCAAAGCGCGGAGGTCACGCACTTTCCACTCATTGTCAAAAATCACCTGATCGCCGAGGACCATTCGCCCTGCGGTGGGATCGATCACCGCGCCCAGACATTTGAGCAAGGTGCTTTTCCCCGAGCCCGAGGGACCGATCAGTCCCACCACCTCACCGGGCGCGACATCCATGTTCACATTTTTCAACGCAAAGACGGCGGTGTCGCCCTTGCCATAGCGCTTGCTCAAGCCTTCGATGTGAATGCCCTTGGTCGCCATGCTCAACCCCCAATCGCTTCCGCCGGATCGACCTTGAGCGCCATGCGAATGGCGACGACGCTGGCCAGCACGCAAATCAGCATGACCGCGATGAGGCCCAGGATCGAATCAATCGGTACCAGCAACACGTACTTGGGAAACAACGGGGCAGCAAAGGTCGCCGTGATCTTGCCGACGACAAAGCCGATGACCCCGAGCACCAGCGCCTGCTGCAGGATCATGCCCGCGATCGTGCGATTGCGCGTACCGATGAGCTTGAGCACGGCGATCTCGCGAATCTTGTCCATCGTCAGGGTGTAAATGATGAACGCCACGATGGCGGCGCTGACAGCGGCCAGGATCACCAGGAACATCGCAATCTGCTTTGCCGACGTGGCGATAAGCTTGCCCACCAAAATGCCTTCCATCTGCTTGCGGTCATAGACCGTGAGCCGCTTCCAGCGGCGGATAGGCTCGGCGACCTCTTCCGGTGAGTATTCGGGCCGGATGCGCACCAGCACTGCGTTCACCGAGTTGTTGCTGGTTTGCGAAGCGGTCACGGCATCGAGCAGGCCCGGCACGCCGGGGCGGTTGAAGGCGGGATTGGCCTCGAGACGACGCCGCTGCATCAGGATGGCGTCGTTATCTTTCAGGAACTGCGCCTCCTGCGCATCCTTGAGCGGGATGAAGACCATCGGGTCGCCACTGGACGACACCATGCGACGCGCCAGGCCAACGACCGTGTAGTGATTGCGGCGGATTCTCACCTCATCTCCCAGTCGAAACCCTGTGGCGATATCCGCGACGGCCTCGTAATGGCTGCGCGTGATCTGGCGGCCCGCGACCAGTTGCGGCGGCCAGCCCGACGTTCCCGGCTCGCCGGCTGCAATGCCCACGACCATGGCGCGCACATCCCTTTCGCCCTGTCCGACCTGCATGGTCAGGTAGGTCACATTGGCCGCTTCGGCAACGCCCGGCAGCGTGAGGATGCTGCGCCACAGGTCATCCGGAATGCTGGAAGACTCCGCATACGGGCCGAGGGTGTCTTTTTGCACCACCCACAAATGGGCGCCGCTGTTGTCCAGCAGGACCTTGCCGTCGTCCACCATGCCGCGATACACACCGGCCATGGTCAGGGTGACGCCAATCAGCAGGCCCAGTCCGATGCCCGTGAAGATGAACTTTCCCCACGAATGGAGAATGTCACGACCGGCCAGGCTGATCACGGCGCGACTCCCGGCAGACGTTCGACCACATGGATCCGGCTCTTCCTGCCGAGTGCCTTCTCGCTGTACACCACGATCTGCTCGCCTGCGCGCAAGCCTTCGGTGACCTGGACCAGCCCGTCAAGACTGGAGCGGCCCGGCACGATCGGAGCGAATGCCAGACGGCCATCCACCAGCTTCCATACGCCGCGTCGACCGTCGACAGTCCGAAGCGCCGCATTGGAGATGGTCGGCGCAGCAGGCAGTTCGGCCAGATGCACAGTCACTTCCGCCAGTTCGCCCAGTGGCGGAAGCGGTGCCGGCGGCGTGTTGAAAACGATCTTGGCGAGGGTTTCCTCCGTCACTGCATCGGCGCGAGGCTCAATGCGCAATACATGGCCTGCCACGCGCTGGGAGCGCCGCGAGCGAAGGGTGATCTGCGCGGGCAGCCCGGCGGCCAGTCCCTCGGCGCCGATCTGGTCGAAGCGCGTATCGACCCACAGGCTTGCGGTGTCGATCACCTCGACGACCGCCTGTCCCGCCACCACCGTCGTGCCGGGGTCGGCGGCGCGCGACGCCACCAGCCCGGCTACCGGAGTCACCAGCCGCAGGTTTCCTCGCTGGGCTCGCAGCGCCTGCAGCTCTGCATGCAGGCGCGCCGCATCCGCGCGCGCGGCGGCCACCGTTGCTCTCGCCACTGCCAGTTCTTGCCGTTTGGTGACAACCGACTCTTCACTGGTGGCGCGTGCCGACAGCAGCTGCTCGTAGCGTCCCGCCTGGCTTTGCGCAAAGGCTTCTTTGGCGGCCGCCTGTTGCTGCGCTGCTTCGGCACTCTTGATCGCTGCCTGCTGGGCGCTGATGCGATCGTCGAGATCCACTGCGTCCATCTCGCCCAGCACCTGTCCCGCCTTGACCGCATCACCCACATGCACATCCAGCCGCTTGACGCGGCCTGCCACGGTGGGCCCGATCTTGTAGGTGAAGCGAGCCTGCACCGTACCTATCCCGGCGAGCGCCGGGGTGATGGATCGTGCCTCCACCGTGCTGACGGTCACTGCGATGGGCGCCAGCGGTCCGGAACGCAACGTGACATAGATGAACAGCGCCAGTAGCGGAACGACGGCGGCGACCAGCGCCCAGGTGCGGCCCTGTATACGCGGAAATTTCATGAGGCACTCCCGATGCCGCGGCGATAGATTGCAAAAACACCTGGTGCATCGCGGCGGATGCGATCAGCATCACCCGCGATGAGCGACTGCATCACCAATCCCTGGATCGCGCCTATGAACGACACCGAAGCCGCCGCGATATCAAGCTTGCCATCCAGCTCGCCGGTCGCCTTGCCTTTTTCGAGCAACGTGCGTATGCGTTCGCCGTAGCGGCGTATCAATTCCTGAACCGTTTTCTTGGTTAGCGTGTCGTCTGGTCGCTGCAATTCGCCGAAGAGCATGCGCGGCACGCCCGGATTTCGGGATACGAAGTCGATATGGGCGATAAAGACGGCTTCCAGCGCGGCAAGGGGAGAGTCAATGTCTTGCGCCGCCAAGTCGGCGCGAGCAAGAAGGCGCTCTGCCACGCAGGTCATCACCGCCTCGACAATGGCGTCCTTGGAGGGGAAGTGCCGGAACAGCGCTCCCTGCGTCAGGCCCATCCGCTGCGCAATGGCGGTGGTCGTGATGTCACTGGGATTCTGTTCCGCCGCCAGATGGATGACCGCCTCGATGGTGGCTGCCCGCCTTTCATCAGCCGGGAGGTGTTTGGGACGTCCATTCATGGCGAGCCCGAAAGAAAGTGATCTATTACTACGTTAGCAGATCACGGTCGGGGTGGCCAATTAATAATTCGATTATTTGGAACGTTCTTGCCGAAGAGGAGGGCGGCGCCGGGCAATTCCCGCTTCGGGCGGTGCAGGGGAGTGGCGCGCTTCAGCACCGGCTTTGAGAGAGCGGTGCTCCGCAGGCGGCGACATTCGTCGCCGGGCAAGCCGAAACGGGGCAGCGTTTACTGGGGTGCGAGACCGTTATCGCGGGCATAAGCATAAAGCTCGACGCGCTTGCTCAGGCCCAGTTTCGAATAGATCGACGCCAGGTGATTGCGCAACGTGTGCTCGCTGACGTTCATGCGGGCAGCAATTGCCTTGCTGGTCGCCTTGAAATCGCGCGTGACCTCCTCGATCGTCAGCCGCTCCTTTCGCGTCAGTGAAGCGATCTTGTCGTGTTCAACGCTCCGGGTTTGCTTTTTGCGGGCGACGGACATCAGGATGCGAACCGTCGCAGAACGGTCGATCCAGAGCTCTCCGGCCGTGACCTTGTCAATCGCCTTCAGGAGCAATTCCGTCGGCTCGCGCTTGTCCACCAGTCCGCTGGCTCCCGCGAAGATCACCGAATCGGTTTTTTCAAGATCCTTCGAGCCGCTGACGACCAGCACAGGAATGTCGAAGGTTGACGACATGGCTTGTATGCCGGAGATGGGGTTGTTTCCATCGATGTCATACAGGATCACATCAGCAGGTTCGGCCTCTCGCAGCGCCGCGATGTCGTCAACGCTGCTGATCGACCCGCATAGCTGAAGCTTTCCTTTGGATTGGGCAATGAGCGTCTTCCACCCCATTGCCACAAGGGGGAAATCGCAGACCAGCCACACCCGTACAGATTTTTCGTCGGACATCGATGTTGGTCCCTGTGCTTTTCCGGTCGAATTTTCAGATGGATGCTGAATCTGTGAGCAGGCAGCCGCACGTTTGCGCCGCCCGCCATCGCGCTGTCACGCGCCTTTCATTTCGACAGTACCCCGCGAGCCTGGTAATCAGCTACCGGTTATAAGTAGTACTTAAGTACTAGGATTATACCGAAATAATTTTCCGGGTCTACTAACAAAAACGGTAACTTTTTCACAAGACAGGCCGACACCCGATGCTTATAGTTTCGATAAATGCAACATATGTTTGGGGCGCGTACTAAGCCTGTTGCCGGTCGGGGGATCAAAGGCAGCAGCGCGAAAGACCATCACTGCGCATCCCGAAGCAGATGACTGCATGCGAGGCACTTTTCCCGAGTTGTCATCCTGCGAAATAAATATAAATAGGGGGTACACGTGACTGCAGATCGCACCGTCTTCATCGACAGCAATTTGAATGATTTCGACGCCATTGCAAATCTTTACGATTCGTCGATCTACACCGTGGTTAAAGTAACCGGCGGTTACCAGGCGATTCAGGATTACCTGACCTCCAATTCCATTTCCGCTGCCGATATCAATGTGGTATCCGCGAGCAGCGGCCTGAATGGAGTTTTCACGCCGCGCGTGGTCTTCGTTGATCCCGGCGTTGCCAACTACCAGCAGCTGATTGCCGACATGCCGGCCAACGCCACCATCGTGGTGCTCGATGCCGCGACAGACGGTGTGCAGCAGATTCACGACTTCCTGGCAGCGAATGCGGGGCTGGTCGAGGCGATCGACATCGTTGCAGACATCGCCAGCATTGATGTGGTTTCACACGGCGGAGCCGGGGAAATCACTTTGGGTTCGACAGTACTCACCAGCGACAACCTTGCCGACTACCAGGCCGAACTGGCTGCCATCGGCGGCATGCTGACTGAGGACGGCGACATCCTGATTTACGGCTGCGACGTTGCAGCCGGCGCTGAAGGCCAGCAGTTCATCGAGCAGCTTGCGGCAGTCACCGGTGCGGATGTGGCGGCCTCGACGGATTTGACGGGCAGCGAGTCGGCGGGCGGGGACTGGGTCCTGGAAGCCAGCACCGGAACGATCGAGACCGCGGTGATCAGCGATCCCGCTTATAGCGGCGTTCTGGCGAATTCGTCGATCACCGCCGCATCGACCACATCGATTGCCACAGATACCGGCAGCAGTTCGACGGATTTCATCACCCGAGACACGACGCTCACATTCACCGGTTCCGTCACCGCGTCAGCGGGCAGCAGCCCGCAGTCGTTTTACGTTTGGCTGGTTCCGCAAGGAGGAGGCGCCGCGATATGCATCAATCCGGCGCAAGCCATTGATTCTGTTGCAGGCAGCACCATTTCGTGGAGCTTGCCTTACGCCACGGCCCTGGCGCAGGGGACTTACGCGATTCAGCTGAGTCTGTCCAATAACATCAACAATTTCAGCAACGCCGCGTCCAAGCTGGTAGGCACGGAAAAAGACCTGACAATCGACACAAGCACGGTCGCCGCCACCGTCGCGTTGGTAAACGATTCCGGCCCCAGCAATACGGACAAGGTCACGAACGACGGCACGCTGTCGGTGACGGGCCAGGAAGCCGGCGCGACCACCAGTTACAGCGTCGACGGCGGCGAAACTTTCAGCAGCAGCTTTACTGCTGTCGAAGGCGTCAATTCCGTCATTGTCCGCTCGACCGATGTGGCGGGCAACTTTGCAGACAAAGCGTTCAGCTTCACGCTCCAGTCATCGCTTGATGCAAGTACCGTTTCTGCGACGGTTGAACTGACCACGGACTCGGGTTCCAGCAATACCGACAAGATCACCAATGTCGGCACGCTGTTGATCACTGGCCAGGAAG
>CAYZXP010000039.1:1886-21238 GCA_964482415.1 uncultured Bifidobacterium sp. | reverse complement strand
CCTCGGCGTGTTCGGATGCCGCCCCGGGCGACCAGCCACAACGAGTCTTTGTCGGATTGGACACAGGGTCCTGCTCGCCGGCGTGTGGCAAGAAAAAACCCTTTTCGCCAGAATCAGTGTATGATAGGCGCGCTGTTGCAGGACGCTCTCCATTGCAACGACAGTTGTCCGACTCGGTTTGCGGTCATCTCACAACCGCCCTCCACGCTGGCGCGCCGATCTCACCGGCCCGGCCTTCCGGTCAAACTCCCCTCTCACGGCGAGCCTTACATCCGCGGATGCTTTTGAAGCGCCGGGACTCCTTCGGCTCAGGCCGTAAGCTTTCAACGAATACGCTGGACAATGTCTTGCGAACGCTCGCTCGCATCATTGCGCGGCAATTATTATGTTTATCACCATAGAAAATACGCTCTCAGTGGGCAAGTATCTTGTCTCACCACTTACCCGATCCAATGAATCGGGCCAATACACCGCCTCGGTGTCGATTCGCAACGGCAGTCACGACCGCGTGTTGCGTTTCACACCCGAGTTTTCGACAAAGGAAGCCGCTGCCCGATACGCCGTCGCAGAAGGCCGCCGCTGGATACGCCAGCGGTTCGCCTGAACCAGCAGCGCCAGTTTTCTCATTCTTATTTAATCAACTCAAGGAGTCGCCATGGCCAAGGAAGAATTGATCGAAATGCAGGGCATCGTCGATGAAGTGCTACCGGATTCGCGCTTTCGCGTCACGCTCGAAAATGGCCATAGCCTGATCGCCTATTCGGGCGGCAAAATGCGCAAGAACCACATCCGCATTCTGGCCGGCGACGCCGTGTCGCTGGAGCTGTCGCCCTACGACCTGGGCAAGGGACGCATCACTTTCCGTCACCTCCCGCCACGCACGGGTGCACAAAGCGCACCGCCGAAGCGGCGCAATTATTGATTGGTCCACCACCCGCCCGCGTCGACGTCTCGCGGGCTTACCCGGTGGTCAATCCAAAAAAGGCATCCCCGGTCCGGCCTCGGCCCGGATCGCAAGCCTGCAGAAACCCTTGTCAGCGATGGCAAGGGTTTTTTATTTCCTGCCAAAGAATTTCCCCGTGACAGCCCGTCAATCAATGAAGCCGCTGCAGCACAAACCGGGCGGACTGACAACTTTGAACAAGGCCCTCCTCTCACGGAGCGATTGGCAAAACCGATCCATCAAGCGATTGCAAATGCCAATCGAATCCATAAATTCAATTGCCTTGAGCTATTAAGCGGGCTGCCGCAGAATCATTCCATCGCAACCCAATGCAGGAGCCTGGCATGAGCCGCTGGATCAATACCCACGCCTTCACCATCAAGAAAACCGCGTCTTACTACGTGACTCACATCACCGTTGCCGCGATGGTCGGTTATGCGGTTACCGGCGACTTGCTCGCGGCAGTAACATTAAGCTTGCTGGAGCCGACGGTTCAGGCCGTCGTCTATTTCTTTCACGAACGCTTGTGGCAATCGGTTGCCCATGCAAAAAGTCCGGGCTTTCAGCAGGTGCGTACTTCGGCAGCGTGAATGTTGTTATTGGATTTTGGAAGAGAACCATGGCAGACAAAAAACTCAAAAGCTTGAACATCGACATCGGCATTTCGGCAACTGACCGCAAAAAAATTGCGGAAGGTCTCTCGAACCTGCTCGCCGACAGCTACACGCTCTACCTGATGACGCACAACTTCCATTGGAACGTGAAAGGGCCGCAGTTCAATACTTTGCACACCATGTTCATGGCTCAGTACACCGAGCAATGGGCTGCCCTCGATGTGATTGCGGAGCGCATCCGCGCGCTGGGATATCCGGCGCCGGGCACATACAGTGAGTTTGTGAAAAGGGCGTCCATTAAAGAAGTCAGCGGCGTCCCCAAAGCGGAAGAGATGATCCGGCACCTGGTCAAGGCACAGGAAGCCACGGCCAAGACAGCACGAAAATTATTCCCTGTCGTTGATTCCGCCAATGATCAACCGACCGCGGACGTACTGACCCAGCGCATCGACATTCACGAGAAGACTGCGTGGATGTTGAGAAGTTTGCTGGAAGAGTAAGGACCTATGGCGATCGGGGCACCAGTGTCCCGATCGCCAGCTCCGAAAGCTGCGATGCTGCACGCGGCAGTGTAGATCAACCGCAAGCCGGCAAAAGCCATCGTGCAGTTGCTGCCGGAACATCTGAACGCGGCTTGTCGCACCGGTCCTGCTCGCACGATGACCACCCCTGTGGTCATGCCCGCGCCGAATCAGCCCGGACCAACGTATTTGCATCGCCGTCCGCTACGCACCCGGATGCCCGAACTGCGCACGATGTCTTCCTGTGTAAATTCGATCACAAAAGATTGGCACAGCGGCGTATCGTAGCGGTAATGCCAGACGTAACCGCGATTGCGCGCCAGTCCGTTCGTGTTTGTCGTGGCCCCCAGAATGTCGATGACCTGGTCTTTGGTCATGCCGGGTCGGATGGTTCCGAATTTTTCTTCGGTCAGCACTTGCTCCCAGCGGACGACCCGGTTGCTGCTGTCGAGGTAAATGAAATAGGTATGGCTGCCTGCCGGTCCGCGAGGGTATTGGAGCTTCTGCCCTTCCGGCGACGGGTACTCGCGCTCCGGTTGCCCCATCCGTGAGACCAATGTGTCGCGGCTTTGGCCGACCAGGTCACTCCGGGGCGCATAGCCCGCGCACCCGGAAGCGATGCAGGCGAAAATGAGGCTGGCGAATGCAAGACGGGTTTTCATTGAAAGCGTTTGCCTGAATACCCCGCAGGGCGGATTTTTATCTTATCCCAACCTGCGATGCCGCACCGTAAGTCAGCCATGCCGCCGCATGTTCGTCACCGGGCATCGCGGCCATCGAAACAACCTCAGGAGATGCGCCATGACCCCAGATCCCCGGCTGGACCTCCAATTCCATCGCGACGTACCGCTCACTCCTGCCCAGCTCTGGAAAGGCTGGACGGATCCGGCGGTACTGGTGAAATGGTTCTGCCCGCGCCCGTGGAAAGTGGTCGACTGCGAAATCGACCTGCGCCCCGGCGGCATTTTCCGGACCGTGATGCAATCGCCGGAAGGCATCAACATGCCCGACAACGTCGGCACTTTCCTCGCGGTCGAACCGCAGCAACGGCTGGTCTGGACGAACGCGCTCGGGCCCGGCTTTCGGCCGAAGCCAAAACCGGAAGACGAACACCTTGGCTTCTTCTTCGTGGTCGACCTGCGCTTCTCAGCGCGGCCGGATGGCGGCGCCCACTATGCAGCGCTTGTCATGCATCAGGATTCGGCAGGAAGAAAAAGCCATGCCGACATGGGCTTTGAACAGGGTTGGGGACTGGCGCTCGACCAGCTGGTCGAACTGAAGCAGTCAGGCAGCCTTGATTGATGCGGCTTCAGCGCCGCGGCGGCCTGACGAGACAAGCGCTTATTCGAAAACGCGCGACCATCGCAGTACCAGCTCGCCGTCGTTGCGAAAGCCATTCTGTATGCCGGTATCCCGCGCATAACGCAATTGCAGCTGGTGGCCGCCGCCGGCGAACAACAGCATGCCGGCCGCGAGCCGCGTATTCTCCGGTCCGTCCATCGCCGGCCGGCCATTGACCTGCGTCGCGCCGCCGCGGTTGATCTGCGCGGTGACATAGCCGTGTACATCCGGCGTGAAGCGATACCGCAGCGTGCCGGTCATGGCATACGCGGCGTCCTGGCTGAGGCGGCGCGTCGACATGTAGCGATCGTTGTCGCCATAAAACGCGACTTCGGGCGCCAGCTCAAGCACCCAGCCACGACCGAGTTGCTGCATCCAGCCAAGGGAAAGCACCGCCTTCCAGCGATTCTCGCTGACATTCAACGCCTGATCCTGCTTGTAGTCACCGGTCGGCAGCGTAAACAGCAGGGTCGCCATGCCGAATTCGCGATTGGCGCGGTCAACATGAAACCAGAATGATGAACCCAGCCTCAGGTCACTGAAGCCCGACGCATGCCGCCCTGTGGCAGCCAGCGCCGGCACGTTGGTGTCCACGTCCCCGACGCCCAGCACCATGATCGGCGCAATGGTGTACTTGCCGCCGTCGCCGACCGAATAGTGGCGCGTCACCCGAAGCGCGAAAATGTCCGTCGAGACCTCCCCGCCCATACGTTTTACGCCGTCGCGCCATGGACCGTCCAGGGTCTGCCGCACGGCGTAGGCGGCGACATTGACGGCGCCATCCTTCAGGGCGACAAAATCCGTCGGCAGCTGGAAATCGTTCTGCGCAGCGCCGGCCTGTGCGCCGGCCAGCGCAAGACTCACGCCGCCGACAATGGAGTGAATTGATCGCCGCACTTACCTTCCCCTTGCTGTTTCCTTTTTTGCAAACCCGGCAGCGCCGGCAAGTCCGGAGGGCTTCCTGTCCCGGCCGGCACCACAACGGTCATCCCGGGTATGCATTGATGTTCTGCACCGCAGTGTATCGAGAGATTCGCAAATTTCCCAAAAAAAATATTTGCCCCGGGGCCTTGGCCACCGATTGCGCTGCCGCCGGAATCCGGCCGCCCGGTTGCAGTGAAAGTGTGCTGCCGGGCCGACTCGTCATTTATGATGGGCTCGTCATTTATTACATCCCTAACATCCATCACATCCTTCAGAAGGAAATTCCTTGTCCCTGGAATTCGTGCAGGTCGATGCCTTCACCAGCCGCCCGCTGTTCGGTAACCCGGCCGCGGTCGTCTTTGATGCCGACGACCTACCCGCCCCGATCATGCAGAAGATCGCGCGGGAGATGAACCTGTCCGAGACGGTATTCATCCTGAAACCGACCTCGCCGGACGCGGATTATCGCGTGCGGATTTTCACGCCCGTGCGCGAGCTGCCCTTTGCCGGACATCCGACCGTGGCGGCGGCGCATGCGATGCTGGCGCGCAGTACAGCGCTTGTGGGCAAGCGCCTGCTCCGGCAGGAATGCGGGATAGGCATCGTGCCGGTGGACGTGCTGCCTGCGCCCGACGGCGGCAAGCTGCTGCGAATGACGCAAGCGGCGCCCTCGCACAAAGACGCCGGCCTCACTGCGGCCACCGTGGCCGGCATGCTGGGCTGCGACGCTTCGGCACTTGCCGCCACTCCCGTCGAGATCGTTTCCACGGGCGTGCCATGGCTGGTTGCCGAGCTGGCCGACATCAATGCGATTTCCGCGCTCCGTCCGAACCAGGGACGCATCGCCGAAGCATGCCGTGCATTGCGCGCAGCGGGGATCACCGTCTTTGCCGAGCGCGGCGACAGCGGTCCGGTACGCATTCGCGTGCGGACCTTCGCGCCGGGTGATGGTGTTGCGGAAGATCCTGTCTGCGGCTCAGGCAACGGGTCGGTAGCGGCCTATCTGGCGAAACACAAGCATGCTGGTGAAGCCGCGGGTTCTTACCTCGCGGAGCAAGGCATGGAAATCGGTCGCGACGGCCTTGTCCACATCGACTGGGATCGCGCCGGCGATGCGCTCCGCGTGCGCGTCGGCGGACAAGCGGCGCAATTCGCCAGCGGTCACCTGGTCCTGGACTGAATGCCTGCCAAAATGCCGGCACCGAACAAGCCTTCCCAACTTGCGCTGCTGTTTTGCTCAGCACTGGCCGGCTGCGGCGCGGTGACGAGCCAGTCAGTCTATGAAGGCGTGCGCTCTGTGCAAAAAGGCCAATCGTCCCGGCCCGTGCCCGACAGGCCGGAATTGCCGCCCTATGACGACTACGAAAAGGAGCGTGCACGGATCAGGGCGCCGTCCGGGGCCGGCCAGGGACCGTCAACCAGTCCTTGAAATCCCTCCGCCCGTCTTCATCGTCAAGGCGTCACCCCGACCTGCATGCCCGTCCTGATTGGCAGAGAGGTTGATGAAAGCGCAAGCCCACTGGAAAAACATCTGCCAGACCACGGCGCCCGATGCCGTCAGCTGGCATGCGCCGCATCTGGATACCTCATTGAAGCTGATCGATAGGGCAGCGCCGGACCGACAGGCAACGAGCATTGACGTCGGCGGCGGAGAATCTACTCTGGTGGATGACCTGGTCGCACAGGGTTACCGCAATCTCCGCGTGCTCGACAGTTCGACAGAAACGCATCACACGCCCTTCGGCACCGGCCAGCAATTCGTTTACTGTCTGTGCAAACTCGCCAGCTGAGACGCCGCGCTCGCCGGCATTGCCTTTGTCGCGCGCATCGACGAGTTTTGGCACAATCCGGGCAGTCCGAATTTTTCCTGCCCGAAGAGCGCTCCCCGCATGACCCTGCACGAAGCCGCGGAAACCTGCGCCGCCCTCGCCTACCGGCTGGCGCTTTACCTGAACAACAACCTGATCGACGATCCGGCGATGCTGGCGCTCATTTTCTGCTGAGCGCATCAATGACGCCCTGCGGCGCCCGGTGACGCCGCGCCACTCCCTTATTTCTCGGCCTTGCCCTGCATGACCATGATGGTCTGCTGCATCAGCGCGCACAGGGTCTCCTTGCCCTCCCTGACCGCATACACTTCGGCCCTGGTGACGATCAGCGTGCGTCCCGGCCTGACGACCTGCCCGCGTGCGATCAGCTTGTCGCCGTCGGCCGGCGCGAGCAGGTTCATTTTGTACTCGACCGTCAGCACCGACGCATCCTCCGGCACGACCGTCATCGCCGCGTAGCCCGCCGCCGAATCGGCAATCATGCCGACCACACCGCCATGCACGAAGCCGTGCTGCTGCTCGATGCCCTCCCAGTGCGGCAGATGAATCTCGGCAAGCCCGTGATCAACGATCGGCATCGTCGCGCGGATCAGGTGCATGGCGCTCTGCCTGTCGAAGCTGGCAAGCACACGTTCGGTGATACGGGAATCAGCAATCTGCGTCATGGCGTGAGTGGTCGAAAACAAGGCATCAGAATAATCGAAGTGCTGCAGCGTGAGACCGCTGGCTCAGGCGGGCACGGCCACCGCCATCTGTCTCGACCGCCGAAACAGCCACAACGCGATGACGAAAGTCAGCAGGTTCCAGCCGACCCCGTTGATAAAGGCTGCCTGATAGCGGCCGGTCGCGTCGAAGATCACGCCGGACATCCATCCGCCCAGCGCCATGCCAATCAGCGTGCCGAGTATCACGCCGCCGACCCGCGCACCTGCTTCGTGCGGCGAAAAATATTCGCGAATGATGAGCGCGTAGGACGGCACAATACCGCCCTGGACCAGCCCGAACAGTGCGGAGATGACGTACAGCGAAGCGAGACCGTCGAACGGCACGAAAAGCAGCAGCGCAATGCCCTGCAATGCCGATCCCGCCAACAATGTCTTCAGTCCGCCGATGTGATCCGATATCCATCCCGACGCCAGCCGGCTGACGATGCCGAAGCCCAGCATCAGCGACAGCATTTCCGCGCCGCGAGACGCACCGAAGCCAAGGTCGGAGCAATACGCAACGATATGCACCTGCGGCATCGCCATCGCCACGCAACAGCCAACCCCCGCAATGAAGAGCGCCAGCTGCGCTTGCTTCGGCGCAAGACCGAACGGCGCATCGCTTGCGCTTGCGTTTCCGGCCCGGCCCGGTGCTGGCGCCGCCACCGGCAGCACGGGCGGGCGCTGCCGCAACAGCAGGCTCAGCAAGGCCACGCCTGTTGCGCACAACACGCCGAGCAGCAGGTAGGTATCGCGCCAGCCAATCTGCTGCACACCGTACTGGACAACGGGCGGCCAGACGGTGCCGGCAAGGTAATTGCCGCTGGCGCAAACTGCCACGGCAATGCCCCGGCGGCGATTCCACCAGAGCGACGTGTCCGCAATCAGCGGCACGAACGCGCTTCCCGCACCGAGGAAACCGATCAGCGCGCCATGCGCGATGCCGAAAACCAGCAGGTTCGACGTGGTCCCGGCGATGGCAAAACCGGCCAGCAGACCGAGCGCGCCGAGCTGAATCACGCGGCTGATGCCAAA
Source organism: uncultured Bifidobacterium sp. (assembly GCA_964482415.1). GTDB lineage: Bacteria > Pseudomonadota > Gammaproteobacteria > Burkholderiales > Burkholderiaceae_D > Pernthalerella. Next base: position 13,327 of record CAYZXP010000039.1, on the reverse strand, counting down.
CCGGTCGGCCCAGCGTCCGCACATGAGGCCGCCAACGCCAAATCCGATCATGCTCAGCGTATAAGGCAGCGACGCGTCGGCGCGACTGACGCCGAACTCACGCTGGATTTCCGGCAGCACCACCGACAGCACATACATGCCGCTGTTGCCCAGGGTGGCGACGGCCAGCACAATGAACAGCCTGAAAGCGGCATAACGGGAATCGATCAGGCTGCTGTCAGCGGGAACGTCGTGTCGGCTCATGGGATAAAAACTGGAATTATTGGAGTTTTTTCAAGCGGGTGCCGCTTGTGTTGTCGAGCAGGATGCTGAGGTAAATGCCGGGATCGCGCAAGCGTCCGGCAAATTTGATCCCGGTCAATGACGCGCGGTTAGGCAGAGGCGGAAGATGGCTGATATACGGAGCATCTGCTGATGACGGCGAAAATCCCGATTCACCCCGCGCACCCCGAACGCATCTGCTGGGGATGCGACCGCTATTGTCCGGCGGATTCGCTCGCCTGCGGCAACGGCTCTGAACGCTGCCCGCATCCGGTCGAGCTGTTCGGGGCAGACTGGGCGCAGTGGAATCCGGCCCAACGGCCAGACGACAAATCAGGCCCGGCACCCGATCCCGGCGCTACGCCCCCGCGCGCGTCTGGTTGCGCCCCCCGTCCTTCGCCTGATACATCGCCCGGTCCGACTGGCTGATCAGCCGTTTCATCGCCTGATAGGTATCCATGTCCTTGGTCGGCCGCAGCACCGCCACGCCCAGGCTGATGGTGACCCGGATGTCCTTGCCATGAAAGGTGGCGCAGGTCAGGCCTTCAACGCCCTTGCGCAATCGCTCTGCCGCGGCCAGGGCCTCGTCCTCGCCGGTGCTGGGCATCAGGATCAGGAATTCCTCGCCGCCGAACCGGCCCAGCACATCAATCTCCCGAATGCTTTTCTCGCAATAACTCACCAGGTTGCACAGCACCTCGTCGCCGATGTCATGCCCGTAGCTGTCGTTGACCTGCTTGAAATGGTCGATGTCGAACAGGATCAGCGCCAGCGGCGATGCATAGCGCTTGCTGCGGCCGATTTCCTGTTCGATCCGGCGCTCGACCTCAAGGCGATTCCACGCGCCCGTCAGGTAATCGGTGCGCGAACGGTTTTCCATCAGGTCGGTGTAGTCCTCCAGCCGGCTCATCGAATTGCGCAGCCCGAAAAGGCCGAGGAAGAGCAGGCAGGAAATGATCACGGACAGCACGCTGTCAGCCAGATGGTCGCTGTTCAGGGCCATCAGGTTCGGAAAGAAATGCTGGAAAGGCACCAGCCGGCGAATCGCCATCATGGCCAGTCCGCCGGCCAGCAGGAACGCCGCCGTCCGGTGATATCTCAGGCGGCTCGCAAGCGACAGCACGAGGACAGCCGCCGCGACCTGGATGAGGAACGCGACCAGATAAAAAACATAGGGGCTGTTGGACATGTTTGTTTTCGATGTCGTCATCCCGGCTGGCCGGGTGAACTGATCATGTCATGGGCCCGAAGGCGACCTTTGCTTCTTTTATATCTATGCTATACCGACTTTTCCCGAAAAAGTGACATTTAAAGCAACTATATTGGATAGGAAAAGTTGTTCTACAAATGAAATTTCCTTGCAGCAAAATTCAACGGAAAGGATGCGCCGCATAGCCATCCGTCAGCATGTGCAGGAAGCTGACCACGTCATCAATCTCGGCATCGGACAGCGCCGGCCGCTGGCCCGGCTTGCGGTCATACGGCGCTTCGTCGCGATTCACGTTCGTCCGCATCGGCGCCGGCAGGTCATCGAAGCGAAGGACCGTGTCATCAGCAGCGCGCGGATACCATTCGGCCGGATGCGTGTCCCGGCGAACATAAAAAGCAACCGCCTCACGCAGCGTGCCGATGTGCCCGTTGTGGAAAAAGGCCTTGCGCGTGCCGACGTTGCGCAGCGTCGGCACCTTGAATTTCCCGCATTCGCGTTCCGCGGCCGCACGACCGGCGCGCCCCGCGCGGCAAAGGCCGAGGTCGTAATGCGCCGGATCGGCATTTGCGGCAATCGTCGCATTGCGCGGCACGCCCAGCGCGTCATAGGTGAAGTCGGTGAACAATGGCGCGCTGCCATCGTCGCTTCGCTCGCTCGGATGACAGGCCGCACAGTTGCCCTTCTTCGGGTCATTGAAGAGCTTCAGGCCGCGCCGCTCGGATGCGGTCAGTTCGGCCTTGCCTGCAAGCCAGGCATCATATTTCGAATCGAAGGGCTGGAACTCCGGCGCCTCACGCTGGTAACGCTCGAGTGCGTGCCCGAGCGTCGCGAAGGCGGCATCGACGTCATCCAGGCTGGACCTGCCAAAGACACGCCGGAAATCGCCGGCGTACTTTGCGCGCCGCAGCTTTTCGACGACAGCCTTGCGTGTCAGGTTGGCCATCTCGTTGGCCGCCAGCAGTGGCCGCTCAGCCTGCGCCGCCAGCGTATCGGCACTGCCATCGTGATTGAAACCGCCGGCAGCCTTGCCCGTATCGTCATCGCTAAAGTCCGGCGTGGCAGCAAGGTAGCGCAGCGACGGCACGGCGCGCGTACCTGGCTGGTCAAGCTGCGGACCGCCGAGCTGTACCGCACGATCATTCGGCGCCGCATGCGCATGCTCGGGAGAATGGCAGCTGGCGCACGACTGTTTGCCGGAGGCAGACAGCAAGGGATCGTGGAAAATCAGCTCGCCGATAGCTGCGGCCGTCATGGCCTGCGCCGCGGGCACCGGTGCGCCGGCATCCTTCTCGGAGCAGCCGCCTGCTGCCAGCAGGGCGCACAGCACGGCCACGACAGGTCGGAAAGCGGGCATCGCAGGAGGAGATCGGTTTGTCCGGGGCAATGGTAACAAACCGGCTCGCCATCCTGCCGGCGCACAAGGCCGCGGACCGCCGCTGCGCCGTCCGTATAATGCGGGTGATTTGACTCTCTCCGGAGCTCCATGGATTCCGTGCCCTTGTGGGTGCAAGTGATCGCCCTCGTCGCGCTGACGGCCACGTCCGCGTTCTTCTCCATTTCGGAAACCGCGCTGATGGCGCTGAACCGCCATCGCATCAAGCACCTCGCGCGGCGCGGATCGCGGCTGGCGCAGACCACGCTGTGGCTGCTTGACCATACCGACCGGATGCTGTCGCTGATCCTGATCGCGAATACGCTGATCAATGCGCTGGTCACCGCGCTGGTCACTTCGATTGCGATCTCTGCATTCGGCAACAACCAGGAAGTGCTGACGATTGCCACTGCGGTGGTCGCGTTCTTCCTGATCGTGTTCGCCGAGATCACGCCGAAGGTCATCGGCGCCACCTATCCGGAACGCATTGCGCTGCCGGCCTCGTTCATCATCAAGCCGCTGATCTTCATCGGCAAGCCGGTGCTGTGGTTCGTGAACCTGTTCGTGCGCGGCCTGCTGCGGCTGCTGCGCATTCGCACCGGCAGCGAGGCACGCGACCAGCGGCTGTCGCCGGAAGAGCTGCGCTCGATGGTGCTCGAAGGCGGCAACTTCATTCCGGTCAAGCACAAGAGCATCCTGCTGAACCTGTTCGACCTCGAGCGCGTCACCGTCGAAGATGTGATGACGCCGCGCTCACACATCGAGACGCTGAACCTGTCGCTGCCGGTTGACGAGGTCAAGCACGAGCTGACCACCTGCTATCACAACAAGCTGCTGGTGCACGAAGGCGAGATCAACCAGATCGTCGGCATCCTGCATGTGCGCAAGGCGATGGCGCTGCTGAACCAGGTCGACGAGCTGACGGTGGAACACTTCCGCGAGCTGCTGACGCCGCCTTACTTCATCCCGCCCGAGACTGACCTGTTCACCCAGCTGCAATACTTCCAGGAGAATCAGGAAAGGCTGGCGGTGATCGTCGACGAGTATGGTGAAGTGCAGGGGCTGGTGACGCTCGACGACATCATCGAAGAAATGGTCGGCGAGTTCACCACGTCCACCCCGGGCGCGACCCGTGCCGACCAGTTCGGCTGGGATGAGCAAGGCGAATGCCTGCTCGAAGGTTCGGTCTCGCTGCGCGACATCAACAAGCGCCTCGGCCTTTCCCTGCCGCTCGACGGCCCGAAAACCGTCAATGGCCTGCTGCTGGAAATCCTGCAGGAAATCCCCGATGCCAGCGTCAGCGTGAAGATTGCCAACTGCGTGATCGAGATCGTGCAGGCGCAAGAACAGGTGATCAAGATGGTCAAGCTGTACCGGCCGGACTGAGAGCCGAAGGCCGCGCTGCCGGCCGCCTGTTGCTCGCTTACGTCATTCCACCTGTCCGCGCCGCCGGCGCAAACCCGGCACCCGACCGGGCACGGCGCGCTCGCCATGCTGGCCCGATGGCTGCCGCATCATCGCGCGGCTGCCAACCCGGCCAGGACCCATGCGCCCCACTTCCACGCCTCCCACCTCCAGCTCCGGACTGCCGCGCGCCCTGCAACAGGCGGGCAAGCTCGGCGCGCAACAAATCGATGCGATCCAGCGCAGCGCCCTGGCCGACAAACTGCCGTTCATCGACGCACTGCTGCGCAGCGGCGCACTGGACGCCCGCTCGCTCGCCATGTTCTGCGCAACGCATTTCGGGTGCCCGTTGTTCGATCTCACCGCGCTCGACGTGCAGGCGCTGCCGCAGAAGGTCATCGACGACCGCCTGATGCAGTCGCATCGCGTCGTGGTGCTCGCACGGCGCGCGCACAAGGTCGCGGTCGCGATCGCGGACCCGACGCAGACGCAGGCGCTCGATCAGGTGAAGTTCCAGACCGGGCTGGCAGTCGATCCGGTGGTGGTGCCGCTGCCGCAACTCACCGACCTGATTGCGCAGCTGTCGCAAAGCGCGGAGCAGAATCTGTCGGCGCTGATCGGCGACGAACTCGACGCCGTCGCGCTCGTGGACGAGCCCGGCAATGCGGCCCCCGACAGTACGACCAGCGAAATCGATGACGCGCCGGTGGTGCGCTTCCTGCAGAAGATGCTGACCGACGCGATCAACCTCGGCGCCTCCGACCTGCATTTCGAGCCTTTCGAAAAGTTCTACCGCATCCGCTTTCGCATCGACGGCGAACTGCGCGAGGTCGCACAGCCGCCGCTGGCGATCAAGGAAAAGCTGGCGTCGCGCATCAAGGTGATCTCTCGGCTCGACATCGCCGAGAAGCGCGTGCCGCAGGACGGCCGGATGAAGCTGTCGCTGTCCGGCACGCGCAGCATCGACTTCCGCGTGTCGACGCTGCCCACGCTGTTCGGCGAGAAGATCGTCATGCGCATCCTCGACGGCAGCCAGGCGCAGCTCGGCATCGACGCGCTCGGCTACGAGCCGGCACAGAAGGCGCTGCTGCTGGAAGCGATCCGGCGCCCCTACGGCATGGTGCTGGTGACCGGCCCGACCGGTTCGGGCAAGACCGTGTCGCTGTATACCTGCCTGAACCTGCTGAACAAGCCGGGCATCAACATCGCCACCGCCGAAGACCCGGCCGAAATCAACCTGCCCGGGGTCAATCAGGTAAACATCAACGAGCGCGCCGGCCTGAGCTTCCCGGTCGCGCTGCGCGCCTTCCTGCGGCAGGACCCGGACATCGTGATGGTCGGCGAGATCCGCGACATCGAGACGGCCGACATCGCGATCAAGGCCGCGCAGACCGGGCACATGGTGTTTTCCACGCTGCACACCAATGACGCGCCGTCGACGCTGACACGCCTGCTGAACATGGGCGTGGCGCCGTTCAACATCGCGTCGGCCGTCACGCTGATCACCGCGCAGCGGCTGGCGCGCCGGCTGTGCGGCTGCAAGCAGCCGGTCGAGCTGCCGCGCGATGCGCTGCTGGCCGCCGGCGTCGCCGAAGCCGAGCTCGGCGGCTGGGTACCCTACCGCGCAGTCGGCTGCGAACGCTGCAACGGCAGCGGCTACAAGGGCCGCGCCGGCGTCTACCAGGTGATGCCGGTCAGCGAGGCGATCGAGGGCATCATCCTCGCGCACGGCAGCGCGCTCGAGATCGAAGCGCAGGCGCGCCGCGAAGGCGTGCTGACGCTGCGCGAGGCCGGCCTGCTGAAAGTCCGGCAGGGGCTGACCAGCCTCGAGGAAATCCTCGGCTGCACCAATGCCTGACGGCGCCGCACACGAGTTGTCCCACCCGTTTCCAAGGAGCGCGCGATGGCCCTTCTCCCCGGCCCCGTGAAAAAACCCGCCGATGTCCTGTTCGCGTGGGAAGGCAGCGAACGCGGCGGCCGGCCCGCCAGCGGCGAAATACGCGCGCCGAATGCGCCGACGGCCAGTCTGCAGCTGCGCCGTCAGGGCATCACGGTCGTGCGGCTGAAGAAGAAGCCCGCGCCGCGCGGGCGCAAGGTCGGCGCGAAGGACTTGTGCGTGTTCACGCGGCAGCTGGCGACGATGATGAAGGCCGGCGTGCCGCTGCTGCAGGCCTTCGACATCGTCGCGCGCGGCCATGCGAACCCGGCAGTGATGCGGCTGCTGCTCGACATCCGCGCCGACATCGAAACAGGCACCAGCCTAGCGCAGGCTTTCCGCCGCCATCCGCAATATTTTGACCGGCTGTACTGCAGCCTCGTCGCCGCCGGCGAACAGGCCGGCATTCTCGAAGACGTGCTCGCGCGGCTGGCGACATACAAGGAAAAGACGCTGGCCCTCAAGGGCAAGATACGTTCGGCGCTGTTCTATCCGGCTGCGGTGCTGGCAGTGGCCGTGATCGTCACCGCGGTGATCATGGTCTGGGTCGTACCGTCGTTCAAGAACGTGTTCGAAAGCTTCGGCGCGGAGCTGCCCTTGCCGACGCTGTTCGTCATCTGGCTGTCAGACCAGTTCGTCGCTTACTGGCACCTGGCCTTTGGCGCGACGGCTGGTGCGGTCGCGCTGTTCGTGCGCAGCTGGAAGCGCTCGCCTGCGCTGCAGGCCGCGACCGACCGCCTGCTGCTGCGGCTGCCCCTGTTCGGGCCGCTGATACGCAAGGCCGTGATCGCGCGCTGGACGCGCACGCTGGCGACGATGTTTGCCGCCGGCGTGCCCTTGGTAGAATCGCTCGAGCCGGTCGGCGGCGCCGCCGGCAATGCGGTGTACCATGAGGCCACGCTGCGCATCGCCGCTGCCGTGGCCAGCGGCACCAGCCTCACCGCAGCGATGCAGCAGTCGCAGGCCTTCCCGTCCATGGTCACGCAGATGGCCGCGATCGGCGAAGAGTCAGGAGCGCTCGACGACATGCTGCGCAAGGTCGCCGAATTTTACGAAGAAGAAGTCGATGCGGCCGTCGCGTCGCTGTCCTCGCTGCTGGAGCCGCTGATCATGGTGGTCCTGGGCGGGCTGATTGGAGGATTGGTGATAGCAATGTACCTGCCGATTTTCAAGCTCGGGTCGGTGGTCTGATGGAAGGCCTGGCCTCGCTGCTGTTCGGCGCGCCGCCCGGCACCGCCGCCGCCACGATTGCGTGGACGCTGCTCGGGCTGCTGGCCGGCAGCTTCCTCAGCATGGTGATCCACCGCGTCCCGGTCATGATGCAACGGGAAAGCGACAACTACATCGCAATGGAACGCGACGAGCCGCTGCCGCACACGGGCCGCTACAACCTGCTGGTGCCGCGCTCGGCCTGCCCCGCGTGCGGGCATACGTTGTCGCCGTTCGAAAACATCCCGCTGTTCGGCTGGCTGTGGCTGCGCGGCCGCTGCCGCCACTGCCGCACTCCCATCCCGATTCGCTATCCGCTGGTCGAGCTGCTGTCCGCGCTGCTGGCTGCGCTGCTGGTCTGGCGCTTCGGCAGCGGCGCTGTCGGCATCGCCGCGCTGGCACTGGCGTGGACGCTGGTTGCGCTGACCTTCATCGACCTCGACACGCAGATCCTGCCGGACGACCTGACGCTGCCGCTGCTGTGGGCCGGGCTGCTGGTCAACCTGTCGGGCCTGTTCGTGCCGCTGGCCGACGCGGTCATCGGCGCCGCCGCCGGTTACCTGTCGCTGTGGACCGTGTACTGGCTGTTCCGCTTCGCCACCGGCCGCGAAGGCATCGGCTATGGCGACTTCAAGCTGCTGGCCGCGCTCGGCGCGTGGCTCGGCTGGATCATGCTCCCCATGATCGTGCTGCTGTCGTCGCTGCTGGGCGCGGTGGCCGGGCTGCTGCTGATCGCGCTGCGCCGGCACCAGCGCGACAAGCCGATTCCGTTCGGCCCCTTCCTCGCGCTGGCCGGAGGGGTCGCGCTGGTCTATGGCCGCGAGATCGTCGATGCATGGCTGGGCCGGCTGCCATGAAGGCGATGCCTTCTTTCCCGACACCCCGACACTTTCAGGACCCAGCAGATTGCCATTTGAAAAATTTTCCATCGGCCTGACCGGCGGCATCGGCAGCGGCAAATCCTTCGTCGCCGACCTGTTCGCCGCGCTTGGTGCGAGCGTCATCGACACCGACCAGATCGCGCACCAGCTGACCGCGCCCGGCGGCCGCGCGATGCCGGCGATCCGCGACAGCTTCGGCGCGTCCTTCGTGACCGCCGAGGGCGCGCTCGACCGCGCGGCGATGCGCGCTCGGGTATTTGCCGATGACGGCGCGCGCCGGCAGCTCGAAACCATCCTGCACCCGATGATCGGCGCCGACACCGACGCGGCAGCACAGGCCGCCGATGGCGACTACCTGATCTTCGTCGTGCCGCTGCTGGTCGAGTCCGGCCGCTGGGTCGCGCGGGTCGACCGCGTGCTGGTGGTCGACTGCCCCGAGGCACTGCAGGTCGAACGCGTCATGCGGCGCAGCCAGTTGCCGGCGGCACAGGTCGAGGCCATCATGGCCAGCCAGGCCAGCCGGCAGCAGCGGCTCGCGGTCGCCGACGACGTCATCGTCAACGACGGCCAGCGGGCGCCGGTCGAGGCCGCCGTGGCGGCGCTGCACGCGCAATATCTGGAGTTCGCCCGGAAAAAATCCGATGCAGCAGCGGCCAAAGGTTTGTAATTTCCGGCCGCTTCGGTCAGAATCTATTACTTAATTTCTAGCCAACTTGCGGGGACACGCCCTTGACCGTCTACGAATACCCTTTCAACGAGCGTATTCGCACGCTGCTCAGGCTGGAAGACCTTCACGAGAAGTTCGACTTCTTCATCCGCCACGATCACCCGCTGCAGCATCATGTCGCGCTTGCGACGATCTACGAGATGCTCGAAGTCGCCGGGCGCGCGGACCTCAAAACCGACCTGCTGCAGGAACTGGACCGTCAGAAACACACGCTGCTGGGCTTCAAGTCCAACCCGAACGTGGAAGCGACGCGGCTCGATGCGATCCTGAACGACATCGAGCAGACCAGCGCAGCGCTGATTGGCATGCAGGGCAAGACAGGCCAGCACATTCGCGACAACGAATGGCTGATGAGCATACGCGGCCGCACCATCATCCCCGGCGGCGCCTGTGAATTCGACCTGCCGTCTTACCATGCGTGGCAACAGCTGCCGGCCGAGCAGCGCCGCCACGACATCCTCAGCTGGTTCGCGCCGCTCGAGCCGCTGTTCGCCGCCATCCGCATCGTGCTGCGGCTGCTGCGCGAGTCCGGTCGTGCGACGCAGATCATCGCGATCGCCGGCAGCTACCAGCAGATGCTGCAGGGACGCAGCTACCAGCTGCTGCGCGTGCATATCGACGGCAGCCTCGGCGCGATCCCCGAGATCTCGGCCAACAAGTATGTGCTGTGGATACGCTTTACCAGCCAGGGCGGCGACCTGAAGCCCAAACCCTACGAAGGCGACGTGCCCTTCGAACTGACCCTCTGCAATTTCTGATTATCTGACCGCAAAGATGGTAGCTGTCGTTGAATGCCCGACCTGCGGCGCAAAAGTCGAATGGACCGAAGCCAGCAAGTACCGGCCGTTCTGCTCCGAGCGCTGCAAGCAGATCGACCTGGGCGCGTGGGCGGAAGAAAAATACAAGATCGCCGGCAGGCCGCCGGACGAAGAACAGGACCCGGACGAACTGCAGTGAATACGCCGGACGGTCGCCGCGCCCGCCGGGGACGCTCGGCCGTTCAGCCGTAGCGCACGCCGTCCAGCGACGCCAGCAGCGGTATCGTCGCCGGCAGCACCGGCTCCACCTGCACGCTGCCCTGCCAGGCCAGCTGCTGCCCCTCGAGGCCCTCGGGCTCGCCCTGCCATTCGCGGCTGATGTAGAAATGCAGCCGCACATGCGCATGCGGATACACATGCTCGACGCCGCACCATGGCTCGGCGGACACGATGGTCACGCCGATCTCCTCGGCAAACTCGCGCTTCAACGCATCGAGCACCGACTCGCCGGGCTCGACCTTCCCGCCCGGGAATTCCCAATAGCCCGCATACGGCTTGCCGTCCGGACGCTGGCCGAGCAGCACGTCGCCGTTCGGCTTCATCAGGATGCCGACTGCAACGTCGATCGGCCGCGCGGCGTCGCCCATTGCCGTCAGGCCGTGTGCTTGCCGGCCCAGTCGCGCGCGAACTGCCACGCGACACGCCCCGAACGCGAGCCGCGCTGCAGCGCCCAGCGCAGCGCTTCCGGCTCGGCCTCGGCGAACTGCGACTCGGGCACGCCGAAATGCTTCAGCCAGTGCAGCACGATGTCGACGTAGTCATCCTGACGGAAAGGATAGAACGACAGCCACAGGCCGAAGCGCTCGGACAGCGAGATCTTTTCCTCGACCGTCTCGCCCGGATGAAGGTCACCATCGTCGACGTGGCGATAGGATTCGTTATCGGAAAATTTCTCCGGCAGCAGGTGGCGGCGGTTCGACGTCGCATAGATCAGCACATTGTCCGACTGCGACGCGACGCTGCCATCGAGCGCGACCTTCAGCGCCTTGTAGCCGCCCTCGCCTTCCTCGAACGACAGGTCGTCACAGAAGATCACGAAGCGTTCGGGACGGTCGGCGACCATCTCGACGATGTCGGGCAGGTCGACCAGATGCTCCTTGTCGACCTCGATCAGGCGCAGCCCCTGCGGCGCATATTGCGCGAGGCAGGCCTTGATCAGCGACGACTTGCCGGTACCGCGCGCGCCGGTCAGGAGCACGTTGTTGGCCGGCTTGCCGGTAACGAACTGCTCCGTGTTCTGCTCGATCTGCGCCTTCTGCGGACCGATGTTGCGCAGGTCGTCAAAGCTGATCCGCGCCGGATTGCGCACCGGCTGCAGGTAACCGCGGCCGTCGCGCGGCACGCGCCAGCGGAAGGCGGTGGACGCGTTCCAGTCGGCCTCGATGGCCGGGCCGGGCAAGAGTTTCTCAACGCGCGCCAGAACCGCTTCGGCGCGCTGCAGGAATTGTTCGAGTTCTTTCATGCTTTTTTCGTGTTTGTCGAGGGACGGTCGCAAGACACTGAATCCCGACCGGCGCCGGGATGACAATGCTGAAGCCGAAGGCCCTTAAATCGTCATCCCGGCGCTGGCCGGGATCCAGCGGCTTCGGATCACCGCCGGAATCCATGGACTGCTACCAGCTC
>CAYZXP010000039.1:0-1786 GCA_964482415.1 uncultured Bifidobacterium sp. | reverse complement strand
GCCGGGATCCAGCGGCTTCGGATCACCGCCGGAATCCATGGACTGCTACCAGCTCAAGACCGGTAATCCGCATTGATCGATACATACTCATGCGACAGGTCGCAGGTCCAGACCGTTGCCGCCGCTTCGCCGCGCGCGAGCGTCACGCGCACGGTGATCTCGCTCTGCTTCATCACGCGCTGGCCGTCCTCTTCCTTGTAGTCGGGGTTGCGGCCGCCCTGCTTCGCGACCCAGACGTCGTCGAGGTAGAGGTCGATCTTGCCGACATCGAGATCGGCCACGCCCGCATAACCGATCGCCGCCAGGATGCGGCCAAGGTTCGGGTCGGACGCGAAGAAAGCCGTCTTCACCAGCGGCGAATGGCCAATCGCGTAAGCGATCTTGCGGCACTCCTCGGCGTCGCGGCCCTGCTCGATGTTGATGGTGATGAACTTGGTCGCGCCCTCGCCGTCGCGCACGATCAGTTGCGCCAGCTCCTGCGACAGCCACGTGACCGCCGCAGACAGCGCCTGGTATTCGTCCGACTCGGCGCTCGTCACTTCGAGCTCGCCGGCGCCGGTGGCCACCAGCATGAACGAGTCATTCGTCGACGTGTCGCCGTCGATCGTGATGCAGTTGAACGACGCGTTCGCCGCATCCTTCACCATCTGATCCAGCAACGGCTGCGGCACCTTCGCGTCGCACGCGACGAAGCCGAGCATGGTCGCCATGTTCGGCTTGATCATGCCGGCGCCCTTCGAGATGCCGGTCAGCGTGACCTTCTTGCCGGCCACCGTCACCGTGCGCGACGCCGCCTTCGGCAGCGTGTCGGTGGTCATGATCGACTGCGCGGCGCTGAACCAGTGGTTGTCGGCGAGGTTCGCGATCGCCTGCGGCAGGCCGGCAACCAGCTTGTCGACCGGCAGCGGCTCGAGGATCACGCCGGTCGAGAACGGCAGCACCTGCGACGCTTCGCAGCCGAGCAGCCTGGCCAGCGCATCGCAGGTTGCCTGCGCATTCGCGAGACCCGCCTCGCCGGTGCCCGCGTTCGCATTGCCGGTGTTGACCACCAGCGCCGTGATCGGCTTGCCGGAGGTCGCGGCCAGCGCGAGGTGCGCCTTCGACAGCTGCACCGGCGCCGCGCAGAAGCGGTTGGTGGTGAACACGCCGGCGACCGTCGCGCCCGGCGCGAGCTTCATCACCAGCAAGTCCTTGCGGTTGGCCTTCTTGATGCCGGCTTCCGCATATCCGAGCTGGAGACCCGGCACGGGTTTCAGTTTCGACGGGGTGACGAGGGGAAAGTTGACGGCCATGGTCGTGCCTTCGTGAGTCAGTGATTCAGCGTTCAAAAGACGCTGGATCCCGGCCTGCGTCGGGATGACCATGCAAAGGCAGACAGCCCTTCGAACGTCATCCCGGCGCAGGCCGGGATCCAGTGTCGTTAACCTTCGTGCCGGCCGACGCCGGCCCTTACATCAAGCCAGCTTGCCGTGGCACTGCTTGTACTTCTTGCCGCTGCCGCAGGGGCAGGGGTCGTTGCGGCCGACCTTCGGCAGTCCGCTGGCGGCGGTCGCCGCATCGGCCTGGCCTTCCGGCGCCGCCGGCGCCAGCAGTTCTTCCGGCGAGGCGGACGGGTTGAAGTCCGCATGCTGGTAGTTCACGTTCTCGAGATGCGGATGCGTCATCTGCTGCTCCGCGGCCTCGATCTCTTCCTGCGACTGGATGCGCACCGTCATGATCACGCGCACGACGTCGTTGCGGATCAGGTCCAGCATCTGCGCAAACAGCTGGAAGGCTTCGCGCTTGT
>CAYZXP010000038.1:0-21254 GCA_964482415.1 uncultured Bifidobacterium sp. | reverse complement strand
GTGCCGTACGACCAGGTGTTCGAGATGGAAGACATCAACAGCGAGTTCGGCCAGGCCGACGTGGTGCTGGTGCTGGGTGCGAACGACGTGGTGAACCCGGCAGCGAAGGATCCGAAGTCGCCGATCGCCGGCATGCCGATCCTCGAGGCGTACAAAGCCAAGACCGTCATCGTCAACAAGCGCTCGATGGCCTCCGGTTACGCGGGCCTGGACAACGAGCTGTTCTACATGGACAAGACCATGATGGTGTTCGGCGACGCGAAGAAAGTCATCGAAGACATGGTCAAGGCGGTCGAGTAAGACGGCCTTCTCCGATTAAAACGGGCGCAGCGATGCGCCCGTTTTTTTTACCTGTCGATCCGCTTCCCCCTGCTCCTGAACTCGCACTGGCGGGTCGATACAAACAGCGCTCCCGATAGTCCGTCATCACAAGGAGTGCCTGCTGTGAGTTTGTCTGATTCCCTCCGTGTTACTTCGCAACCGCAGAATCCGCCGCCAACAAATACACCGGGTACTCCGGATAACACGGACGCCAGTGGCGCAAGTGAAGCCTCACAGGATGTTGGTGCGTTCACCGGTATAGATCAGCAAAGGCCCAATCGGCCCGTCCTCACCCAGAGGGATCTGGATTCCGTACGGAAGAGGCTGAACTACCACATGAGCGAATCGGAAGACATCGTCATTGTGAAAACCGAGGCAGACACCAGCGGAGGGTCCGCAGGTTCGCATGATGCCGGCACAGGGCAGCCAGCCCGGAGCGGCTCGCCGCTCGATACGCCGGCGACGCTGATCTCATCCACAGATCCGCAAATCCGCTCCTTCGCCGCTTCGCCCACCACAACCGCCGGCAGCACTTCTTCGGTCGCCGGCACGGGCGCGAAGGATGCGATCACACCTCAGACCCTGGCGCTGTTCGAAAGCGTCATCACGGGCAATCGAAGCATTTTCGCGCATCTGCCGGCGCAGAAGAGGGCCCAGCTCAGCTGGGGCATCGATATCAACTGGCAGGATCGCCAGACCGGGCGCACGCCCCTGACCCTGGCCCTGGCGGAAGGGGAGTGGGACATTGCGGTCGAGTTGCTGTCCTTTGGGGCCGATCCGGACCTGCTCGACGGAGCGCATGCAGCGCCACGCGAGCTGGCCTCGCCGATGTGCAGGATGATCCTGCAGTTCTTCTCGTGGAGTACCCAGAAACAATCCGCAGACTGGAGCGTCGGCAAGGAGGCGGTGCTCAGGGAGCTGCTGCGCAACCGGGATAGCGTCGATGGTCATACCATGCTGACCTGGGCTGCCGGTCGCCGCCATGACAAGCTCGCCTGCATGCTGATCGGCGCCGGCGCCGGTTTCGGTCTTGCCAGCGCGCGGGGCGAGGGGCCGCTCGAAGAGGCCTGCCGCACGGGCAGCCTGTCATTGGTGATCTTCATGCTCGATGCATGGCCGGACCTGGTCACCACCCACGTCGGGCGTGCGTACTTCAGGCTGGCCTTGCGTGCCGCGATCGAGGCAAAGCGGCCGGCGGTCGTCAGCGAGATGCTGTCCGCATTCCGTCGCATCTATCGTGCGGACGGCAAGCCGCCGGTGGCGGAAGACGTGCTCGACCTGAAAGAGGTCATCCCGCGCGACCGGCTCTGCGAGGAGCAGGCCTACCAGGTCTTTTTCGGCAGCCAGACCACGACCACCTTCGTGTTCGCCACCGCGTTGCCGCGTACCCGCGACGATTGCCTGCTGACGCCCGACGAATGCGAGCTGCTGAAGCTGCACGAGATGGAGATGCTGGCAGTGAAGAAAGGCTATGCCAAGGTGCTGGAAGTGATTGAGGCGAACTACAAGCTGGCCAGCGGCATTCCGCGCGCTACGGCGGCGCCCGCGCGCCTCCGTGCCGGGGATGCCGGCGACGCGTCGACCGGACTGTCCGGATCGGAACCGATCCCCGAGCCGTTCTCGGCGTCGACTCCGGAATCCAGCCAAAGCCAATGACGCTGTAGCGGCATCGGGCGTCGAAGGCGTGGTCAGCGCCAGCCGAACATCATCTGTTCGGCCAGCAGTCGCCTGGCGGCGGGCAGGACGTCAATCATGCCCAGTGACAGTCCGAGCAGTCCTTGCACCGCTGAGCGGTCTTGGCTGCTGGCAAAGGCGCGCGCCATCAGGTCGGTGATGCCTATCGTCACCGAGCGATCCCGCTGGCGCTGGCTGGCGAATCGCGCCAGCGACTGCGGAGAGGGATCGCGCGCCAGCAGCGCAGCCAGCACGGACGCGTCGCGCAGCCCGAGGTTCAGGCCCTGCCCCGCTACCGGGTGCAGGGTCTGTGCGGCATTGCCGATGGCGACCGTGCGTGCGGTGGCGCCGGCTTCCGCATTCAGGCCCAGCGTGTATGCATGCCGCGGGCTGGCCTGAGTGAAACTGCCCGCACGTTGCCCGAAGGCCTGCTGCAGCGCCGACAGGAAGGCAGCATCGTCAAGCGCCATCAGGCGCTCCGCATTCTGCGGGCGCACGCACCACACCAGCGAATAGCTGCCCGCCTGCGGCAGCAGGGCCAGCGGGCCTTCGCTGGTAAAACGCTCGAACGCGCGTCCCGGCGGAGCGGCGCTGCTGTGAACCGTGGCAATCACGGCGGTCTGCCGGTAATCGCGTTGCCGGCTGTTGCGGGTGGCCTGCTCGCCGTACACGCCGCCTTCGGCCTGCACCAGCAGACCGGCGCTCAGCGTGCGCTCGCCTTCGAGATCCAGCTGCACGCCTTCAGGCGATTCGGAAAATCCCGCGACCCGTGCAGGGCGCAGCATGTGCACGCCCGACGCCTGCAGCGCCATGTCCAGCGCGCGCACCACGCTGCCGTAACGGCACACATGGCCAAGCGCGGGCAGGCCGTATTCGGCGGCCTCGATCAGCGTGCGGCCGAAGCTGCCGCGGCGGGATACGTGGATGTCGGTGATGGCCGTGCCGTCGGTCGGCCATGCAGAAATCTGTTCCAGCAGCTGGCGGCTGCCGTGCGACAGCGCCAGCGAGCGCGGGTCCTGTTGCGCCGCCTGGGCGGACCGGGCGTCGACGAGCGCGATGCGCGCGCCCGGCATGCCGCGCGCGACCAGCAGGGCGGCGGTGGCCATGCCGACCGGCCCGCCGCCGGCGATCGCAATGTCGAAGCGCGATTCCGCCATCGCTTAGCCGCGCATCACCGCTTCGATCTCGGCAACGGTCTTCGGCGCCTTGTGCGTGATGATTTCGCAGCCGTCGGCCGTGACCACCGCGTCGTCCTCGATGCGGATGCCGATGTTCCAGAACTGTTCCGGCACGCCCGGCGCCGGACGCACGTAAATGCCCGGCTCGATCGTCAGCACCATGCCCGGCACCAGCGCGCGATAGGGCTTCTCGGTCGCCGAGACGGCCGGGTCGCGATAGTCGCCGACGTCATGCACGTCCATGCCCAGCCAGTGGCCGGTGCGGTGCATGTAGAACTGGCGGTAGCTGCCGTTGGCGATCACGTCGTCGAGCGAGCCGACCTTGTCGCGGTCGAGCAGGCCGGTATCGAGCATGCCCTGCGCGAGCACGCTCAGTGCTGCGTCGTGGCCGTCAGTGAACAGCCGGCCCGGACCGGTCGCCGCAATCGCAGCTTCCTGCGCTGCGAGCACCAGCTCGTAGAGCGTCTTTTGCGGGCCGCTGAACTTGCCGTTGACGGGGAAGGTGCGCGTGATGTCCGACGCATAGCTGTCGAGTTCGCAGCCGGCGTCGATCAGCACGAGGTCGCCGTCGCGCAGTTCGGCGTCGCCGGCGCGGTAATGCAGCACGCAGGCATTCGGGCCGGCGGCAACGATCGAACCGTACGCGGGGAACTGCGAGCCGTTGCGGCGGAATTCGTGCAGCAGCTCGGCCTCAAGATGGTATTCGCGCAGGCCGGCCTTCGAAGTGCGCATCGCGCGCGCATGCGCTGCGGACGTGATGTCGGCCGCGCGCCGCATGATGTCCAGCTCGTGCGCGTCTTTCACCAGCCGCATTTCATTCAGCAGGGTGCGCACGTCATAGGCAGCCGACGGCGCACTGACGCCGGCACGCGTCTGCGCGCGCACCGCGTTCAGCCAGCGCTGCATCTGCGCGTCCAGCGCCGCGCTGCTGCCGAGCGCATAGAACACGCCCGGCGCATTCGCCAGCAGTTTCGGCAGCTCGCTATCGATCTGGTCGATCGCGATGGCGGCGTCGAAGCCGAAGCCCTCTTTCGCCGCCGCCGGTCCGTAACGGTAGCCGTCCCAGATCTCGCGTTCCTCGTTCTTTTCACGACAGAACAGGATCGCCTGGTCGCGCTGGCCCGCGATCAGCACCAGCGTGGCTTCCGGCTCCGGAAAACCGGTGAGGTAATAAAAATAGCTGTCATGCCGGTACGGATAATCGGCATCGGCATTGCGCATCACTTCCGGTGCGGTGGCGATGATCGCCACGCCGCCGCCCTGCGCACGCATTTTTTCCAGCAGCGCCGCACGACGGCGCGCGTAATTCACAACGCTCATGTTCCTGGTCTCAAAGGTGCATTCAGTTGCTCGAGCCGCTCGACGGTGCCGACGTCGGTCCAGTCGCCGCGGTAGACCTCACCGCCTATTCTGCCTTCGTCGGCGAACCGGCGCAGCAGGGGAGCGAGTTTCGCGCTGCTGCCGCGCGCGATGCCGTCGAACATCTCGGGACGGTAGACGCCGATGCCGGAAAAGGTATGGCGCGGCTCGCCTTCATTGGCGATCGCGAAATTGGCCAGCGCGAAATCGCCTTTCGGGTTGTGCGCGGGATTCTTCACGAGGTACAGCCAGCCCAGGTCGCGCCGGTCGGCCGGATGCGGATTGCCCCACGGGTCGCTCTCTTCCAGCACGTCCCTGACCTTGCTGAAGTCGAAATGCGGGCAATAGACGTCGCCGGCGATCGCAACGAACGGAGCGTCGCCGAGCAGCTCGCGCGCCAGCGCAATGCCGCCTGCGGTCTCCAGCGCCGTGCCTTCGGCCGAATACGCGATCCGCGCGCCGAACTGGCTGCCGTCGCCGAGCGCCTGCTCGATCTGCTCACCCAGATGCGCGTGGTTGATCACGATATCGGTGATGCCGGCGCGCACGAGATTCAGGATGTGCCACACGATCAGCGGGCGGCCGCGCACCTTCAGCAGCGGCTTCGGACAGGTATCGGTCAGGGGCCGCATCCGCTCGCCGCGGCCGGCCGCAAAGATCATCGCTTTCATGTCAGAACGTGAAGCCGACGCCGGTCCGGTTTTCGTCGAGCGAGTCGAGCAGCTTCACCAGCGGCGCGAATTCCTTGTAGCGGTAGGCGGTCTTGCGCGTGTACTCCATCACCAGCGGGATGTCGGCGAGATAGCCGTCCTTGCCGTCGCGGTGGTACAGGCGCGCGAAAATGCCCAGCACCTTCAGGTGGCGCTGCAGGCCCATGAACTCGAAGTCGCGGTAGAACGCGTCGATGTCATGCGACACCGGCAGGCCGGCGCGGCGCGCGCGCTCCCAGTAGCGGATCGCCCAGTCGAGCACCATTTCTTCATCCCACTGGATGTAGGCATCGCGCAGCAGCGAAACGAGGTCATAGGTGATCGGGCCGTAGACCGCGTCCTGGAAATCGAGGATGCCGGGGTTGCCCTTGTCCAGCACCATCAGGTTGCGCGAATGATAATCGCGGTGCACATAGACCTGCGGCTGCGCGAGGTTGTTTGCCAGCAGCAGCTCGAAAACCTTGTTGAGGTCGGCCGACTGCTTGTCGTCCAAAGTCGCGTTCAGGTGCTTGCCGAGGTACCACTCGGGGAACAGCATCAGCTCGCGCTGCAGCAGCGCGCGGTCGTATTCGGGCAGTTTGCCGGGCTGGCTCTGGGCCTGCAGCAGCACCAGCGAGTCGATCGCGTCGATGTACAGCTTGTGCGCGGTGTCGGCGTTCAGCTGTTGCAGGTAGGTGGTCGTGCCGAGGTCGGACAGCAGCAGGAAGCCGCGCCCGATATCCTGCGCCAGTACCTTCGGCACGGTGACGCCGGTGGCGCCGAACAATTCGGCGACCTGCACGAACGGCCGCACGTCTTCCTGCGGCGGCGGGGCGTCCATCACGATCAGCGTGCCGCCGTCGGCGGTGTCGACGCGGAAGTAGCGGCGGAAACTGGCGTCCGACGATGCCGGACGCAGCGTGGCGGGCAGGGTCTTGGGGGTTGCAAGGTTTGCAAGCCAGTCGGCAAGCTGCGACAGGCGCGGGTCGTTGGATGTGGGATCTGACATCGGAAGGGAATTGACGGCGATTGAATTGCCCGCATGCATGGACGGGCAGGGACTTCCCATATAATAAGGGATTAGCCAAGCAAGCGCGGCGCGGAACCCTATTATTTGACCCCCACATGACTCGGCGATTGCCTTCACTGCAACCCCAAGCCCCCCTACGCCTGCGCTTGCTACCCCTGTTGGTCCAGATGGCCTTCAGCGGTGCAGTCTGCGCGCAGCAGGCGCCGACCATCGTCGACAAACTGCAGGATGACAAGCAGGGTCCGACCGTGCTCGAAGCCGGCGAGCTGACCGGCCGCCCGGACCGCGAGATGAAGCTGCGCGACAAGGTGGAACTCAAACGCGGCGACACCACCGTCAAGGCCGACGATGCGCAGTTCGACATCGTCGACGACCGCGTCGATGCGCAGGGCGACGTCAGCGTGGAGCGCGAAGGCAGCCTGTTCGAGGGCAAGTCCCTGAGCCTGAAGCTCGATACCGGCGAAGGCTACATGGACAGCCCGATCTATCGGCTGCTGACCAGCAATGCACGCGGCAGCGCCGAACGCATCGATTTCGAGTCGAGCGAGGTGGCCGTCATCACCAACGGCTTTTACACCACCTGCCAGGGTCCCGACCCGGACTGGTACCTGAAGACCGGCAAGCTGACCCTCGACGAAGGCTCGGGGATAGGCGAGGCACGCAACGCGGTGCTGGTGTTCAAGGGCATGCCGCTGGCCGGCACGCCGTACATTTCCTTCCCGCTGGCGGAAGACCGCGTGTCCGGTTTCCTCGCGCCGACGATGGCGACCTCGAGCCGCTCGGGTCTGCAGGTCACCACGCCCTACTACTGGAACATCGCGCCCAACCGCGACGTCACGCTGTATCCGCATTACATGGCCAAGCGCGGCCTGCTGCTCGGCGCCACCGCGCGTTACCTCGAGCGCGACGCGGCCGGCGAGGCGCGGGTGGAGTTCATCAACGATACGTCTTACGGACAGAGCACGCGCTACGCGCTGTCCTACCGGCACAACCAGCAACTCGATTCCGGCATCAAGCTGGCGGTCAACTACAACAAGACCTCGGACAACGACTACGCGCGGGACTTCCCGTTCAGCTACGTGTTCGACCAGCCCGGCTTCAACCGGCGCCTGATGCCGCAATCGGTGGCGCTGACCTATGGCGCCGAGAACTGGGATGCGAAAGTCCAGCTGTCCGAATTCCAGGTGCTGCAGGATCCGCGGCTCGCGGTGCGCCCCATTCCGTACTCGCGCCTGCCGCAGATCACGCTGAACAATTTCTACTACGGCGACAACGGTCTGGACCTGACCATGGCGACGCAGCTGACCCAGTTCACCCATCCGACGGCGCCCGGCGGCACCCGGCTGGTCATCAATCCGCGCGCAACCTACAACGAACTGCAGGGGCCTGGCTATTTCATCCGGCCCAGCGTGTCGCTGCACGGCACGGTCTACAGCCTCGAGCAGGGCGCCGATCCGGCGCAAAACGCGCCGACGCGCCTGCTGCCGACCGTGTCGCTGGATTCGGGCCTGATATTCGAGCGTGCCGCCGGCTTCTTTGGTCGCGAGGCAGTACAGACGCTGGAGCCGCGCGCGTTCTATACCTATACGCCGTATCGCGCGCAGAACTCCAGCCTGTACCCGAACTTCGACACCACCGAGGCCGACATCAGCTTCGCACAGGTGTTCCGCGAGAACCGCTTCGTCGGCAACGACCGCATCGGCGACGCGAACCAGCTGACGCTGGCGATGACCTCGCGCTACCTTGAAAGCAACGGATCGGAACGGCTGCGCATTGCAGTCGCGCAGCGCTTCAACTTCACTGAGCAGCGCGTCGGCCTGGGCACTGTCGAACAGGTGACGTCGCAGAACCGCTCGGACCTGCTGTTGCTGGCTTCCGGTCGCGTGACCAACGAACTGCGTATCGACGCCAACTTCCAGTACGACCCCGAACGCAGCGAGATCAACCGCGTCAACGTCGGTGCGTTCTGGCAGCCGGCGCCGATGAAGGTGCTGAACGCGCAATACCGGCGCGATTCGCGCAACCTGCCGTCCGACATTTTCCCGAATACCAATTTCGAACTGATCGACATGTCGGCACAGTGGCCGATCGCCGACCGTTGGTATGGCGTGGGTCGGATCAACTACCTGATCGGCGAAAATCGGGTCGGCCAGGCGCTGGCCGGCATCGAGCATCAGGCCGACTGCTGGATTTTCCGTGCGGTCGGGCAGCGCGTGCCGACGGCGGCGGGGGTCATCAACACGATGATCTTCGTCCAGCTAGAATTGAGCGGTCTGTCGTCGCTCGGCATGAACCCGATGACCGCATTGCGCCGCAACGTGCCGGGCTACCAGCCGCTGACGACCCAGCCTTGACCGGCTTCTGCAAGAACCCTTTCCGGACACCATGAAGACCCAGATTCGCTCCCCGTTCCATTCGCCCCTGCGGGCGCTGCGCCTCGGCGCCCTGGCGGCCCTGTTCGCGTTTGCAGCCGCCGGGGCATCGGCCGACCAGGCCAATGCGCCGAAGCCCGCGCGCCAGCCGGTGCTGGTGGATGCCATTGTCGCCGTCGTCAACAGCGACGTGATCACGAAGCGGGAGCTCGAAGAGCGCATGCGCGTGGTCGAGCAGCGGATGGTGAGCCAGAAGGTCCAGCTGCCGCCGCGCGAGGTGCTGCAGAAGCAGGTGCTCGAGCGCCTGATCGTCAACCGCGCGCAGATGCAGCTGGCGCGCGAGAGCGGCATCCGCATTGACGACATCATGCTCGACCGCGCAGTCGCCCGCATCGCCGAGACCAACAACCTGTCCGTGCAGGACCTGCGCGACCAGCTCGAGCGCGACGGCATGTCGTTCGCGCGCTTCCGCGAAGAGATTCGCGAAGAGATCACGCTGCAGCGGCTGCGCGAGCGCGAAGTCGACAACCGCTTGCAGATCACCGAATCCGAAGTCGACAACTTCATTGCGGCATCGGCGGGCAACGTCGATGGCGCGCCGCAGGAACTGAACATTGCGCAGATCCTCGTGCGCGTGCCCGAGAACGCGTCGCCGCAGCAGGTTGCCGAACGGCGCAAGCGCGCCGAGGAGGCGGTCGCGGCCCTGAAATCGGGCGGCGATTTTGCGAAGGTTGCGGCAACCTATTCCGACGCCGGTGACGCATTGAAGGGCGGCGAACTCGGCTGGCGCAACGCGTCGCGCCTGCCGCAGTTGTTTGTCGAAGCGACCGACAAGCTGCCGGTCGGCCAGGTCGCGTCGATCGTGCGCAGCGCCAACGGCTTCCACGTACTGAAGCTGGTCGGCCGCCGCAGCGCCGGCGCCGCCAAGCCCGGGTCGGGCGCGATGGTGCAGCAGACCCATGCGCGCCACATCCTGATCAAGGTCAACCAGATCGTGTCGGCGCAGGAAGCGCGCCGCAAGCTGGCCGAACTCAAGCAGCGCCTCGACAACAAGGCCGCGAAATTCGAGGATCTCGCGCGGCTCTATTCGAACGACGGCTCGGCCGGCAAGGGCGGCGATCTTGGCTGGGTCTATCAGGGCGACACCGTGCCCGAATTCGAGCGTGCAATGAACGCCTTGCGCCCGGGACAGGTGAGCGAGCCGGTGGAGTCGCCGTTTGGCTACCACCTGATCGAAGTCGTCGAGCGGCGCACCGCCGAACTGTCGAAGGAACGCCAGCGCATGCTGGCGCGCCAGGCGCTGCGCGAGCAGAAGCTCGAGGAATCCTACGAAGACTGGCTGCGCCAGCTGCGCGACCGCGCGTACGTCGAGTACCGGCTGGAAGAGCTCAGCGCGCGCTGAAACGGAGACGACAATGCACCGCCCGCGCATAGCGATCACCTGCGGCGAGCCGGCTGGCATCGGCCCCGAGATCGCGTTGCGCGCGGCACTCGATCTCGCCGAAGCCGATTGCCTGCTGGTCGGCGACGCCGCGCAGCTCAAGGCGCTGGCGATGCTGGTGGCGCCGGCGCGCGTGCCGCGCGCGATCGGGTCCGCAGCCGAATTCGCCGCGCATCGCGGCGAGCTGTGCGTGCTCGATTGTCCGCTGGCCGTGCCGTCGCAGCCCGGTCGCCTGGATGCGCGCAACGGCACCGCGGTGCTGGCCATGCTGGATGCGGCGATCGATGCGGCGCTGGCCGGTGAGGTCGATGCGATCGTCACCGCGCCTGTGCAGAAGAGCACGATCAACGACGCCGGTTTTGCGTTCACGGGCCATACCGAATACCTGCAGGAAAGGACTGGCGCCGACCAGGTGGTGATGATGCTGGCCGGCGAGACCGGCGACGGCATGCTGCGCGTCGCGCTGGCCACCACCCATCTGGCGCTGGCCGACGTGCCGGCCGCGATCACCGTCGACAGCCTGATGACCACGCTGCGCATCGTGCGCCATGACCTCGTGCGGCATTTCGGCATCGCCGATCCGCGCATCCTCGTTACCGGCCTGAATCCGCATGCGGGCGAGGGCGGCTACCTCGGCCGTGAAGAGATCGACGTGATCACGCCGGCGATCGAGCTGGCGCGCATGCAGGGCTGGCAAGTGTCCGGTCCGTATCCGGCCGACACCCTGTTCCAGCCGCGCCACCTGCAGGACGCCGACTGCGTGCTTGCGATGTACCACGACCAGGGCCTGCCGGTCCTGAAATACGCCACTTTCGGCCGCGGCGTGAACGTCACGCTCGGCCTGCCGATTATCCGAACTTCCGTCGACCATGGCACCGCGCTCGACCTTGCCGCTGCCGGCCTCGGCAACGCCGATTGCGCGAGCATGGGCGAGGCGATCCGCGTCGCCTGCCGCATGGTCGCCGCCCGCCGATGAAACACATACCCAAGAAGCGCTTCGGTCAGAATTTCCTGACCGATGACAACGTGCTGCACGAAATCATCCGTGCGATCGCGCCGGCACCGAATGACCAGATGGTCGAGATCGGCCCGGGCCAGGGCGCGATGACGCGGCTGCTGCTCGACGCACTGGACCGCCTGCAGGTGGTCGAGCTCGACCGCGACCTCGTCGCGATGCTGCAGAAAAAATTCAGCGCCGACAAGCTGGTGATCCACTCGGGCGATGCGCTGCAATTCGACTTCGGCGCGCTGAAGACCGACGAGCGACCGCTGCGCATCGTCGGTAACCTGCCGTACAACATCTCGAGTCCGCTGCTGTTCCATCTCGCGCAATTCGCGCCGCTGGTCGCCGACCAGCATTTCATGCTGCAGAAGGAAGTGGTCGAGCGGATGGTGGCCGAGCCCGGCAGCCGCGACTACGGCCGGCTGTCGGTGATGCTGCAATGGCGCTACCGGATGGAGCTGCTGTTCATCGTGCCGCCCGAAGCCTTCGATCCGCCGCCGAAAGTCGATTCGGCGATCGTGCGCATGGTGCCGATCGCGACGCCGCTTGAGGTCGGGCAGCGGCAGCTTGAGCAGGTGGTGACGAAGGCGTTCTCGCAGCGGCGCAAGGTGATCCGCAACTGCCTCGCCGGCCTGTTCACCGAGGCACAGCTGATTGAAGCAGGCGTCGATCCGCAGTCGCGGCCGGAAACCGTGCCGCTGCAGCCGTATGTGAACCTGGCGCGCATGCTGCCCGGTTGAAAACAGCGGGCAAAACAGCGGGCGCACCAGCGACAAGGGCAGCCGAGGCTGCCCTTGTTTTTTGTGATCAGAACAGCGGCAGCTTTTCCGGCTCATGGTCGCGCAGCGCGCGGCGTGCGGACTCGAACTCAGGGAATACCGATTGCACGGTCGCCCAGAACTGCGGTCCGTGGTTCATCTCGCGCAGGTGCGAGAGTTCGTGCGCGACCACATAGTCGATGTTGGCCATCGCGAAATGCATCAGCCGCCAGTTCAGGCGGATGCGGCCGTCGGCGGTGCAGGATCCCCACTGCGTGGTCGCCGACGACAGCGCAAAGCTCTTGAACGATACGCCGAGCTTGTCGGCATAGATGGCGAGGCGCTCGGCGAACACGCGCCTGGCCTCGCCCTGCAGCCAGCCCTGCACGCGATCCTTCAGCTGCTGCTCGCTGGCCGCCGCCGGCAGGCTCAGATGCAGCTCGCGTTGCACGTCGTCATAGCGCACGCCGGCATTCGATCCGTCGGTCACGCGCATCGTGATGTCGAAGCCCAGATAGGGCAGCTTGCCGCCGTCGCGCCATTCCATCGGCGGCTGCAACCGGCGCACCGAGCGCTCGCGCTGCTCATTGATCTTGCGGAAAATCCATTGCTGCTTGCTGCCGATCGCCGCCTCGATCTCGGCCAGCGGCACCCAGCGCGGCGCGGTCACGCGCAGTCCGTCGTCATCGATCAGGAAGCCGATGGTCTTGCGATTCGAGCGCAGCAGCCGGTAATCGAGGACGAGGTGATCGAAGCGGATACGATGGTGACCCGGCGGCACCGGTGTTTCCGGCACGGTGGATTGCGGCGCCGCGTCGGCCGGCATGCCAAACAGGTCATCCAGCGTCATCTGGGCCGGGTCGACGAATTTTTTCCTTAGCAACTGCTTCAGCGACATGAGATCAGGCTTCCTGTGGCCGGGCTGAGGGGACGTAAGCATGCGGCGCGATCACGCGCATCTCGGATTCTATCCAGTTTTCCACGCGGTCATTCAGTTCGCCCGCCGACAGTCCCTGCGGCGAAATCGGCTTGCCGATCGAGACGGTGATGATGCCGGGCTTCTTGATGAACGCATTGCGCGGCCAGCAATCACCGGAGTTGATCGCAATCGGTACCACCGGCGTCTGCGTGCCGACGGCGAGGATCGCGCCGCCGGCCTTGTACTTGCCCTGGCCGCCGACGGCGGTGCGCGTTCCTTCCGGGAACATGATCACCCACTGGCCGCCGTCGAGGCGGTTTTTGCCGATCTGCACCACCTGCGCCATCGCCTCGCGCCGCTTGCTGCGGTCGATCGCAATCATCCGCAGCATCGCCAGCCCCCAGCCGAAGAAGGGGATGAACAGCAGCGACTTCTTGAAAACGAAGACCAGCGGCCGCGGCATCAGCCAGCAATAGAAAATCGTCTCCCATGCGGACTGGTGCTTGGACAGCAGGATCACCGGCGCGTCCGGCAGGTTCTCGAAGCCCTTCACCTGCCAGCGGATGCCGCAGATGACGCGTGCGGCGATGACGATGAACGCATTCCAGCGCGTGATCATCCAGTAACGCTGCCGGTACGGCAGCAAAATGAAGCTGAAACAGCCGATCGCCCAGACGACGGTTGCGGCCATGATGACCAGCGCGAACAGCAGCGAACGGATGAACAGTATGGGACGGGACATGCAGGTTCCTTCATGCGCGCGGCGGCGAGAAGCCGCCGGCGCCGGTTATTTTTTCTGGGACGGGTCGCGCGGTGCCGTGGCGGCCGCGGCGCTGTCGCAGTCGAGCTGCAGCAGCCGGTCGACCACGGCCGCGAGGTCATCGAATACCTGCGTCCCCGGCGGCAGGCCGCCTTTCTCCAGCGTCTTTTCGCCCTTGCCGGTCTTCACCAGGTAAGGCGCGCAGCCGACCTCGAACGCGGCGTGCATGTCACGCAGCGCGTCGCCCACCATGGGCACACCCTGCAGGCCGACGCCGAAGCGCTCGCCGATCGCCTTCAGCAGGCCGGGGCGCGGCTTGCGGCAGTCGCAGAATTCGTCGGCCGCATGCGGGCAGAAGAAGATCGCGTCGACATGCGCGCCGACTGCCTGCGCCGCCAGGTGCAGCTTCTGGTGGATCGCGTTCAGCGCGCGCATGTCGAACAGGCCACGCGAGATGCCCGCCTGATTGGTCGCAATCGCGATCAGGTAGCCATGCTGGTTCAGCCGTGCGATCGCCTCCAGCGAGCCCGGGATCGGGCGCCAGTCGGCCGGCGAACTGATGAAGTCCGCCTGCTCGAAGTTGATCACCCCGTCGCGATCGAGGATGACCAGCTTCTTCGTCGGCTGCGGGGCGTGCGGCATCTCAGGCGGCCAGCTTCGAAATGTCGGCGACGCGGTTCATCATGCCGTGCAGTGCGTTCAGCAGCGCAAGGCGGTTTGCGCGCAGCGCGGCGTCTTCGGCCATCACCATCACGTCGTTGAAGAAGGCGTCGACATCGTCGCGCAGCGCGGCCAGCGCCTTCAGCGTGCCGCTGAAATCGCCGGCAGCAAAGGCCTTGTCGACTTCGCCGCGGGTGTCCGTCATCGCGCCGTACAGGCGCTGCTCGGCCGCTTCCTTCAGCATTTCGGCCTTCACTTCGCCGTGCACGCCTTCGTTCTTCTTCAGGATGTTGGTGATGCGCTTGTTTGCCGCAGCCAGCGACTCGGCCTGCGGCAGCGCCGCGAAGGCCTTCACGGCCTCGAGCCGCTCGACGATATCGTCAAGACGATCCGGCGCCTGTGCCACGACTGCTTCGACGGCATCCTGCGCGAAGCCGCGCTCGCGCAGCAGGCCACGCAGGCGGTCGAAGACGAAGACCTGCACGTCGGCCACCGGGTCATTGAAGTTGGCGTTGCCAGCGAACTGCTTCGCGGCCAGCGCCAGCAGGTGCGACAGCGACAGCGGCAGGCGCTGCTCGACCAGCATGCGCAGGATGCCCAGCGCATGGCGGCGCAGCGCGAACGGGTCCTTGTCGCCGGTCGGCGCCAGGCCGATGCCCCAGATGCCGACCAGCGTCTCGAGCTTGTCGGCCAGCGCGACCACGGTGCCGGTACGCGTCGACGGCAGCGCGTCGCCGGCGAAGCGCGGCTGGTAGTGCTCGCCGATTGCGGTGGCCACTTCGTCGGCCTCGCCGTCGTGACGCGCGTAATAGGTGCCCATCGTGCCCTGCAGCTCGGGGAACTCGCCGACCATGTCGGTCAGCAGGTCGGCCTTCGACAGCTGGGCGGCGCGCTCGGCCATGCTCGCATCGGCGCCAAGCGATTCGGCGATTGCCTTTGCCAGCGCGACCACGCGGCCGTTGCGCTCGGCCTGCGAGCCGAGTTTGTTGTGATAGACCACCGACGCCAGTCCGGTCAGGCGGTCAAACAGTTTCTTCTTCTTGTCCTGCTCGAAGAAGAACTTCGCGTCGGACAGGCGCGGGCGCACCACGCGCTCGTTGCCGCCGATGATGTGCTTCGGCTCGGCGGTCTCGATGTTCGAGACAATCAGGAAGCGCGAGCGCAGCTTGCCTTCCTTGTCGGTCAGCGCGAAATATTTCTGGTTGGTCTGCATCGTCAGGATCAGGCATTCCTGCGGCACCGCGAGGAAGGCGTCGTCGAAGCGGCATTCGTAGACCACCGGCCATTCGACCAGCGCATTGACCTCGTCGAGCAGCGACTCCGGCATCAGGATGGCGTCATTGCCGGCCTGGGACAAGAGCGCGGCGCGGATCTTTTCCTTGCGTGCGCCGAAGCTGGCGATCACCTTGCCTTCTTCCTGCAGCGTGTCGGCATAGCTGGCGGCCGACGCGATCGTCAGTTGCGCCCTGGTCGACAGGAAGCGGTGGCCGAGCGTGGTGCGACCCGACGTCAGGCCGAGCAGCGACAGCGGCACCACCTGCTCGTCGAGCAGCGCGACGATGCCGTGCACCGGGCGCACGAATTGCACCGTCTCGCCGTCCGGGCGCTGGTAGCTCATCACCTTCGGGATCGGCAGCTTCGCCACGCTCTCCTCGAGCGCGGCCTGCAGGCCGGTCGCCAGCGGCTGGCCGGGCGCGGTGTAGGTGAAATAGAAGCTGTCGGCCTTGCCGTCGCTGGCGCGCTCGAGTTCTTCCAGCGCGATGCTGTCGCGGCCGGCCTGTGCGGCCAGCGCGGCCAGTTTCTTCGCCAGCGGCGCAGCCGGCTGGCCTTCCTTGTCCAGCGCCACCGATACCGGCAGCACTTTCTCGCGGATGGACTTGTCCGGCGACGACGCGCGCACGCCGGTGATGGCGACGGCCAGGCGGCGCGGCGTCGCATACGACACATGGGTTGCGCCCTCTTCAAGGAAGGCGCGCGCGGAGAGGCCATTGACCATCGCGGACGCGAATGCGTCGCCGAGTTTGGCCAGCGCCTTCGGGGGCAGTTCTTCGGTCAGCAGTTCGACCAGCAGTGTTTGCTTCATGGGATGTTCTTCTGTATTCGGTGGTCCGTCTGTGGCCGGTCAGGCCGCCTTGCGCTGCGCGTCCGCTCCGCCCAGCATCGGGAAGCCGAGCGCCTCGCGTGACGCGTAGTACGCAGCGGCGACCGCGCGCGCGAGGTTGCGGATGCGGCCGATGTAGGCGGCGCGCTCGGTGACCGAGATCGCGCCGCGCGCGTCCAGCAGGTTGAAGGTGTGCGCGGCCTTCAGCACCATCTCGTAGGCCGGCAGCGCGAGCTTCGCTTCCATCAGGCGCTTGGCTTCCGATTCGTAGTTCGAGAACAGCGAGAACAGGAACTCCGCGTTGGCGTATTCGAAGTTGTAGGTCGACTGCTCGACCTCGTTCTGGTGGAACACGTCGCCATAGGTCAGGCGACGCGTCACGCCGTTTTCTTCCCACTCGGTCCAGACCAGGTCGAACACGTTCTCGACGCCCTGCAGGTACATCGCGAGGCGTTCGATGCCGTAAGTGATCTCGCCGAGCACCGGCTTGCAGTCGATGCCGCCGACCTGCTGGAAGTAAGTGAACTGCGTGACCTCCATGCCGTTCAGCCAGACTTCCCAGCCCAGTCCCCATGCGCCCAGCGTCGGGTTTTCCCAGTCGTCTTCGACGAAGCGCACGTCGTTCTCGGTCAGCTTCAGGCCGAGCGCCTCGAGCGAGCCGAGGTAAAGGTCGAGGATGTTTTCCGGCGCCGGCTTGAGCACCACCTGGTACTGGTAGTAGTGCTGCATGCGGTTCGGGTTTTCGCCATAGCGGCCATCCTTCGGGCGGCGCGACGGCTGCACATACGCGGCACGCCACGGCTCCGGGCCGATGGCGCGCAGGAAGGTCGCGGTGTGCGAGGTACCGGCGCCGACCTCCATGTCATACGGTTGCAGCAGCGCGCAGCCTTGCGCGTCCCAGTATTCCTGCAGTTTCAGGATGACTTGTTGGAAGGTCAGCATGTGAGAACGGACGTGATTGCCAAAACCCGCGATTTTATCGGGTTTTGACAGGGGGGAGGGGGTTTGCGGGGGCGCTGCGAGGGGTTAGGCGCGCCGCCGGCGCGAGCGCAGCCAGAATCCCGCCAGCAGCAGTACAGCCAGTCCGGCCGCCACGCCATTGCCCAGCCGGACGTAGGGCGTCAGCCCCTGCATGCCCTGCACGCGCGCTTCCAGCGTGCCGCGCGTGAACGGCGCGAGGCGGGCCGCGACCTGTCCGCGCTCGTCGACCACGGCAGTCATGCCGGTATTGGTCGAGCGCAGCATCGGCCGGCCGGTTTCGAGCGCACGCATCTGCGAGATCTGCAGGTGCTGCGGCAGCGCGATCGTGTCGCCGAACCATGCAATATTGGAAACGTTCAGCAACACGCTGGCGACCGGCACGCCGCGGTCGGCGGCCGCCGCCAGCTGCGCGGCGATTTCCTCGCCGAACAGGTCTTCGTAGCAGATGTTCGGCAGCACCCACTGGTCTTTCACGCTGAAAGCCGGCTGCTGCAGGTCGCCACGGCCAAAGTCGCCCAGCGGTATCTGCATCATGTCGACGAACCAGCGAAAACCCATCGGAATGAACTCGCCGAAAGGCACCAGGTGGTGCTTGTCATAGCGGTAGGCCGACGCGTTGCCGTCGGCGACGCCGAGCACGCTGTTCAGGTAAATGCCGGGCGCGCTGCTCAACGGCACGCCGATCAGCAGCCGGCTGCCGCTGTCGCGCCCGAATGCCGCGAGACCCTCCAGATAGCCGTCCGGCAGCTGCGAGGCCAGCATTGGCAGCGCCGTCTCCGGCGTGGCAATCAGGTCGGCCGGCTTCTCCGTGATCATCTGCCGGTACAGCTGCAGCGATGCCAGCAGTTGCGCGCCGTCGAATTTCAGGTCCTGCGGCACATTCCCCTGCAACAGCCTGACCGTTACCGGCTGGCCCAGCGGCTCGGTCCAGCGCAGGCCGGACAGGGCGATGCCGGCCGATGGCAGCAGTACCAGCAGCGCAAGTGCCGCGGCCGACGCGCTGCCCGGGCGGCGCAGCCGCAATGCGACCGCGATGCCGCCGCCGAGCACGGCAGCCAGCAACCCGACGCCGTACACGCCGACCAGCGGCGCAAAGCCGGCCAGCGGGCTGGCCGTGTGCGCATAGCCGGTGGCAACCCACGGGAAACCGGTAAAGATCCATCCGCGCAGCCAGTCGGCCAGCGTCCAGCAGGCCGGCATCAGCAACAGCAGCACGAGCGCAGCCGGCGCATGCACGGCCACCCGTTTTGCAACCCACAGCGCGGCGCCGTACAGCAGGCCGATGAAGGATGCCAGCAGCAATACCGCGAGCGCCGCCATCGGCGCCGGCATGCCGCCGTAATCATGCATGCTGACGTACAGCCAGTGCGTGCCAGCCGTGATGCTTGCCGCACCGAACGCCCAGCCCAAAGCGAAGCCCGCACGCGGCGTCGCGGCGCCCTGCGTCATCCGGAACAGCAGGGCAAGCGCCGCGAGCTGCAGCGGCCACCAGCCGAAGGGCGCGAAGGCAAACACGGTGGCGCCACCGGCGGCGAGTGCCGTGGCGAAGGCGAGCGCCGGCCTCATGCGTGCGGGACCGTGAACGTGCGCAGGCGTGCGTGCATCAGTCGCGTTCGCCGTCGCCCGTGTCCGCGCTGCCGGACAGCTTCTCGACCAGCAGCACATGCAACTGCCGCGCATCGGCGCGCAGCACTTCGAAGCCCAGCCGGCCGATGCGGAACTGTTCGCCTTTGCGCGGCATGCGCCCGAGGTGATTCGTGACCACGCCGCCGACGGTATCGGCGTCGCCGCTCGGCAATTCGGTGCCGAGCGTTGCGTTGAACTGGTCGACTTCGGTCAGCGCCTTCACGCGCCAGCGCGGGCCGGTGCTGCCGTCCTTGACCGGCAGGATGTTGTCCTCTTCCTCGTCGAAGTCGTATTCGTCCTCGATGTCGCCGACGATTTGCTCGAGCACATCTTCGATGGTGATCAGGCCGGCCACGCCGCCGTATTCGTCGACGACGATCGCAATGTGGTTGCGGTTGGCGCGGAAGTCGCGCAGCAGCACGTTCAGGCGCTTCGATTCCGGGATGAACACGGCCGGGCGCAGCATGTCGCGCACTTCAAAGGATTCTTCCGCGTAGTAGCGCAGCAGGTCTTTCGCGAGCAGGATGCCGACCACCTTGTCGCGGTCGCCGTCGACGGCCGGGAAGCGCGAATGCGCGGTCTCGAGCACCATCGGCAGCCACTCGTCGATCGGCTTGGCGAGATCGACCACGTCCATCTGCGAGCGCGGGATCATGATGTCGCGCGCGGCGAGGTCGGATACTTGAAATACTCCCTCGATCATCGACATTGCGTCGGCGTCGAGCAGGTTGCGCTCCTGCGCGTCATGCAGCAGGTCGAGCAGTTCGGCGCGGTTTTCGGGTTCGGGGGAGATCAGTGCGGTCAGTCGCTCGAACAGGGACCGGTGAGGCTTGTGTTCCGGACGACTGCCGGGGGGATAGTCTTGCATTTGGCGCAAAGCCGTAGTTCAGGAAAGGACAGCATACCGCAAAAGGATGACAGGTCTGCCAATTTGCGGGGCTCGGGTTCCGGCGCGGGCTTGCCGCGCCGAAATGTCATTGCCGTCGATGCCGGCGTGTCGGTTCAGGCGGAATAGGGGTCCGGAAATCCCAGTTCGCCGAGGATTTCCGTTTCCAGACCCTCCATCTCCGCCGCCTCTTCGTCGTCTTCGTGGTCATAGCCCTGCGCATGCAGCACGCCATGAACGACCAGGTGCGCCGCATGCTGCACCACCGGCAGGTCGCGTTCGGCCGCTTCCTTCAGCAGCACGTCGACGCACAGCACGATGTCGGCCTGCACCACGTCATCTTCCGCGACCTCTTCGCCATCCGCATAGGCGAAGGTCAGCACATTGGTCGCATAGTCCTTGCCGCGATAGTCGCGGTTCAGCTCGCGGCCTTCGTCCTCGCCGACGAAGCGGATCGTGAATTCGGCCGGTGCAAATTGCGCCGCCTGCACCCAGCGGCGGATGTCCTTGCGCGGGACGTCATCGGCCAGCCGCTTGTCGGCGTACTGGACGGAAAGGGACAGTTTATTTTTTGCCGGCATCGCGCGGGGCGGCCGCAGCGGCCGCGGTTTGGGCTGCGTCATACGCATCGACGATGCGCGCGACCAGCGGGTGACGAACCACATCGGCGCTGGTAAAGCGGGTGAACGCGATGCCGCGCACCGAGTCCAGCACCTTCATCGCATCGACCAGGCCGCTCTTCTGGCCGCGCTGCAGGTCGATTTGCGTGACGTCGCCGGTGACCACGGCCTTGCTGCCGAAGCCTATGCGGGTGAGGAACATCTTCATCTGCTCGGGCGTGGTGTTCTGCGCCTCGTCGAGGATGATGAATGCATGGTTCAGCGTGCGCCCGCGCATGTAGGCCAGCGGTGCGATCTCGATCGCCTGCTTCTCGAACATTTTCTGCGTGCGGTCGAAGCCGAGCAGGTCGTACAGCGCGTCATACAACGGGCGCAGGTAAGGGTCGACTTTCTGCGCGAGGTCGCCTGGCAGGAAGCCGAGCCGCTCGCCCGCCTCGACTGCCGGTCGCGTCAGCACGATGCGGCGCACCGCGTCGCGCTCGAGCGCATCGACTGCGCAGGCCACGGCCAGATAGGTCTTGCCGGTGCCGGCCGGGCCGATGCCGAAGGTCACGTCATGTTCGAGGATGTGCTTCAGGTACTGGCTCTGGTGCGGCGTGCGTCCGCGCAGGTCGCTGCGGCGCGTCTTCAGCACCGGGCTGTCCGGCGATTCCTCGTGGTTCTTTGCAAGGATGGCCGGCTTGTCCGCGCCGGCCGTGGTCGCGCGCTGCTCGACCAGCGCCAGCTGCACGTCCTCGATCGAGATCGGGCGGTCCGCTTCCGCATAGAAGCGCTCGAGCAGTTCAATCGCCCTGGCGGCGTTCGCACCGTCGGCGATGAATTTTTCGCCGCGCCGGAACAGCGTGACGTCGAGCGCTGCGGCAATCTGCCGCAGGT
>CAYZXP010000037.1:0-21386 GCA_964482415.1 uncultured Bifidobacterium sp. | reverse complement strand
GCCTGCAGGATGTCGGCAAGTGACTCGCCGGTCAGCATGTCGGGATACAGGAAATGCTGGACGAAGACGATGTGATCCCGTTGCGGATCGAGCCCGTAGACGCCGGCCGTTTTCGTGCCGGTCAGCAGGTTGATGGCAAGCATGCGCGCGAGGATGTCTTCGCGGCCGCCTTCCGGCACTTCGCCGATATCGATATAGCAGACGATGCGATCGGCCGCATCGAATTCATCGAAGAAGATGCCGATGTCGACACCGTCGAGGGTGATCTGCTGTCGCGAAACGAGCGCATCCGGTTCGGAGTGATGCAGCGCTGTGGCGGTATCGCGACAGAGCTGTTCGAAGCTGGCCTGGTCCATGATGTCTCCCTGATGGTTGTCGGAAGCGCCGCGTCGCAGGAGCGACGAGGGCGGGGACTGTGTAACCAGCGGGAAGACGGGGTTTCAGTATGGGATTTTTACCGATCCGGGGCGGGAAATGGCAGGGTGCAGGGCTTGCGCAGGCCGTCAGCGAGCGTTCAGCGCACGGACAATGTCACGCTCGATCTTCTCCGGTGAGGTCAGCGACCCATAGCGGGTGATCTTGCCGCTTTCACGATCAACCAGGAATTTTGTGAAATTCCACTTGATGCGCTGGCTGCCGAATATCCCGGGCGCACGCTGCTTCAGCGCAATGAACAGCGGATGCGCGTTCGGGCCGTTGACCTCTACCCTGGAAAACATCGGGAAACTGACGCCGTAGCTGTTTTTGCAGAATGCGGCGATCTGATCGTCATCGCCCGGTTCCTGCGCACCGAACTGGTTGCACGGGAAGCCGAGCACGACGAAGCCCCGGCCCTGGTATTTTCGGTACAAGGCCTCCAGCGCCGCATATTGCGGTGTGAAGCCGCACTGGCTGGCGGTGTTGACGATCAGCAGGACCTTGTCCTGGTACGCGTCCAGCGTCGTCGGGGTGCCGTCGATGCGGGTCAGTGCAATGTCATGAAGGCGGTTCATGGGCGGTGTGCAGGAATGAAGGGCATGAACCGTACAGAGAACCTGGCGTATTTTCAAGCAATCTGCCGATAAGCGATAATCTCGCCCCATGTCTATTTCAGCAAACCTTCAGCAAGTCTGGCAAGCGATCGCCGCCGCCGCCGCGCAGGCAGGCCGCGATCCGGCCACGGTGTTGCTGCTGGCCGTGTCGAAGACCTTCGGCCCGGAGGCGGTGATCGAGGCCGCCGGCGCCGGCCAGCGAGCATTCGGCGAGAACTACCTGCAGGAAGCAATCGACAAGCAGCAGGCGGTCAGGGCGCTGCGGCCGGACCTGGTGCTCGAATGGCATTTCATCGGGCCGATCCAGAGCAACAAGACGCGGCCTGTCGCCGAGCATTTCGACTGGGTACATTCGGTCGACCGCGAAAAGATCGCGCGCCGCCTGTCGGAGCAACGGCCGGCCCACCTGCCGCCGCTGAACATCTGCCTGCAGGTGAACGTCAGCGGTGAAGAGAGCAAGAGCGGTGTCGCGCCGGCCGAACTGCCGGCACTGGCGCGCGCGGTGGCGGACTTGCCGAACCTGAAGCTGCGCGGGCTGATGGCCATACCCGAGCCTGCCGATGACCCGGACCAGCAGCGCAAGCCATTCGCGCAATTGCGCGCGCTGCAGTCGCAGCTGCACGAACTGGGCATCGCCACGGACACCCTGTCGATGGGCATGTCAGCCGACATGCCTGCAGCCATTGCCGAGGGCGCGACGATCGTGCGCATCGGCACGGCCATTTTCGGAAAGAGAGATTATGCAAAATGATTTGAAGATCGCCTTCGTCGGCGGCGGCAACATGGCACAGGCGCTGATCGGCGGCCTCGCCGGCAAGCTCACGGCGGCCGGCAACATCCATGTGATCGACGTCGTGCCGGAGGCTTTGACCGCCGTGGCGCAGCGCTTCGGCGTGACGACCGCGCCGGCGCCGAACGACGCCCTCGCCGCGGCCGACGTGATCGTGTTTTCGGTCAAGCCGCAGCAGATGCGCGAAGTCGTTGCCGCCGTGCGGCCGTACCTGAAGTCGCAGCTGGTGCTGTCGATTGCCGCCGGCATCCGCGCGGCTGACCTGTCGCGCTGGCTTGGCGGGCACCAGGCGATCGTGCGCACGATGCCGAATACGCCGGCGCTGGTCGGCAAGGGCATCACCGGCGCGGTGGCGATGCCGGGCGTGTCGGCGCAGCAGAAGGACATCGCCGATGCGATCCTGCGCGCCGTCGGCGAGACGGTGTGGATTCCGGACGAGGCGCAGATCGACGCGGTCACGGCGCTGTCCGGCAGCGGCCCGGCCTACGTGTTTTACTTCATCGAAGCGATGCAGCAGGCCGCGGTCGAGCTGGGCCTGACGGAAGCACAGGGCCGCCAGCTCGCGCAGGCCACTTTCGCCGGCGCGGCCGAACTGGCGGTGCGCTCGGATGAGCCGGTGTCATTGCTGCGCGAACGCGTCACGTCGAAGGGCGGCACCACCTATGCGGCGCTGACCTCGATGGACGCCAGCGGCATGAAGGCCGCGTTCGTGAAGGCGCTGCATGCGGCCGCGGCGCGCGGCAAGGAGCTCGGCGAGGAATTCGGCAAGGACTGATCCTTTGTCGAGGCCCGGCCTGCAGGCCGGGCCGGTTCGCCGTCGGTTTTATCCCTGCTGCGCCAGCTGGCCGAGGTCCCACAGCGGCAGGAAGATGCCCAGCATCAGCACCAGCACCAGCCCGCCCATCACCGCGAGCAGGATGGGCTCGATCGCATCGCCGAGCCGGCTGACTTCGTACTGCAGCTCTTCCTGGTACATCGTTGCGACCTGCTCCATCATCTTTTCCATTTCGCCGGTCGCTTCGCCGACGGAGATCATCTGCATCTCCATCGCCTTGAAGATGCCCGAGCCCTGCGCGATCTGCAGCATGGTCTCGCCGCGCGTGATGCCCTCGCGCATGCCGTGGATGCGCTCCTCGAAGAACGCGTTGTCGACCACCTTCGCGACCAGCGTGAACGCCTGGTCGATCGGCACGCCGCTCTTGCACGCAATCGAGAACGACAGGCAGAAGCGCGCAATGCCAGCCTTGTTGAAAATGCTCCCGATCAGCGGCAGCTTCAGCTTGAACTTGTCCCAGCGATAGCGTCCGCCCGGCTGCTTTATCGTCAAGCGAAATCCGTAGAAGCACGCGCCGAGGAAGGCGAGCACTGCCCACCACCAGTTCACCGCAAAGTCCGACACCGCCAGCAGCACGCGCGTCAGCAGAGGTAGCTCTACTTTCATCCCGGCATAGACCTTGGCGAACACCGGGATCACGAAGATCGTCAGGATGCCGATGGCGATGGCGATCGCAATCACCACGAAGGTCGGATAGCGCAACGCGCCCTTGATCTTCTGCCGCATGTCGCGCTCGAACTCGAGCTGAGCGAACAGCCGCGTGAAAATTTCGTCGAGCCGGCCCGCGCCTTCGCCGACGCGGATCATGCTCACATAATAGTCATCGAAGAAATGCGGATGGTGCGACATCGCCACCGACAGCTCGAGACCCTGGTCGAGGTCTTCGCGCAGCTTGCCGAGCAGCGCGGCCAGCTTCGGATTGCCGGACGAGCTCTGCATGCCGGACAGCGCCTGCATCATCGGCAAGCCGGCGCGCACCATCGTGCCGAGCTGGCGGGTGAACAGCAGCAGGTCGGTCGCACTCAGCGTGCCGCGGCCGTTCAGCTTGTCCACCAGCGAGCCCTGCGGTGCGGCCTGCGCCTGTGCGCTGATCTTCACCGGCACGATGCCGGCGCCCATCATCCATTGCACCACCGCCTGCGAATTCGGCGATTCGATCCGTCCCTTGACCAGCTCGCCGTGCCGGTTGCGCCCCTCATACGCGAAGTGCTGCATCAGCTGTCATCCCAGTTCACGACCTTCATCGCTTCGGCAACCGTGGTGCGGCCGTCCAGCACCAGTTGCAGCACCCGGTGCGCAATCGTTGCGCCCGTCATCGCTTCTTGCGCGGCTGTCTCGAATTCCTGCAGCGTGCCGCCGCGCAGCGCGCGCGCCAGCGGCGGCGAGATCGTGAGGATTTCGTGCACGCCGGTGCGGCCCTGGTAGCCGATGTTGTTGCAGCGCGGGCAGCCGCAGCCACGCTTCAGCTGCGCGCGTTCCGGCAGCGTATCGACGCCGAGGCCTTGCAGCAGCCATTGCACTTCATCCTCGTCCGGCTGATAAGGCGCAGCGCAGTGCTTGCACGACAGCCGCACCAGTCGCTGCGACACCACCGCCAGCAGCGTCGAGGCGATCAGGTAGGGCGGAATGCCCATGTCGACCAGCCGTCCCGGCGTGCTGATTGCATCGTTGGTATGCAGCGTCGACAGCACCAGGTGGCCCGTCATTGCGGCACGGCTCGCAATTTCCGCGGTCTCGTGGTCGCGGATCTCGCCGATGAAGATCACGTCCGGATCCTGCCGCAGGAAAGAGCGCAGCACGCGCGCAAAGTCGAGGCCGATCTTTTCATTTGTCTGCACCTGCACGATGCCGGCCATCCGGTATTCCACCGGGTCTTCGCAGGTGAGGATCTTCACGTCCGGCTGGTTCAGCATCTTCAGCGCGCCGTACAACGTCGTGGTCTTGCCGCTGCCGGTAGGGCCGGTGACGAGCACGATGCCGTGCGGCGCGCGGATCGCATGCTCGAAGCTGTGGAACACCTGCGGGTCCATGCCGGTGTCGGTCAGCGCGACCAGTCCCTGCTGCTGCATCAGGATCCGCAGCACCACCGATTCGCCGTACAGCGTCGGCAGCGTGGACATGCGCACGTCGAGCTTGTGCAGCCCCGAGCGCACCGCGATGCGCCCGTCCTGCGGCAGCCGCTTTTCAGCGATGTCGAGCCCGGCCATCAGCTTCAGCCGCACCACCAGCGGCGACGCGATCTTCAGGTCGGCCTCGGCCTGCACATGCAGCGCACCGTCGATCCGGTAGCGCACGATCAGGCGCTTTTCCTGCGGCTCGATGTGCACGTCGGACGCGCGCACCTGCGCCGCATGGTCGAAGATGGTCTGCAGCAGCTTGACCACCGGTGCATCGACGTCATCGATCACCTTGCCCATCTGGTCGAGGTCGACGATGCCGGCCTCGCGTTCGATGTTGCGCTCGACCTCGCGCGCAAACTCACCCAGCTGTTCGGACTTGCCATACACCCGGTCAAGCGTCGCCAGCAACGCGTCACGGTCGACCTGCACGACGTCGAGCGGGCGCTTCAGCAACTGCGAGATCGCATCCTGCGCGCGCAGATTGGCCGTGTCGGCCAGCCCGAGCAGGAAGCTGTCGCCCTGGTCGCGCAGCAGCAGCGCGAGATGCCGGCGTGCCTGCATCTCCGGCAGCAGCTGCGCGAAACGGGCGTCGATGTCAAAGCGGTGAAGGTCCAGCATCGGTATCGCTCCTCCGTCTGCGCCGATGGCGTCGCGCGAGATCATTTCGTGTCCCGCGCGCCCAGCCGCTGCACGCGTTGCTGCGTCTTCAGGATGTCGTCATTCCACTGGCTGCCGTCGGCGATCACGGTCGGCTTCAGCAGGATCACCAGCTCGCGCTTTTGCGACGAGCGGTTGCTGTTGCCGAACAGCTTGCCGACGCCGGGCGCGTTGCCGATGCCGGGCACTTGCGAGCGGTCGTTGCTGCCGCTCTCGCGCATCAGCCCGCCGATCACCACGACCTGTCCATTCTTGGCGCGCACCACGCTGTCGGCTTCCGACGCGCTGCTCGATGCCAGCGGCAGCTGCAGCTGGCCGCCGACCCCGAGGTTGATGTTCTTGTTCACCGTCGTCACCTGCGACACCGACGGCCGCACATGCAGGATGATGTTGCCGTCGGCGTCGATCTGCGGCAGTACGTCCAGCACCACGCCGGAGAAGAAGGGGCGCAGCGTCACGTTCGGCGTGGTCGTGATCGCGCCGCCGGCCGACGGCGTCGTCGTGCCGCCGGACACGCCGGTGACGAAGAATTCGTCGGTACCGACCTTCAGCACCGCCTGCTGGTTGTTCAGCGTCGACACGCGCGGGCTGGACAGCACCTGCACTGCTCCCTGCGTCTCGAGGAACGACACCAGCGCAGCGAAGCTGGTGCCTTGCAGCGCCAGCCCGAACATCGTGCCGCCGGCATTCGCCACCGTGCTGATGGCCGAGCCGGCCGCGCCCATCACGGCGGACAGGTTGTTGCCCGTCAGCGGCGTAGCCGGCGTGTTCGACAGGGAGGTGCCCGGCTGCAGCACGCCGCCGACGGCGTTCGTGCTGCCGGCGCGGAACGCCGACCAGTTCACGCCGCTCTGGTAGCCCTCCGACAGCTGCACCTCGATGATCTTCGCTTCGAGGATCACTTGCCGCTCCACCGACAGCTGCGTCGCTTTCAGGTAGGCGGAGATGTCGCGCAGCTCTTTCGGCATCGCGCGCACCACCACCACGCCCGACTGCGGACTGACGACGATGCTGCGGCCGTTGCCGGCCGCGATCGCGGCGATCGCCTCCAGCGAGGTTTTCAGTTCGGTCCAGAAGTCCGCTTCCGACGCGGTCGACACCCGGCTGCTGTCCGGGCTGCGGCCGGTGGCAGGCGCGGGCGCGCCGGCCACGCCCGGGGCCATCGGCGCATCGGCCAGCGAGCCGGCCGCCACGCGGGTATCGGAGTTGCCCTTGCGGGTGCCGGTCGGATAGTTGACCTGGAAAACCCGTGTTTCCATCACGGGCTGGCGCACCGTGACCTTGCGTCCCTGCAGCGTGATGTCGAAGTCGTACAGCTCGCGCATTGCGTCCAGCGCCTCCGGCACGGTGACGCGCTGCAGCCGCGCCGACAGATTGCCGGTCACGTTCGTGTGCACCAGCATCGTGTAAGGCGTGCCGGCCACCAGCGCCATGAAGAACTGGCGAGCGGGCACATTGTTCATCGCGATGTCGATGCGCGGCTCGTTCGGGTCGGGCGCGGCCAGCGGTACCGGCATCGCTTCCGCCACTGGCGGCGCGGCTGGCGGTTCGGGCAGCGGCATGACCGGCGCAGGCTCCGGCTGCGCGAGGGCCTCGGCAATGTTCACGCTCTTCGGCAGCGGCGCGGGCGGCGTGGCGGCGCAGCCGGCGATGGCCAGCGCGACGAGGGCGCTCAGTGAGCGTTGGGGCAGGGAGAGGTTCACGGGTCTTTCCTTCATTGTTCGGGCGGTGCCGACAGCGGCAGCGTGCGCGGTCCGTTCGGGGTCATCAGCACGACGGCTTCGGCCAGTATTTGCAGCAGCTTCAGGCCGCGGATCGCATCGCCCTCGGCCAGCAGTTCGCCATCGATTACCGCGTAGCGCCGCGCGCCGCCGACCAGCACCAGCTGCAGTTCCGGCAGCACGGCAGGCGCCACCGGTCGCGGCGTGCCGGCCGGTTGCGCAGCGCCGCTGCGCACGGTGGCCGCGAGCGGCCGGGTCGGGTCGCGCAGCTTGCCGGCAGCGCTTGCTTGTGCGCACAGCAGCGCAGCGATCAGGATGAGCAGGGTCTTCATTCGAGCGGCGTCGCCTTCTGCTCGGAGAGCGTGGTGATGGTCAGGTGCAGCCTCGAGTCCGGATGCTTGACCACTTCCAGCGATGCGCTGGTCCAGAACAGCCGCTTCGGGTAGCGCCGCAGCGTTTCCATGTACGGCAGCAGCGCAAGGTAATTGCCCTGGATGACGATCTCGACCGCATGCTGGTAGACCGCCACCGGCGGCGGCTCGGGCGCTGCGTTGGCGCTGCCGGTCATCGGTGGCGACGGCTTCAGGTCGCTGCCATCGGCGGCCTTCGGGCCGGTACGCGGCAGCAGCGGCGTGACCGGCAGGGTCTTCAGTGACATCAGCCGCAGCCCGGGCGTGGTGCGCAGCATGGACTCGAGCAGCGCGGACAGCCGCAGCGAGCCGCCGTCATCTTCCGACAGCAGCGCATCGGCTTCGGCGATGATGCGCCTGAGCTCGTCCAGCTCGGCCTGTCGGCTGGCGTCATTGTTCTTCGCCAGCTTTGCGGACAGCTCGGCGATTTGCGCATTCACGCGCTGCAATTCCGCCTGTTTCGTGTCCGCCTGCGTAGCGAACTGGCGCAGCTGCTGCTGTTGCGGCCGCAGCAGCGCAGCGTCGACGCCGAAATACAGCAGCGCGCCGACGGCGGCCATCATCAGCACGCGCTCGCGCGCCGTCCGCGCGTCGAAGCGGGCGCACAGCGGACCCAGCAACGGGTTCAGCAGCGGACTCAGGGTGGGCAGTTTCATGTCAGGGGCTCAGTAAAGCTTGAAGGTCCATACGGGCGCCACCGACTGGTCCTCGTCCGCGGTCTGCTGCATCGGCGCGACCTCGACGTCCTTCAGCGCGATGCCGTATTTGGCCAGCGCCGCATTCAGCGTCGCGGCATACGGCAGGATCTGCTCTTTCCTCAGCGCGCGTCCCTCGACGCGCAGCGAGCGTCCGGCGTTCGACATCGTCACCAGCGTGACCCACGCGCCTTTTTGCGGAACGCTCGCGAATTCCGTCAGCTGGCGGCCGTAGCCGTCGAGGCTGCCGAGCTCGCCATTCTTCAGCCGCTCCAGCAAGTCCTTCGACACGCGCGTCTGCGGCTCGAGCGCGGCGATCTGTGCCGCCAGGTCGTGCGGCTCGGCGCCGTCGCCCAGCCGCTTCTGCAGCGCCTGCAGCAGCACTTGCTGCGACTTGAGCTCGGCGGCGACCTTGTCGGCACGCAGGCGCGCAGCCTCCGCGTCGCGGCTGCCCGACCAGGCGAACACGCCCAGCAGAGCGCACCAGAACGCCAGCGCGGCCGCCGCATGCGGCGCCGACAGCAGCAGGTTTCTCTGCGGCTTGGGCAGCAGGTTGATCTGCTGGCTCATGCGGCCACCTCCCGGTCGCGCAGCGCGACGCCGAGCGCATGGAAGTACTGCATGAAGGCGCGCGGCTCGCGCAGCTGCGGCGTGCGCGCCAGGTCGAACAGCGCTTCGGGGTCGAGTGCCTCGACCGGATCGAACATCGTCGAGCCGAGCAGCTCGATGAAACCTTCCGGCGCATCGGCCACGACAATCCGCGCCGCCTGCATGAACGGATGATTGGCCCGGACCGCTTCGAGCGAG
The DNA here is from genome assembly GCA_964482415.1 of uncultured Bifidobacterium sp. Taxonomy (GTDB): domain Bacteria; phylum Pseudomonadota; class Gammaproteobacteria; order Burkholderiales; family Burkholderiaceae_D; genus Pernthalerella. The sequence goes on along the minus strand of CAYZXP010000037.1, from coordinate 12,320 downwards.
CGCTGCAGTTGCAGCCGGATGCGTTCGCACGCGGCTGCGCGCCGCTCCGGCGTTTCGTCATGCACGGATCGCTCCGCGATCAGCCGGTCCATGTAGAGTTCCTGCCGCCAGTTGAAGCTGATCCGCACCTCATCGGCGCAGAAGGCGACCAGCACGAGCAGCTCGTCGTCGTGCTCGAGCAGCGCGGCCAGGTTGCGCTGCGCCGTCTCGCGGATGTCGATCGCCTGCAAGTCGAGGCGCGCTGCACGGAACACCGCTGCCTGCGTCCGCACGGTCTCGCCGGGCGCAGCCACCACATACAGTTCGGGCGAGCGCTCGGGCTGCACGTCGCGCGTCGGTATCCGCAGGAAGTCGACCGCCGCATCCTCGACCGGAAAATCGAGCGTGCTGGCCAGCTGCCAGCGCACGCTTTGCGCGAGCTCGGACGCCGGCACCTCGGGCTCGGGCATGACGGCCAGCCGGTAGGCGTCGCGCGGCAGCAGCAGCGCCCAGCGCTGCCGGGTTGCCGGCAGTTGCTGCGCAAAGGCCGTGAGCGCATCCGTGGCGGGCAGCGCCTGTTCGTACTCCAGCGCCGACGCGTCGAGGACAGCCGGACGCTGGCCGGCGGCGGCCGGTGCGACCGTGACCGCCAGCATGCGCTGCGCTTGCAGGTCGGCGACGGTCCACGGTTGCCGGCGGCGCCGGGCGGCCGTGAGCTCGCTGAAGCGTGCGCGCAGCCGGGAAAAATCTAGCCGCATCAGAAGGGCTCCCACCAGTTATACGGTTGCATGAAACTCACCAGCCCGCGCGGCGTCGCCGGATCCACGTTCTTCAGGCAGGCAAAGCCGGCCGCCCATTCGTCGGTGGTCGCGCCGTTGACGGTGAAACTGAAATCGGTCGGCACGCCGGTGGCGAACAGGCTGTCGATGCCGCCGGATGCCAGCGGCTTGTGCAGGTACCAGACTTCGGAATACATGTCATAGGTCAGCGACGGGAAGCGCTCGAGCAGCGTCATCGGCATCTTCGCCGCGCCGAAGCTGACCGAGGTCAGCGTGTCCGTCGCCGACTGCGCCTTGGCGGAAAAGCCGAAGATCAGCGTGTCGGCGCCCTTGCACCAGCCGGCCGTTCCGGTCGCGCTGGTGCCGGTCGTCCGGCCGTCTTGCACCTGGCCGGCGACAATGTTCGAGGTGCCCGCCGTGCCCTTGTTCTGCGCGCTCTTGTCGTCCGCATAGGCGCCGAGGTAGGTCACGCCGGAGCCTTCGAAGATGGCGCCGGTGGCGACGAAGTTGCGGTCCAGCCCGAGGTTCTGGATCACCGTGTAGTCGCCGACCGTCGTCGTGGTCGCGATCACGCCCCGACCGCCAACGGCCGGGATGCCCGAGCTGGACTGGATGCTCCAGCCTTCGGTGCAGGTGCCGCTGTAGGTGCCGGACTGGTTGCAGCTGGTGGCCGAGGTGTTCGGCCCGCCGGCATCGTCCTTGCGGCGAAACGCAAGGTTGCTGACCACGACCGAGTTGGCCTGATAGGGGACGATGGTCTGCGCGATGTTGGTCGTGTGGCCGCCGAAACCGGCCACGCCGGCGCTGGTCGGCGAGCAGTACGCGATGTCGACGCTGACCGTGCGGCGGCTGGAGCCTGCGCTGCCCTGCGCCTGTCCGCGGCAGCCGCGCGCGAGCAGCTTGCCGTTGCAGCTGGCGGCCACCGCGATATTGGTCACCGTCGAGGCCGACGCGACGGAATAGCTTGCGCCGTCGAGCGTGCCGCCGGGGAAGCTGGCGGCATTGCAGGACATGGGCCCGGCCTTGCGCATCTTGGCGACCATGGCCTCGATGCCGCTGTCGGCGGCCAGCAGCGCTTTCACGCCTTGCTGGTGAGACACCGTCGCACTGCTGTTCGATTCCGCGACGGCCAGCAGGAAGCGCAGCGCGGCCGCGACCACAATCAGCAACATCAGCACCGTGACGATCGCGAACGCGCCGCGCTGGCGCGCCGGCGACCGGAAGGGGCGGCGCGTCATTTTGCCGCTCCCCATGCGCCGTTGCGCAGCACCACGCGCGAGCGATAGCTGACGGCCGGACCGTCGTTCGGCGTGACAGACAGCGTGATGTCGATGAAGGCGAGTCTGGTGCCGAACGCGGCGTCATTCAGCGCCAGCGCCACCGGGGCGCCGCTGCCATGGCTCCAGTAATCAAAGCGCAGCGAGCTGACGCGGTCGGCCAGCGTTTTCGGGGCGCTCGCCGTGCAGCCGGGCCAGCTGACCGCATCGAGCGTGGCCGTGGTGCCGGTTTGCCGCAATGCCAGGCTGGCATAGGTCGCGCCGGCGCTGCCGCCGACGCGGGTGAAGCACAGTCCGTTGCTGGCGCTGGTCGTGCCGGCGATCGGGGCCAGCGCGGCGAGTTGAAAGCCGCTGCCCTGCGCGTCGTAGCGCACTTGCCGCAGTTCGCGCACCATGCGCTCGGTCGCGAAGCGCAGCGCATCGATGGCCGCGAGGTTGCCGGCCACGCGCGAGCGCGCCTGCAGCGCACGCAGCACCGGCTGCATCGCAATCACCGCCAGCAGCGCGGTGAGCACCATGGAGATCACCAGCTCCAGCAGGCTGAAGCCGCCTTCGCGGAAGCGGGCGGGCGCGGCCATGTCAGTTGTTGGCCAGGAGCGCCGCCAGCGACGCGAGCTTGCGCCCGCCTTGCGTGACGGTGACCAGCACCTGCTTGCAGCCGTTGGCCGGATTCGGGCAGCTGCCGCCGGCCGAAATATCGGTGACTTGCACGCTGCGCACCAGCGAAGTGCCGGTCACGGGATTTTCCGCCGGATAGGCGCAGCTGGCCGACAGGCTCGCGCAGGATGAGGACTGGATCGGCACGTATGCATAGCCGCGACCGGGGTTGCGGCGGTCGGCCAGCACGGTCTCGATGCGTTCCTGCGCATACTGCATCGCGCGCGCGCTGGCATCGACTTCGGCGACGCGCAGCGCGGCATGGCGTGACACCGACAGCAGCGCCACCAGCGAGCCGGAAAACACCACGATCAGCAGCAGCATCTCGATCAGCGTGAATCCCGCCGGGCGGGCTGGCATGCGGCGGTTCATTGCAGCACCGCCGTCGTCACGAAGCCGGTGTCCGCGGCAATGGTCACGGTCGCGATCGCCGCGCCGTTGGCCGACAGCTGGAAGGACATCGCGGCCGCGCTTTGCGGCCGTCCGAGCAGGTCGAATTCGATGGTTGCGGGCCCGCTGAGGGTGACGCCGTTTTCAAGCGGGATGCAGAAGGGTCCGTGGTGACCGGGGTCGACCACCACGGACGTGGGATTGGGGCAGGCGCTTGCCGCCGGCGTGGCGTTGGCGCACTGCGAGGGGTCGGAGCAGCTGACACGCCAGCTGCTGCCGGCGCTGCTGAACACCAGGGATTTGCCCCAGGCCATCGCCAGCAGGCGCGTGTGCCGCAGGTCATCGGCCAGTCGCAGCGCCTGGTAACTTGCGCTGCTCTTGCCTGCCTGCGGCATCCATTTGTTCACGGCACCGGCCGACATGATGCCGGCCAGCGCAATCGTCATCACCATTTCAAGCTGGCTGAAGCCGCGCGCAAGCCGCCCCCGAGGGGAACGCGCTGTGCGGGGCTTCAGGTCCACGGTGACGCTCGATCGGCGGCTGTATCAGCAGCCTGTCACGGTGATGTTGTACTGCGGCGCGGCGGTGGCGGTGCCGGCGACGTAGGTGACGTTGCACGAAGCCGGCGTCGTTGCGCCTGCGTGCGAGATCACGTTCGCGGTCGCGGTATTGAAGTCGGAGGCCGGCGACAGCGTCACGCACTTCAGCAGCTCGGTGGTGTCGGCAGCGTAGCCGTAGACGGTCGAGATGCCGGTGGTGTTGCACGCGTTGACGGTGCCGGTTGCGCCGCCCTGGTTGTTGATCTGCGCCGCCGAATAGATCGCGGTGTTGGCCGAGGCCAGGCTGCCGGTCACGCCCTTGACAGTCGCTGCGCGGGCATTGCCGGCGAGGTCGGTCATCTTGGGCAGTGCAATCGCAGCAAGAATGCCGATGATGACGATGACGATCACGAGTTCGATCAGGGTAAAGCCCTGTTGGCGGGAATGAAACTTGAGTCGGGTTTGCATGGAGTTCTCCTGAAATGGCGCAATGCGGGTCGGCGCGTCGTAATGGCATTGCGCTTTCCTCAGCTTCAATTTACGGCTGAGGTTCCCGGAGAATTAAGGGAAACAAGCGGAGGAAAACCCGCCAGTTCTTCGGCGGGCGGCGGCGCACCGTTGCGGTGCGCCGTAAAGCTTGGCGATCAGATAATGTTGAGTCCGGCAGTATTCGCCGCGAGGTCGCGGCCTTGCGCGTCGCGACCGTGCAGCTTGATCGCCAGGCGCAGGTCGTTCACCGAATCGGCATTGCGCAGCGCGTCCTCGATGCTGATGCGGTCAGCCTCGACGAGGTCGAACAGCGCCTGGTCGAAGGTCTGCATGCCGAGCTCGCGCGACTTCTTCATCACCTCGCGGATCTCGTGCACCTGCCCTTTGAAGACCAGGTCGGACACCAGGGGAGAATTCAGCATTACCTCGACCGCCGCGCAGCGCCCGCTGCCGGACTTCAGCGGGATCAGCCGCTGCGAGATCATCGCCCGCAAGTTCAGCGACAGGTCCATCAGCAATTGCTGGCGGCGTTCTTCGGGGAAGAAGTTGATGATGCGATCGAGCGCCTGGTTGCTGTTGTTCGCGTGCAGCGTCGCCATGCACAGGTGACCGGTCTCGGCAAAGGCGATCGCATGGTCCATCGTTTCGCGGTCGCGGATCTCGCCGATCAGGATCACGTCCGGCGCCTGCCGCAGGGTGTTCTTCAGCGCGGTGTGCCAGTCGGCGGTGTCGGTGCCGACCTCGCGCTGGGTGACGATGCAGTTGCGGTGCGGATGGACGAACTCGACCGGATCCTCGATGGTGATGATGTGGCCATGGCTGTTCGCATTGCGGTGTCCGATCATCGCGGCCAGTGTGGTCGATTTGCCGGAGCCGGTCGCGCCGACCATGATCACCAGCCCGCGCTTGCCCATCACGATGTCTTTCAGCTGCGGCGGCACGCCGAGCGTGTCGAGTTCCGGTATCTCGGTGGTGATCGTGCGCGCGACCATGCCGGCCTTGCCCTGCTGGATGAAGGCCGACACGCGGAAGCGGCCGATGCCGTCGATGCCGATCGCGAAGTTGCATTCGTTGGTGTCGTCGAATTCCTGCCGCTGCCGCTCGTTCATCGCCGAGCGCACCAGCGCGCGGCAGTCTTCGGCCGACAGCGGGTCGGGCGCGATCGCGGTCATCCGGCCGTCGAGCTTGATTGCCGGCGCAAAGCCGGCGGTGACGAACAGGTCTGACGCGCCTTTCGATTTCATCAGCGCCAGCAGCCGTTGCACGTTGGTCCATGCCTGTGGAGTGTCCATGCTCATCCCGGGAAATTTTCCGGCATCTTCGCGGCGGCGCGCGCGGCCGCCGGCGTGATGCGGTTGCGTTTCACCAGTTCCATCAGGCTCGCGTCCAGCGTCTGCATGCCGACGCTGCTGCCGGTCTGGATTGCCGAATACATTTGCGCGACCTTCGCCTCGCGGATCAGGTTGCGTATGGCCGGCGTGCCGAGCATGATCTCGTGCGCGGCGACACGGCCATTGCCGTCGCGCGTCTTGATCAGCGTCTGCGAGATCACCGCCTGCAGCGACTCGGACAGCATCGCGCGCACCATCTCCTTTTCATCGCCGGGGAAGACGTCGATGATGCGGTCGACGGTCTTGGCCGCCGACACCGTATGCAGCGTGCCGAACACCAGGTGGCCGGTCTCGGCCGCGGTCAGCGCCAGCCGTATCGTCTCGAGGTCGCGCAGTTCGCCGACCAGCACCACGTCCGGGTCTTCGCGCAGCGCCGAGCGCAGCGCGGCGGAGAACGACTGCGTGTGCGGACCGACTTCGCGCTGGTTGATCAGGCCCTTGCGCGATTCGTGCACGAATTCGATCGGGTCTTCGATCGTCAGGATGTGCGCGTACTCGTTTTCATTCACGTGGTTGACCATCGCTGCCAGCGTGGTGGATTTGCCGGAGCCGGTCGGCCCGGTCACCAGCACCAGCCCGCGTGGCTTCAGCGCGAGGTCGGCGAAGATGCGCGGCGCGTTCAGCTCTTCCAGCGACAGGATCTTCGACGGGATGGTGCGCAGCACCGCCGCCGCGCCGCGGTCCTGGTTGAACGCATTCACGCGAAAGCGCGCGACGCCGGGCAGCTCGAACGAAAAATCGACCTCGAGGCTTTCCTCGTAGCGCTTGCGCAGGCCGTCGTTCATCACTTCGTAGATCATCGCATGCACTTCCTTGTGCGACATCGGCGGCAGGTTGATGCGGCGTACGTCGCCGTGCACGCGGATCATCGGCGGCAGGCCGGCCGACAGGTGCAGGTCGGACGCGTTGTTCCTGGCCGCGAAGGCCAGCAGTTCGGTAATGTCCATCGGGGGTTCGCGCGTTGGGTTCAGCGGCCACGCCCGTGGTGGCCTTGTCGCGCGATTATCTGGCCCGTATTCGGCGGTCCTCAAGCGGAACAGCGCGGAAAAACCGTGGCTGTTGCAGCGATGCGGCGAAACCGGCGCAAAGGCCGGTGTCAGCCCAAGGTTTGGCCCAGCACGATGCCGGCGAAGACGGCTGCACCCAGCCAGTTGTTGTGCCGGAAAGCGGCGAAGCAGCGCAGGCGGTCGCGCCCGCGGATCAGCGTGTAATGGTAGGCCGCCATGGCGGCGGCAACGAGCAGGCCGCCGAAGAAGGCCGGCCCGAGGCCGCGCGATGCGCCGACCAGTCCGATCAGCAGCAAGTTGACGGCATAGCAAATCATCACCGCCAGTACGTCAAAGCGGCCAAAGGTGATCGCCGACGTGCGTATGCCGATGCGCAGGTCATCGTCGCGATCGACCATCGCATATTCAGTGTCATAAGCCAGCGCCCAGAACACATTCGCCAGCAGCAGGACCCAGGCTTCTGCCGGCACGCTGTTCAGCACCGCTGCATACGCCATCGGTATGCCGAAGCCGAACGCGATGCCGAGGTAGGCCTGCGGCAGCGCGAAGAAGCGCTTGAAGTACGGGTAGGTGCCGGCGACGATTACGGCCAGCACCGACAGCTGAAGAGTCAAGGCGTTCAGCGGCAGGATCAGCAGGAAGGACAGCAGGGCCAGGACCGCGGCGACTGCGACGGCCTCCCACGCGGCGATCCGGCCGGACGTCAGCGGCCGTTCGGCGGTGCGCTTCACATGCCGGTCGAAGTCGCGGTCGGCAAAATCATTGATCGCGCAGCCGGCCGAACGCATCAGCACGGTGCCGACGGTGAAGATCGCGACCAGCGACCAGTCCGGGCGGCCGTCCGACGCCAGCCACAGCGCCGACAGGGTCGGCCACAACAGCAGCAGGCTGCCGATCGGCTTGTCGAGCCGGACCAGTCGCGCATACAGCGCAAGGCGTTGCCGCAGCGGGGAAGCAGAGGGATTCATGGCGCGCAGTGTAGTGCGTACGGGTCGGCGCCGCCAGCGTTGCCGGCGCGGCCCGGGTTGCGGTTATTTCTCTTCGGTGGCGGCGTCCGGCAGCATCTGCACGCCGTGCAGCCGGCACGACAGGATTGCCTGTCGCAGCGCCTCGATCGCGGCCTGCCGTGTGAAGCTCTTGCGCCACGCGATCACCACGCGTCGGGACGGCGCCGGGGCTTCGAAGGGCAGGTAGCGCAACATGCTGTCCTTTGGCAGCGGCTCCGGCACCGAGGCCTTCGGCAGCACCGTGATGCCGATGCCGGAGGCGACCATGTGACGGATGGTCTCCAGCGACGAACCTTCGAAGGTGCGCGCAATGCCGCCGCCGCCGGTCGAAAAGCGCGACATCTCCGGGCAGACTTCCAGCACCTGGTCGCGGAAGCAGTGGCCGGCGCCCAGCAGCAGCATGGTCTCGTTTTTCAGTTCATCGGCCGACAGCGCCTTGCGCGTGGCCCACTGGTGGTGGCGCGGCACCGCCACCATGAAAGGTTCGTCATACAGCGGCAGCACGTTCAGGCCCTGCTCGTTGAACGGCAGCGCCATGATGGCCGCGTCCAGCTCGCCGGCACGCAGCAGCTCGATCAGCTTGACCGTGAAATTTTCCTGCAACACCAGCGGCATCTGCGGCACGGTATTGATCAGCGTCGGCACCAGCTGCGGCAGCAGGTAGGGCGCAATCGTATAGATGACGCCGACGCGCAAGGGACCCACCAGCGGGTCCTTGTTCTGCTTGGCGATATTCTTGATATAGGCAGTCTGCTCGAGCACATGCTCGGCTTGCGCGACGATCTGCGCACCGATCGGCGTGACCGAGATCTCGGAGCCGCCGCGTTCGAAGATGGCGACGCCCAGTTCGTCCTCGAGCTTCTTGATCGCCACTGACAGCGTGGGCTGTGCGACGAAACAGGCTTCGGCCGCGCGTCCGAAATGCTTTTCGCGCGCCACCGCTACGATGTATTTCAGTTCTGTCAATGTCATGCGTGTAAGTGTCGCATAACTGGCCTGCGGACGTGCATGTCAGGCTCGCACACGCTGGACAGCGATGGCCCAAGCTGCCGCGTCGCTCGCGCCGCGCGCCTGCAGCAGACCGGCCGGGTTCAAACGCGCAGGTAGTCTTCCTTCGCCCCCAGCCAGCGCGCCAGATGGGCATCGGCCACCGCGGGTTGCGTGGCCAGCAGCTGCTGGGCGACATCGCGCGCCTTCTCCACCAGCCACTGGTCTGTTTCCAGATCGGCAAAGCGCAGCATCGCCTGCCCCGACTGGCGCGCACCGAGGAATTCGCCGGGACCGCGGATCTCGAGGTCGCGGCGCGCGATCTCGAAGCCATCATTGGTCTCGCGCATGATGCCCAGCCGCTCCCTGGCCACCGGGCCCAGCGGCCCCTGGTACATCAGCAGGCAGGCGCTGGCGGCTGCGCCGCGACCGACCCGGCCGCGCAACTGGTGCAGTTGCGACAGGCCGAAGCGCTCCGCATGCTCGATCACCATCAGCGATGCATTCGGCACGTCGACGCCAACTTCGATCACCGTGGTGGCCACCAGCACGTGCAGCTCGCCGCGCGCAAACGCATCCATCACCTGCTGCTTGTCGGCCGGCTTCAGGCGTCCGTGCACCAGCCCGACGCGCAGGTCGGGCAGCGCGGCTGACAGCAGTTCATGCGTTTCGGTCGCAGTCTGCAATTGCAGGGCTTCGGATTCCTCGATCAGCGGGCAGACCCAATAGACTTGCCGGCCCTCGAGCGCGGCCGCATGTACGCGCGCCACCACTTCATCGCGCCGCTCCTGCGCGACCAGCCGCGTAATGACCGGCGTGCGACCGGGCGGCAATTCATCGATGACGGACACTTCGAGGTCGGCGTAATAGGTCATCGCCAGCGTGCGCGGAATCGGCGTGGCCGACATCATCAGCTGGTGCGGCACGCTGCCGACACCCTTGTTGCGCAGCGTGAGCCGCTGCGCGACGCCGAAGCGATGCTGTTCGTCGACGATCACCAGGCCCAGTTTCGCGAATTCGACATCATGCTGGATCAACGCATGGGTGCCGACCACCAGCTGCGCGGTGCCGGACTCGATGCGCTCGCGCGCATGCTCCTTGTCGCGCTTCTTCAGGCTGCCGGTCAGCCAGGCGACATTCACGCCCAGCGGCTCCAGCCAGCTGGCGATCTTGCGGAAATGCTGTTCGGCCAGGATTTCGGTCGGCGCCATCAGTGCGGCCTGATAGCCATTGTCGATCGCCTGTGCCGCCGCAAGGGCCGCGACCACGGTCTTGCCGCTGCCGACATCGCCTTGCAGCAGCCGCTGCATCGGGTAGGGCGCCTTCAGGTCGGCGCGGATTTCCTCCAGCACGCGCTGCTGCGCGCCGGTCAGCGCGAACGGCAGCGCGGCGAGGAAAGCGGCCGTCAGCGTGCCGGCGTGTTCCAGCACCGGCGCACCCTGCTGGCGCCGCGCGGCCTGCGCGCGCTTCATTGACAGCTGCTGGGCCAGCAGCTCGTCGAACTTCATCCGTATCCATGCGGGATGCGAACGCTCGACCAGCGCATTTTCGTCGACATCCGGCGGCGGGTTGTGCAGCAGCCGAACCGCCGGTTCGAACGGCATCAGCTTCAGGCGCTCGCGCAGCCCGGACGGCAGCGTGTCGGACCAGTCGATGCGGGTCATCGCGTTGGCGATCGCCTTGCGCAGCAGCGCCTGCGACAGCCCTTCGCCGGCAGGATAGACCGGCGTCAGCGCATCCGGCAGCGGTGTATCTTCTTCCACGGGCTTCACGGCCGGATGCACCATTTCGTCACCGAAAAAGCCGTGCCGCATGTCGCCGCGCACGCGCAGCCGACGGCCCACGGCCATTTGCGTGGCCTGGCTGCCGTAGAAATTCAGGAAACGCAGCGTCAGCCGGCCGCTGTCGTCGGCCAGCGTCACCACCAGCTGCCGGCGCGGGCGGTACTGCACGTCGCAATCGGTGACCACGCCCTCGACCTGCACTGCCTGTCCGTGCCGCAGGCTGCCTTCGGCGATCGACAGCAGCCGGGTCTCGTCCTCGTAGCGCATCGGCAGGTGCAGCACCAGCGCCGCGTCGGACGAGAGTCCGAGCCGCGCGAGGCGGTCGGCGGTGCGCAGGCTTTTCGTCGGGCTGGTTTTCTTGCGCGGGGCGGGCATGGCGAACGGGGGTGGCTCGGGCAGCGTAGAATACCGGCTTTTTCGCGCTGCGCATCGGGCGGTTCCCTGTCGCCGGATCCCGGCCTGTGCCTGTGCGGGCGTCATCCCGCTCGTGCCGGTATCCCCTATTCTTTTTCCCGTGCCTTTCGCCGTCTTCCCATGTACTCGCTGTCCGACTTCGACTTTGACCTTCCGCCCGAACTGATCGCGCAGGCGCCGCTGCCCGAGCGCAGCGCATCGCGCCTGCTGCAGGTGCAGGAGGACGGGCTGGTCGACCGCACCTTCGCCGACATCGTCGACCTGCTGCAGGCCGGCGACGTGCTGGTGTTCAACGACACCCGCGTGCTGAACGCGCGTTTTTATGGCGTGAAGGAGACCGGCGGCAAGGTCGAGGTGCTGGTCGAGCGCGTGTCCGATGCGACGACGGTGCTGGCACAGGTGCGCGCGTCGAAGTCGCCTGCCGCCGGGATGAAGCTGCGGCTGGCCGATGCGTTCGACGTGACCGTCGGCGAGCGTGTGGGCGAGTTCTTCACGCTGCATTTCCCTTCTGACGCGATTCCCCTGATCGACCAGTACGGCCGCCTGCCGCTGCCGCCTTACATCGAGCATGCGGCCGATGCCGTCGACGCGCAGCGTTACCAGACGGTCTATGCGAAGCATCCGGGCGCGGTGGCCGCGCCGACGGCGGGACTGCATTTCGATGACGCGCTGCTGCAGAAGCTGACGGACAAGGGCGTGCAGCTCGCGTGGCTGACGCTGCATGTCGGCGCCGGTACCTTCCAGCCGGTGCGTACGGAAAGCCTTGCCGAGCACAAGATGCACAGCGAGTGGTACAGCATATCGCAGCAGACGGTGGATGCGATCGAGGCCGCGCAGCGCGCAGGCCGGCAGGTGGTCGCCGTCGGCACCACCAGCCTGCGCGCGCTCGAGTCCGCGTCGCAGTCGGGCCGGCTGGTTGCCGGCAGCGCCGATACGCAAATCTTCATCACGCCGGGCTATCGTTTCAGGACGGTGAGCCGGCTGGTCACCAATTTCCATTTGCCGAAATCCACGCTGATGATGCTGGTATCGGCCTTTGCCGGCTATGACCGCATCCGCGCCGCCTATGCGCATGCGATCAGCCAGCGCTACCGTTTTTTCAGCTACGGCGACGCGATGCTGCTCGAACGCGAGGATCAAGAATGAAATTTACCCTGCTCAAGACCGACGGCAAGGCCCGCCGCGGCCGCCTGGAAGTGGCGCACGGCACCATCGAGACGCCGATCTTCATGCCGGTCGGCACCTACGGTTCGGTGAAGGCAATGTCGCCGGACGAGCTGCGCGAGATCGATGCGCACATCATCCTCGGCAATACCTTTCACCTGTGGCTGCGGCCGGGGCTCGACATCATCGGCAAGTTCGGCGGCCTGCACCGTTTCATCGGCTGGGACCGCCCCATCCTGACCGACTCCGGCGGTTTCCAGGTGTTCTCGCTGGGCGCGATGCGCAAGATCACCGAGGAGGGCGTGAAATTTGCGTCGCCCGTCAACGGCGACAAGCTGTTCCTGTCCCCCGAGATCTCGATGCAGATCCAGCGCGTGCTGAACTCCGACATCGTGATGCAGTTCGACGAATGCACGCCCTACGAAATCGACGGCCGACCTGCCACTCGCGATGAGG
>CAYZXP010000036.1:7230-21669 GCA_964482415.1 uncultured Bifidobacterium sp. | reverse complement strand
TCGCCGGCTTCGTGAAGGTGGCCGACGCGATGCGGGCGCAGGGCGTGATCTGACCTGATCCGCACCCGCAGCTTCGCGCCGCCGTGCACCGCTGCGGCGGCGCCGCTATCCTATAATGGTTGGCGAAACGTATAACCATCTGCGCCCCTGCATGCAGCACACCCCCGCATTGCCTTACCTTCGCGAAGCCCTGCTTTTCCTCACGCTGTCCGGGATACTCATACCGCTGCTCCAGAAGCTGCGCATGAACCAGGTGCTCGGCTTCCTTGCCGTCGGCATCCTGCTCGGCCCGCACGCCGTCGGCGGCTGGGTGCAGGACTGGCCATGGCTTGCCGCGCTGACCTTTTCCGACCCGGTGGCGATCCACGGCTATGCCGAGCTCGGCATCGTGTTCCTGATGTTCCTGATCGGCCTCGAACTGTCGCCCGAGCTGCTGTGGTCGATGCGGCGCTGGGTGTTCGCCGGCGGCGCAGCGCAGGTGCTGCTGACGGCGCTGCTGATCGGCTCGGCCGCGTGGCTGTTCGGCAATTCGGTCGAGGCGTCGGTAATCCTCGGGCTGGTGCTGTCGCTGTCGTCGACCGCGATCGTGATGCAGCTGCTGGCGCGGCGCAACGGGCTGGCCACGCCCGAGGGACGCTCGATCTTCGCGGTGCTGATGTTCCAGGATTTTGCCGTAATCCCGCTGCTGATCCTGATGGACATGCTCGGCAAGGACGCGTCCGGCGGTTTCCTGCCGGTGCTGGGACTGGCGCTGCTGAAGTCGGTTCTGGCCATCGGCGTGATCTACCTGCTTGGCAGCCGCTTCATCGCGCCGCTGTTCCGCGTGTTCGCGCATCGCCGCCAGCCGGAAGTCTTCATGGCGCTGACCCTGCTGGTCACGCTCGGCATTGCGTGGCTGACGGCCGCGGCCGGGCTGTCGCTGGCGCTTGGCGCCTTCCTTGCAGGCATGCTGATGGCCGAAACCGAGTACCGGCATGAAGTCGAGGTCACCGTCGAGCCGTTCAAGGGGCTGCTGATGGGGCTGTTCTTCATGTCGGTGGGCATGGAAATCGAGGTCGGCGAACTGGGCCGGAACGGCGCACTGATTTTCGCGTCGGCGCTCGGGCTGATGCTGATCAAGTCGGCCGTCGTCGCCGGCCTGTTCCGTGTCGGCGGGCTGCGCGCAGGTCCGGCGGCCGAGAGCGGGCTCTTGCTCGGGCAGGGGGGTGAATTCGCTTTCGTGATCGTCGGCTATGCGCTGTCGATCGGCCTGCTGCCGGCGCCGACCGCGCAGTTCATGCTGCTGGTGGTCAGCCTCAGCATGCTGCTGACACCCGCCGCTGCGCGCGCGGGCGGCTGGATTCGCCAGCGGCTGGAACGCAATGCGCCGGCGCATGATGCCGGCGAGCCGGCCGACTTGCCGGAATCGCTGCGCGGCCATCTCGTGATTGCCGGCTTTGGCCGTGTCGGCCGCCTGATTGCCGAGGTGCTGGAAAAGCAGGGCCTCGCCTTCGTGGCGATCGAGCAGAATGCGCGCCGTGCCGGCGAGCTCCGGCAGGCCGGCGTGCCGGTTTTCTACGGCAATGCGGCGCGGCCGGAGCTGCTCGCCAAAGTGCATACAAAAGAAGCGGCTGCGCTGTTCATCACGATGGACCAGCCGGCCGAGGCAATGCACACGCTGCTCAGCGCGCGCGAGACCAATCCGTCGCTGCCGATCTACGTGCGCTCGATGGACGAGGCGCATGCGCATGAGCTGCGCGCCGCCGGAGCCACCGCGGTGATACCGGAGACGCTGGAGGCGAGCCTGCAGCTCGCCGCGCTGGCGCTGGCGTCAGCCGGGATGAGTGACCACGCCGTCACGCAGGCGATCAGCGCGGAGCGGGACGCGCGCATCTGATCGTCCGGCCTGCGCGCCGCCGGGGCCCGCGCCGGAGGCAATGGATCGGCCGGTTTTGCGAGAAAAATCCAATCACGCCCGGCGCGCTTTGCGCTCACAATGCGGCGGTCTGTGCGCGCCGGCCTGCCGGGCCGGCACGAGTCCGGGGGGAATTCGGGCCGGCGCGGACGCCTATCCTCTTTGGGTTGGCCGGGAGCCTCTCCCGGCTTCTTTTTCTGCGAACCTGCGCCGGGCCGGCGCGGCGCCTCAGGCGGCCACGCCGATGATCACGCCGGAAGGATCGATCACTACCCGTTGCCGCGCGCCGGGCGACAGCCCGAGCGTATCCGCGGCGTCATTCGGCAACGTCGCGACGAGGTCGATGCCGTCGTCGGCCAGCAGCGTCACTTCGGTATGGGCTTCACCGCGCACCAGCGCATGCACCGTCGCGGCGAATGCGTTGCGGTGGCTGGCGCCGGACGCTTCCAGCGGCTCGAGCGCGACCCACGACGCCTTCACCAGCGCGAACACCTTCGCGCCGATATCGAGTCCGAGTTCGCGGCCGCTGCCGTGCGTGATCGACGCGGTCAGCATCAGGCTGCCGTGCACCATCATCGTCACCTCGTCAGTCACCGGCCCTTGCAGGATCGACACGATGATGCCGGCGAACTGGTTGCGCACGCTGGTCTTCAGCGCGATGCCGGCCTGCTGCGCATAGTCGGCCTCGAGTCCGCTGGCGAGCTGGTTCAGGCGGCCAATGAAGCGCGCATGTTCGGCCTGCACCAGGGTGAAATTTTTCAGCAGCTGCTTGCCGCGCTCGGTCAGCCGCGTGCGGCCGCCGCCCTTGCCGCCGGCCTGCCGTTCGAGCAGGCTGTCGCCGGTCAGCTGCGTCATCTGCTCGATCGTGTCCCATGCGCCCTTGTAGCTGAACCCGGCGATGCGGGCCGATTTGGTCAGGTTCTCGGTCAGACCGATCTGGCGCAGCAGCTCGATGCGCTTGGCGTTGGCAAGCAGCTCGTCGCCGACGCGCAGCGTCAGTTCGGCGTGCAGGGTGATGGGAAGGGCAGTCATTACCGCATTATAGCGAAGCAGAATATAAACAACTATATAACGTAATGCTGGCGCGGCCACTGCGAATGTTCCGAGCTGTCCGCTGTACTGTTTTATGCCCTAGAGGCGGATTGACATTCGATACAGCGATTTGTATATTCGGACGGAATATAAAAAACTAATCTTGACGGGGCCGCCATGACCATTCCGACAATTTCGCTCCCGATCGCCGTCCGGCCCTGCCTGCGTCCGCTGGCGGCAGGCGTGCTGGCGCTGTCCGCGGCTGCATTCAGCGGTGCGGCACAGGCCGGCGACGAGGTGAAAGTGCTGCTCGAGATCCTGCTCGAAAAGGGCATCCTCACGCAGCAGGAGTACGACAGCAAGCTGAAGAAGCTGGTCGAGGCCGAAGAGGTCCGCGCATTCAACGAGGCGCAGGACGTACGCAAGGTCACCCAGGAATCCGAGCGGCGCGCCGAGGCCGAACGCAAGTACAAGACACAGGTCTACGGCCAAGTCTCGGCCGGTTACTACGATGCGTCCAACATGAAGGGCAGCGACAGCGCGTCGGGCATGAGCGACCAGCCCAAGGGCAACAACCGCATCGGCCTGAGGGTGACCCGCGAAATCGACGCCAATACCAGCGCCGTGGTGACGCTGGAGTCCAACTTCTCAGCGCGTACCGGCGCAGTCGGCAAGGATGCCGCGTCCAGCGGCACCGGCGAGAGCCCGCTGCTGGACCGCGAGGCCAGCGTGCGGCTGGTGTCCAAACCCTATGGCACCTTGCTGTTCGGCCGCGGGCCGACGCTGCAGAACGACCTGTCCAGCGCCTTTGACGCGCGGCAGAACTGGAACTTCGGCGGCCTCAAGTCGGTCGCGCGCTATGCCGGCTTCCACAGCTCGGGCGGGCTGAACCGTGCCGACAAGCTGATCCGCTACACGTCGCCGGAGTTCGGCGGCGTGACGCTCGACGGCGGCGTGTCGCTGGCGGGCATCCCGGGCAGCGACGAGCGCGGCAACCATTACTACTTCGGCGGCCGCTACAAGAACGGCGGGTTCGAGGCGGCCTACAGCCACATCGAGGCGCGCCTCGGCTACGGCACGCCGACGGTCATACCGGACGAGACCAACAACCGCGTCGATTTCTTCGCCGCGAAATACACGATCGACAAGCTGACCCTGAACGCCGGCTATGCGATGACGCGCAACCCGCTGCTGTCGAACGCGACGCTCAGCACCACCGTGCCGTCCGGCAAGGCGGACGTCGACACCTGGTTCGCCGGCGCGGTCTACCGGCTGCTGCCTGAACTGAGCGCCAACGTCGGGTTGTACCAGGTGAAGGACAAGACATCGACGCGCGGCCTGAACGACCTGCGCATGGTCGCCACCGGCCTGACCTGGTCGCCGTACAAGGACTGGGATTTCTTCGTCGATTATGCGACGGTCGACCGCAAGGACGGCGCGACGGCGATGTTCTCGATCTACGATGCGTGGCGCCCGGACACCGGCAACAAGACGGTGCAGTCGGTCAGCACGCGCGACCAGTCGGGCATCAGCATCGGCGCGCAGTACAAATTCTGACGGAGCACAGCGCATGATCCGTATCCGATTGTCCGCGCTGGCGATGGCGCTGCTGCTGCCGGCAGCGGCGCAGGCGGCCGAGGTGCGCGTCGCGGTCGCCGCCAACTTCGCGCAGCCGATGAAGGACATCGCCGCCGAATTCGAGAAAGACAGCGGCCACAAGGCCAGCCTGACCCAGGGCGCGACCGGCAAGTTCTACGCGCAGATCAGCAACGGCGCGCCGTTCGAGCTGTTCCTGTCGGCCGACGACGAGACGACGGAACGATTGCTCAAGGAGGGCAGGGCGGTGGCGGGCAGCGGATTCACCTATGCGATCGGCCGCCTTGCGTTGTGGTCGCCGGACGCGAAGCTGGTGGATCCGGGCGGCGCCGTGCTGAAGACTGACAGCTTCCGCTTCGTCGCGATCGCCAATGCGAAGGTCGCGCCTTATGGCCGCGCCGCCGTGCAGGCGATGCAGAAGCTCGGCGTGCTGTCGAAAGTCGAGCCGCGCGTCGTGCAGGGCGAGAGCATCGCGCAGACCTACCAGTTCGTCAGCAGCGGCAACGCGCAGCTGGGCTTCGTCGCGCTGTCGCAGGTCTGGGAAAACGGCCGCCTGCGTTCCGGCTCGGCGTGGGTGGTGCCGGAGGCGATGCATGAAACGCTGAAGCAGGATGCGGTGCTGCTGAACCCGGGCAAGGACGCGCCTGCGGCCCGCGCGCTGCTGGATTACCTGAAATCCGACAAGGCGAAGAAGATCATCGAGCGCTACGGCTATCGCATTCCCTGAGCAGGGGGCGCGCCTGCGGCGCACATCAGACTCTCCCTTCGGTTCCGCGGCGCGGGATACCGGGCTTCGGGGCTTCCGGTCGGAAGCCCCGGTTTTTTGGGCGGGACCCGCGCTTCAGCGGGGGCAGTCGAGCAGCGCTTCGAAGCCGGCTGGGTCGAGCGGGCGGCTGTACCAGTAGCCCTGGATGGCGTCGCATCCTTTGTTGCGCAGGAATTCCGCCTGCGCCTCGGTCTCGACGCCCTCGGCGATCGTCGACAGGCCGAGGCCGTGCGCCATCTGCACGATGGCCGTCACGATCGCCTGGTCGTCGGCATCGGTGGTGACGTCGCGCACGAACGACTGGTCGATCTTGATCTTGTCCAGCGACAGCCGCTTCAGGTAAGCCAGTGACGAGTAGCCGGTGCCGAAATCGTCGATGGAGATGCGGAAACCTTCGTGGTGCAGGCGCTCGATCTTTTGCGCGACCGACTCGGGGTGGCGCAATGCGACGGCCTCGGTCAGCTCGATCTCGATGGCCTGCGGCGGCACGCCGGCGCGATGCACGATCGCAAGGGTCTCATCGACGAAATCCGGCTGCGAGAACTGCACTGCCGACACGTTGACGGCGATGACGAGGTCGCCGCAACCGGCCTGCCGCCAGCGCGCCAGCTGCAGCGCGACCTGTTCGAACACCCACGAACCGATCTCTGCGATCGCGCCGCCCTGTTCGGCCAGCGGAATGAACACCGCCGGCGGCACATTGCCCCATTGCGGATGCAGCCAGCGCAGCAGCGCCTCGGCGCCGATCAGCCGGTCTTCCACCAGCGACAGCTGCGGCTGGAACATCAGGTGCAGCTCGCCGTTCGCAATCGCCTGTTTCAGCCCGACCGACATCTGCAGCGAACGCGAGGTGTGCTCCTGCATGTCGGGCGCATAGAAGCGCAGTCCGTTGCGGCCTTCCTGCTTGACCCGGTACATCGCCACTTCGGCCGCCTTCGCGAGGCTGGCCGCGTCGGCGGCGTCCTCCGGATAGCTGGCGATGCCGGCGGAAGCGCTGATCGACAGCTGCGTGTCATCGATCGTCGCCGGCACCTGCAGCCCGTCGAGCGCCTCCCGCACCAGCAGCGCGAGCTGGTTCTGCTCGACGTTGCGGAAGATGGCGACGAAAGCGTCGCCGGAGTGGCGTCCCAGCGCGACTTCGTTGCCGAGGATGCGGCGCAGCCGGTTCGCCAGCTTCACCAGCAATTCGTCGCCGGTCATGTGGCCGAGCGAGTCGTTGACGGCCTTGAAGTTGTCGAGGTCGAGCCAGACCAGCGAAAGGCGCTCATGCTCGCGCGCCGCGCCCGCCACGGCCTCGATGAGCCGGGCGTCGAACGCAGCCTTGTTCAGCAGTCCGGTCAGCTGGTCGTAATGCGACAGCTGCAGGATGCGCTCTTCCGCCTTCTTTTGCAGCGTGACGTCTTCCTTGTGCGCGACGTAGTTCGACACCTTGCCGTTGCGGTCGAGGATAGGGTAGATCGCCGTGCGCTCGGTGTAGGTCGCGCCGTTCTTGCGGCGGTTGATGAATTCGCCCTGCCAGGGCTTGCCGGCGCTCAGCTGCCGCCACAGCGCCTCGTAGGTCGCTACCGGCGTGAGCCCGGAGCGCAGCAGGCGCGGATTTCTTCCGATGACTTCCGCCGCCGCATAGCCGCTGACACGGCAGAACGACGGGTTGGCATACTGGATGCGCGCCGCGCTGTCGGTGATCAGCACCGGATACGGGCTCTGCTCGAGCGCCTCGGACAGCCGGTGAATCGTGACGTCCTGCCGGCGGCGCCGGACCAGGTCCCAGACACCGTTGGCCAGCAGCTGCAGCGTCTGCACGTCGAATTCGGTGTAATCAGCCGTCTTGTTCGCCACACCGAGCTGCATACGCACCCGGCCGCCGTCGAACACCGGCACCGATGCCATGCGCTGCAGCGGCGCATGGCCGTCCGGCAGGCCTTTCCTGCCCGGTACGCTGCCGTAGTCATTGACCACCACTGGCTCGCGCCGGCGCAGCGCATCAGCCCAGATGCCGGCACGGCTGACCGGATAATGCGATTCCTCCAGCCCGCCGCGGTGCTCGCGCAGGGTTGCCGCCGACCAGGTGACGAGCTCGAGATTTTCCTCGTCGTCGCTGACGAAATGAATGAAGGCCATCGCGCTGCCGGTCAGGCTTTCGGCCAGCTCGACGCCGCGCCGCAGGAAGCCGTGCTCGTCGTCGCCGCCAGTGTCCAGCTGCAGCGTCAGCATCGCCGCGTTGAGCGCGGCCTCGTGGGCAATGCGGCGTTCCTGTTCGACCGTCTTCGTGATGTCGCGAGACAGCACGAGGAAACTGTCCGGCGCGCCGTCAGGGTTGAATTTGCGCGCGACCGACAGGCCGAAATGGCGTTCGCCTTCCGGCAGCGGCAGGCAGATCCTGCCATCATCCGACGTGCCGCGCTGCGCGGCCTCGCGTATCACGCGCAGGCATTCGTCGGCGGCGGCCGGCGGCATCACGTCGCGCACGTTGCGGCCCGCCAGGTCGTGGGCGGGCGCGGCCAGCTTGCGCTTGTCGCGCGCGTGGACGGACAGATAGTTGCCATCCCCGTCGACCTCGAACAGCAGGTCCGGCAGCGTATCGAGCGTGGCTTCGAGCCGCGATTGCGACTCGAGCAGTTCCTGATAGGGGCGCTGGATGGTGGCGACGAACAATGCCCGGTTCAGGAACGCATACGCGAACGCCTTGTACACATGCCCGAGCAGGTTGAACATGTCCCACGCATTCGCATAGACGGCGAAATACACTTCGCTCATCGCCATGGTCAGCGCTGCCAGCGTCAGGTAGTTAGCATTGAATTCACGGTCGCTCCGGCGTCTCAGCAGCGCCCCGCAGGCGGCGATCAGGTACAGCAGGATCAGCGCATATTCGAAATGCACCTTGAACTGCGACAGGCCGACGCCGGCGATGAAGGTGCGCGGCGCCGTTTCCGGGAAATACAGGAACCACAGCAGGACCAGCGCACAGAGCCCCAGTATGGCGACCAGCCAGAGCAGCCGCGAACGGCGGTCCAGCCAGCGGTCCAGCCGCTCCGGCGACCAGACCGCGACCAGCAGCGCGCCGGCGGCGAGCAGGCGCGCAGACAGCCAGAAGTTGATTCCTTTCTCGATGTCCGACGGCGTGATGAAGTCAGGCATGCCCGGATAGGACAGCGTGTGCGCGAGGTCGAGCAGACCGACGCCGAGGAAGGCGACGCCGACCAGCAGCGCGCGGCCGGACGCGCGGTAACGGTGCACAGCCCAGGACATCCCGAACACCATCGCCGCCACGCCGATCGACAGCATCTCCAGCGTCGTGTGCAGCGGCAGATAGCCTGCCAGTCCGCGGCTGACATCCGGCGCGGGCAGCCAGGCAGACAGCGCCATCACCGCCAGCAGCGCGAGCGCCCAGCGCAACGCGTTGGTGGTTTCCTCGCTGTGCTTGCGCGGGTTCAGTGAGCTGGTGTCGGACATGAAGAAAAGGGGCGCGCGGTCATCCGGCGTTTTTTGTCAGGCCATCGGTCGAGGTGGCGCATTCATTCTTATCAAAGGATACTACAGCCTATAACGGTTGCCGCACGGAGGCGGCGGTTTTGCTGCCGCATGCTTTCATTTTCATGAGACCGTCGCGCCGGGCGCGGCGGCGAATCAAAGGAGGGGAGACACGATGCACGAGCAAGATTTCCGGTCGCCGGCGGTGTCGCGCCTGCGCGCCGACCTGGCGCTGGCGCTGCGCGCGGCGGCGCACCACGGGCTGTCCGAGGGCGTCTGCAACCATTTCAGCGCCGAGCTGCCGGATGGCTCGAACCGCTTCCTGCTGAACCCGCGCGGCCTGCTGTGGCAGGAGATCGAAGCCGACGACATCGTGATGATCGACGAGCAGGGCGAGAAACTCGCGGGAAAGCATGCGGTCGAGCCGACCGCGATGTTCATCCATGCGGCGATCCACCGCATCGCGCGCAAGCCCTGCGTGCTGCATGTGCACATGCCGTATGCAACCGCGCTCACCGCGACCGGCGCGCGCGCGCTCGACACCGCGCTGTCGCAGAACGCGATGCGCTTCCACGGCCGGGTGGCCGCCGATGCCTGCTACAACGGGCTGGCGCTCGATGCGGGTGAAGGCGAGCGGATCGCACGGGCGATGGACGGCAAGGACATCGTCTTCCTCGCCAACCACGGCGTGGTGGTGTGCGGCGAGACGGTCGCGCATGCGTATGACGACCTGTACTACCTCGAGCGCGCCTGCATGGTCGAGGTGCTGGCCCGGCAGACCGGCCTGCCGCTGCTTCCGGTGCCCGCCGGGATGGCCGCGCATGTCGAGGCGCAGACGCGCAGCGAACGCCTGCAGTCCGACCTGTTCTTCGAGGCGCTGCGCCGCACGCTGTAGCCGCCGCAGCCGCAGCCGCAGCCGCAGCCGCGGCGGGCCCGTGCGGGCACTAGGCCTTTGCCGGCGCGCATGGTAATGTGTGCAAAAATAACAATTGCTAAAATTAAATCTATTTCCCGCGCGGCCGTCCGGCTGCCTGCGGGACAAGGGCGAGATCAGCAGGCAACCTGAGGAGGGAAGCATGGCAGTCGTCACCATCGAAGAACAAAGCGTGCCCGACGAGACGCTGTACGTCACGACCAACCTTCATCGCAGCCCGGCGTGGTTCGGCGACCTGATCGTCGCCGATGCGGACGAGATGGCGCTGATCGGGGCAGGCGACTATGGCGCCATCTATTCCGGCAGCTTCGTGTATGACCGCAACGGCAAGGCCAGCGGCACCGTCTCCTCTTTCGAGTTTCTGCTGGGTGCGGCGCAGGGCGAGAGCGGCGGTTTTGACGGCGACACCCAGTTCACGATCACCGGGATCAACGATCCCGACGGATTTTCAGCGCGGCGGCTGCAGGAATACGCCACCAGCGGCGACGGCACGGCCGCATTGCAGTTCATGCTGTCCAAGGCCGACGTGATCTATGGCACGGGTTTCTCGGAATACTCGATCGACGAGATTCTTTACGGCTGGGGCGGCAAGGACAGGATCTTCGGCGTCGACGGCCATGACGTGCTGGGCGGCGGGCTCGGCAAGGACACGCTGGCGGGCGGCAACGGGCAGGATTATTTTTTCCTCGATTCCGCGAAAGCGAAAAACGCCGACATGATCCTCGACTTCGGCTTTGGCAATACGCGGGACAAGATCGTGCTGCTGCAATCGGAGTTCACCGGCCTGGCGCTCGGCGGCTTGTCGGCGGACCAGTTCGTGATCGGCGCGGCCGCGGCGGATGCGGATGACCGCATACTGCTGGACGGCCATAAACTGCGCTATGACGCCGACGGCAGCGGCATCGGCAAGGCAGTGATGATTGCCAAGGTGTTTTATGCAGAGGTGGTGCCGGTCGGTATCACGCAGCTGACTGCGGACGATTTCCTGATCGTCGATTCAATCGAAAATATCGTGCCGCTGGTCCCGGTCTGAACGGCTGAATATTTTCAGGCATAAAAAAACGGCCTGCGTTAATGCAGGCCGTTTTCACATCGTCGTGCAGGACGATTATTTGCCGCTCGATGCCGGACGGGTCATGTCGGCTTTCACGCCATAGGCGACGGATTTGGCTTCCATCGCCAGCGACTTGGCTTCATAGACGTTCGACAGCACCGATGCGACCGACGAATTCGCCGATGCGGCAACGGCGCCGGCTTCCATGCTGCGCAGGTCGGCATGCTTCGCGAGTTCGGCGGCCTGGTTTGCCGCTGCATCGCTGTTCTTCGCGATCTCGAGTGCGGAGTCGGCGTTGGCAGCTGCCTGCTCGGACGCTGCTTTTGCTGCTTCCGAGGCTTCCTGAGCCTGCTGCGACGTTGCGACAGCCGCTTCGGCATGGCTCTGTGCGTCGTCGGAAATCGCCTTGGCGGCATCCGCGGTGTCGACAGCGTTGTCTGCGGAAATACGTGCGGCTTCGGCAGTCTCTACGGCCATTTCGGCTGCAGCCTTGGCGGCATCGGCGGCCTCGACGGCGGAGTCAGCGGCGGCCTGCGTCGATTCGGCGGTCTCGACAGCGATGTCAGCGCCTTCCAGTGCGGTGTCGGCGACGGACTTTGCCGCATCTGCCGTCTCGACTGCGCCATCGGCAGCCGCCTTGGCAGCGTCAGCAGTGGCGTTTGCGTTGGCTGCAGCGGCCACGGCGGACTCGGCATTCGCAGTCGCTGCCTCCGATGCGGCCTTCGCTTCCTGTGCGGTTGCCGAAGCGCTCGTTGCAGCGGCCTTCGCTTCATTCGCCGTTGCGGTGTTGGCGTCCACGGCCGCCACCAGTTCGGCGCGTGCCGCTTCCATTTTGGCGGTAATTTCGTCGACATGCGCTTTCAGCGCATCGAGGTCATTGTTGGTGGCGCAGCCTGCCAGCAGGACCGGCAATGCGAGCACGCACAACTGTTTTTTTGTAATTTGATACATCAAGGCCTCCGGGTGTTATTCAGTCTTTATGCATTCAGGTAAGTCAAGCGAGCCTTGTGCGAGGCAAATTGACCCCGGCCATTATTGTTGAAAAGAGTTTTCTTTTCAATCGCCGCGAAAATGCGGTGCAGTTAATGCTGATTCTTGCGCTTTTGTGTGACAGGCGCATGTCATGCGGACGTTAATATCCGCTCGGATTATCAGGAATTGGCCGGCAAATATGGCCGCGAATACGGTGCGCATTTTTGCGGATGCTAAAAGAAAATTCGCGCCGATGCGGCCGGCGTCGCCCCCCGGCTTACGGGCGCCCGGCGCCGAGCTTGCCGTCGGCGCGCGCCGACAGGTAGGCATACAAGTCGATGATGTGCGCATTCACCGCGGGATCCCCCTGCCATGCGGGCATCGCGATCGGCGGTTCGCTGCGGCGGAGGATGTCCTCGATCCGGGTGTCGATCGTCGACTGGTCCTGCGCACCGGCAGCCGGCGGCAGGCCGAGTTCATAGCGTTGCAGTACCAGTGCGGCGAATTGCCGCGAACTCATGGTCCGCACGGCCGCCAGCAGGTCGGGTGCGCTCCCGCTGCCGTCGGCAGCCGCACCGTGGCAGGTCGCGCACTTGTCCTGGAAGACGCGCCAGCCGGCATACAGGTCGCCGGCCGGCGGCGCTGCCGGGGCGATCTCGCGAGCCGGCCGGGTATTGCTGATTTCCATCGTGCAGCTTGCCAGCAGCGCGGGCAAGGCCAGCGCCAGCAGCGCGCGACGGCAGGACGAGGTCAGTCGGTTCGGGGAGGGAGCCATGGCGCTTGCTTTCGTGTGCGGTGCGGAGGGTGCAGGCCGTCGCGCGCGGGGCAGGCAGCGCCCGGTTTCGGTCTGAATTTTCGAACATTATCCGAAGTATCCGGGCCCGCCGCAAGCCGTTGCGACGCAGGATCGGGGCTGCGTCAATCCTTTTCCGCCAGCGCCCCGAAATCGCGCCGTTCCAGCAGCCACGAAACGGCGAAACCCGCCATCAGCCCCCAGAAGGCCGCGCCGATGTTGAACAGGCCGAGGTCGGCCACCGTCACCAGCAGGCTGACCAGCGCGCCGAACGTGAAGCGGCCGGTGCCGAACGACGCGACGAACGCGCCCTGCAGCACGCGCAGCATCGCCAGCCCGCCGAGCGCCATCATGTATTCCTTCGGCGCGGCCAGCATCAGGCCGGTGAAGGTCGGCGCCATCAGGCCGAACAGCACGCAGAGCGCGCCAAAGGTCATCGCCGCGGTGTACTGCCGCTCCAGCCGACCGGACGACGTCATGATCGCGTTGCTCGGACCGGTCAGGCAGGTGCTGACCGCGCCGACCGCCGCCGACAGCGCCGCGCCGATGCCACAGGCCACCGCAATCGCGTTCACCGGCGGCGTGTGCTGCGCGGTGCGCAGGATTGCCGCGCCCTGGCCGTTCTGCACCACCAGCACCGTGATCGTCAGCGGCAGCACCAGCTCGACCAGCGCAGCGACCGACCATGCCGGCGCCTGCAGCACCGGCTGCGCGAATGAAAAACTGCCGAGCGCCGCCGTGTCCATCTTGCCGAGCAGCGCAATGGCAATCGCGCCGGCCAGCAGCGCGCCGACCAGCGGCGGCAGCCGCCGGCCCCAGTCCGCCCGCGACGACAGCAGCAGGAAGGCCGCCACCATCGGACCGGCCACCGCAATGCTGCTGTGCAGCGCGCGCACCAGGTCGATGCCGAAGCGCAGGAACACGCCGGCCACCATGCCCATCACGATCGGTATCGGCAAACGCGACATCAGCCGGCGCACCCAGCCGGTCAGGCCCATCAGCAGGATCAGCGCGCTGGTGGCGTAGAACGCGCCGACCACCTCGGCGAAACTCAGGTGTTGCAGCGCCGGCCCGACCAGCACGGTGCCGGGTATGCTCCAGCCGAAGCCCAGCGGCATCGAATAGCGCCAGCTCATCGCGATCGAGATCAGGCCGTTGATGAACAGCACGCCAAACACCCACGACGCCAGTTCGGCCGTCGACAGCCCGCCGCGCGTGCCGACCGACAGCACGATGGCCAACGGCCCGGTGACCGAGAAAATGAAGGCCACCAGCGCATTGGCGGCGTAGGGCATTCCGCAGTCGGCAAGCACGCGGCGCAGCGAAGGCGAGGCGGACAAAGGGGATTCGAGGTGAGCGTTCATGAGAATGAGAGGCCGGCAGGCGCCGGGGGGCGCCTTGCTGGCGCGGACTCTAGCACGGGCTGCGGGCCGACAGTTATGGAAAGCAGATTGCTGGCAGCTGAACGGCGCCCGCCCGGATTACAATGCGGCCTGCCCCGCGGAAAACTCGGCAAGCCCAATGCCAGGCGAGTTTGTAAAAATAATCCTACGTAAGCCGTCGGAAGCCGCACCAGCCTGAACTGACGACGTTCGGACAGGCGCGACTCGCCCGGCCAATGTGAACATGCTGATTCCGTATTCCAGCGTGGTGAGCTTCCTGCTTGCCATGGCAGTACACGTCGTCCTGATTGTCGCGGTCGTCAAGGCCGTCTTGCCGCCCGATCCGCCGAAGGAAGAGAAGCCGGTCATTGTCCAGCTGATCGAAACGCCGCCGGACGCGCCGCAGCGCCCGCTGCCGCCACCACCGCCACCACCTCCACCGCCGCCACCACCGCCCCGGCAGGCCCTGCCGCAGCCCGAACCCGCTCCCGCGCCGCCGCGCGCCGTGCCCGTGCAGCCTGCCGAAGCAATCAAGGCGCCGGTGG
>CAYZXP010000036.1:0-7130 GCA_964482415.1 uncultured Bifidobacterium sp. | reverse complement strand
CGCCGTGCTGCGGAAGAACGCGCGCGGCGCGATGCGGAAGAGCGCAACCGGCGCGCCGCAGAAGAACGTGCGCGCCGCGCCGCTGCCGATGCCGGCCGCGCCGGCGACGGCCCGCGCACCGGCGCGCGCCAGATCGCGGTCGACCCGTCCGTGATCCGGCGCTTCTATCCGACGATGTCGAAGCGCCTGCGCGAGCAGGGCACCGTGGTGCTGCGGGTGCTGATCCGGCCCAACGGCAGCGCCGGCGCCATCGAGGTGCGCAGCAGCAGCGGCTTCGTGCGGCTGGACGACGCCGCGCAGGAGGCGGTGAAGAACCTGCGCTTCGAGCCGGCCACCGTCGGCGGCAAGCCGGTGGAAGAATGGGTGCAGATTCCATTTGTTTTCAAATTCCAGGATTGACGGTATGGTAGGCAGGGCAGTGGCCGGCGGCCCCTGCCTGACATCCCTGTGAAGCTGCGAAGACCGGAGCCTGCCATCCGACCATGAGCGTCCAGAAGATTGCGCCTGCCAGCCTGCGCCTGACCATCGATCCGTCCTCGCTCGGCTTCGAGGACACGGCCGGCCTGGCCGATTTGCCGTTGCCGTGGATAGGCCAGGAGCGCGCGCACAAGGCGGCGCAGTTCGGCCTGCAGATCGACCATCCCGACTACAACCTGTTCGTGCTCGGCGAGGCCGGCAGCGGCCGCACTGCGCTGCTGGCCGAGCTGATGACATCCGAGGCGGCGCGCCGGCCGACGCCGCCCGACCTCTGCTACCTGCACAACACGGAATTTCCCGACCGCCCGCGCGCGCTGCGCATGCCGGCCGGGCAGGGGCGCGTGCTGCGCCAGCGCATGGCGCGGTTTGCGAAGCTGCTCGAGACCGACATTCCCAAGCGCTTCAAGGGGCCGGACTTCCGCGCCGCCAGCGACGCCATCGAGCTGGCCGCGCGCGTGCTGGACGACGGCGCGTATGCCGAGCTCGGCCGCTATGCGGAGGAACACCATTTCGATCTCCTGCGCGATCAGGGCAACATGGTGTTCACGCTGCGCGGCAAGGACGGCAAGCCCTACACCGCCGCGGCGTCCGCGGCGCTCGGACGCGACGAGCGCGCCGACATCGAGCGGGCCGAGGCGGCGCTGCGCAAGGAGATCGCCGCCTATCTCGACAAGGTGCGCAACATCGAGCGGGAGCAGTCCGCGCGCCTCGACGAGCTGCGCCGCCAGACCGTGCGGCCGATGCTGGAGCAGGAATTCCAGTCGATCCGCAACGAGCTGCGCAAGCAGATCAAGGACAGCGTCAAGCTCGGCGCCTATTTCGACCAGGTGCGCGACGAGATCCTCGACAGCCTCGACCTGTTCGGCGAGCTCGACGAGGACGATGAAGCCATTCTCGACGAGCGCACCGAATTGCTTTCGCACCTGCGCGTGAACGTCGTCGTCGACAACCACGAACGCGACGGTGCGCCGGTGATCGTTGAAGAAAACCCGCTGATGCGCAACCTGTTCGGCAGCATCGAATACGAGTCCGACAGCGGCGCCATGGTCGCGGACTTCTTCGGCATACGCCCCGGCAGCCTGCTGAAGGCGCATGGCGGCTTCCTGCTGCTGCACTTGCGCGACCTGATGGCCGATCCGCTGGTATGGGAAAGGCTGCGCCGCTTCATCCGCAGCCGCCGCCTGCAGGTCGAGGAGGCGGGCGTCTTTTCGGTGCCGCTGCCGGCGGTGTCGCTGACGCCGGATCCTGTCGACGTCGACGTGAAGATCGTGCTGGTCGCGTCGTCGGCCGAGTATTACGCAGTGCAGGAGGGCGATCCCGAGTTCGCGCGCCGTTTCCGCTGCAAGGTCGACTTCGCCGAGAGTTTTCTCGCCACGCCGGAGTCGCGCCACGGGACGGCGATCTTCATTGGCCGCACCTGCCGCGACATGGGGCTGCCGCATTTTTCCGCGGCGGCAGTGGCGGCGGTGCTGGAGGAAGGGCATCGCGAGACGCAGGACCAGGCGCGCCAGAGCGCGATCTTCGCCTTGTCGGAGGAACTGGTGATCGAGAGCGCGGCGGTGGCGCGCGCACGCGGCGCGGCGCGTGTCGAGGCCGATGACGTGCGGCACGCGCGGCAGGCGCAAATCCACCGGCAGGACTACCTTGAGCAAAGGCTGCAGGAGACGCTGGCCGACCGCGAGCGGCTGCTCGACGTGCGCGGCGAGAGGATGGGCCAGATCAACGGCCTGACCGTGATGGACCTCGGCGACTACCGTTTCGGCTTTCCCGTGCGCGTGACCGCGCGCACCTATGCCGGCGAGGAAGGGCTGATCAACATCGAGCGCGAGGTGGAGCTGTCCGGCCCGATCCATGACAAGGGCATGCTGATCCTGCAGAGCTACCTGTCGTCGCTGTTTGCGCACCTCGCGCCGCTGGCGCTGGACGCCGCTGTCGTGTTCGAGCAGCAGTACAGCGGCGTCGAGGGCGATTCAGCGTCCTGCGCCGAGTTCTACGCATTGCTGTCGAGCCTGGCCGGCGTGCCGCTGCGCCAGGGGATCGCCGTCACCGGCGCGGTGAACCAGAACGGCGAGATGATGCCGGTCGGGGGCATCAATGAAAAGATCGAAGGTTATTTCCGCTCATGTGAAATGCTGGGCCTGGACGGCGAGCAGGGCGTGCTGATCCCGTCGCGCAACCTGCGCCACCTGATGCTGGACAGGCGCATCGTCGATGCAGTCGCCGCCGGCCGCTTCCACATTCACGCCGCCGATCTCGCCAGCGAAGGCATGGCCTTCCTGTGCGGGCTGGACTTCGGCGTCGCCGGGCCCGACGGCTATCCGGCCGGCACCGTGCTCGGCCGCGCGCAGCGGCGGCTGGAGGAGTTCCGCGCGGCCTGCTCGCGCAGCGGGCGCGGCAAGTCCGGCGGCTGATCGACTTCAGGCCAGCTTGCCGCGCAAGGTCACCACGACAGTGCGCCACTGCGGCGTGCGAATCTCCAGCGTCGCGCCGTGCGGCCGCGCGATTTCCTTGCACAGTGCGAGGCCGAGGCCGACGCCGTCCACCTTGCGGCCGCGCGCATGGTCGCCGCGATAAAAGCGGTCGAAGGCCTTCTCCGTAAAATCCGCCGGTATGTCGTTGCACGGGTTTTCGATGGTCAGCACGAACTCCTCGCCGTCGCGCTGCAGCTTCAGGTCGATACGGCCGTTCTCCACGTTGTATTTGCCGGCGTTCGAGTAGAGGTTGTAAATCAGCTGGTGGATCAGCTTCTCGTCGCCGGACATCACGATGCCGGGCTCGATGTCGCTGGTGATGTCGAGCAGCGGAAAGAAGGCGGCCGCATCCGCGCAGAGCTGCGTGACGAGCTCCGACAAGTCGAGCGGCTCCATGTCGAGCTGCAGGCTGTTCGCATCGGCGCGCGACAGCATCAGCAGCTTTTCGGTGATCTCGATCAGGCGTTCGATCTCGTCCGAGATCAGGCGCATCCTGACCTGAATGTTTGAGCCCGTCGGCAGCTCGGCGATCAGCCTTTCCGAATGCCCGCGCAGGATCGTCAGCGGCGTGCGCAATTCATGCGACGCGTCCGCGGCGAAGCGCCGCTCCTGCGTGAAGCTCTGGTTCAGTCGCTGCCTCAGCTGTTCGAACATGGCAACGAAGCGCTCGAATTCCTTGAACGGCGGCAGCAGGTCCAGCGGCTGGTCGAGATTGCGCGAGGTCAGCCGGGTCAGTGACGTCTCGATCTGGCCGATCGGGCGCATCACCGTGTAGACGATGTAGATGGCCAGCAGCATGACCATGGACAGGATGACCGGCAGCATGTAGATCAGGATGCTGTCGCGCAGCGCCCAGATGCCGTCGATGTATCCGGTGATGTCGGCGTTGAGGATCAGCAGCACCGGGGCCTGCGGCGTGTCGCGCAGCGAGAAGACCACGAAATGCTCGCCGCCGATTCTGACACGGCAAAGTTCGACCCGTGCGGTGATGCCCAGGCCATGGCAGGGGCGGGCGCCCTGTATCTGCGCCTGCTGCGCGCACAGCGCCTGCGCATGCTCATCCAGCGAGGGAAATGCGCTGCTGCAGACGATGATGTGGGCAGGCAAATTCGCGACCGGGTCGTGCTTGCCGCTGCGGGCCGCGCAGACAAGGAAGCTGCGGGCGTCCGTCTCGCCGGCGCAGCGTTCGAGCGAGACGGCAATGTTCTCGTGAATCCGGTGCGCCAGCGAATGCGTGGTCTTGATCTGCGCGATGATCCGGTTGCAAAAAATGATGAAGGCCACGATCAGGAAGATCCGGATGAACAGGTGCCACCGGAAGTATTTTTTCACGGGCCGTCTTTCGGACGGAAACAGTAGCCGACGCCGCGAATGGTCTCGATCGGGAAGCTGCCGTTGCCGCCGTTCTGCCGGTTCAGCTTCCTGCGTATCCGCTGTATGCAGACGTCGACGATGTTCGTCTCGGGATTGAAGCTGATGCCCCAGACGTGCTTGAGGATCTGCTTGCGCGAGAAGATGTGGTCAGGCGCGCGCATCAGGTATTCGAGCAGGCTGAACTCGCGCTGACTCAGCTGCGCGACGGTGTCGTTCCAGTTGGCCTGCCGGCTGATCTTGTTGATGCTGAGCCCGCCGATGCTGACGCTGTCCGACTGGGTTCCGGCCTTGCGCGCCAGGATCGCGCGGATGCGGGCGATCAGTTCCTCGACGAAGAAGGGCTTCGGCAGGTAGTCGTCCGCGCCAGCCTTGAAGCCGAGCAGGCGGTCCGGCAATTCGCCGCGCGCACTGAGGATGATGACGGGCACCGGGTCGCCGGCATCGCGCACGCGGGCGAGAATCTCGAAGCCGTCCATCGACGGCAGCATCACGTCCAGCACGACCACGTCATGCGTGCCCTCGAGGATCGCGGCAAGCCCGTCGCTGCCGTCGCCCACATGCGTCACGTCGAAGCCGGCGGCCGACAGCGTCGGTATGACGAAGTCGGCGATCCTGACCTCGTCCTCCACCAGGAGGACGCGCGGCGTCGGCGCGTTATCGGAATGGCAATCGCTCATGTGTCTGGCGTCGGGGTTGGCCTGCCGTTACGTCAAATGGAAAGATATCAGAACCGTATCTTATTCCCGTTGTGGCGCCCGCCGATTACAGAGTTGTAATTCTCGAGGCCCGCGTGATCGCCGCGTTCGTGACAATCGCGTAATGCGCGCCGCTCATTAAGCGTTTGTAATTCTCCGTCGTCGCGGTGGGACTAAGGTTCGTGCCATCAGGTTTTTGCAGGCGGCGGAAAATGAAACAGGCAATGCGGGCGACATCGGCACATCGCGGGGTTCGGCGATGACGGGCTCGCCCGCGCTGAGGGAGCCGGTGATGGCGGCGCAGGAGGCAGAGCGCCTCACGCCGCGCCTCGCGCAGGTTGCTGCCGCGGTCTACATGATGATCGCCGACGGACAGATCTCCGAGGGCGAGAGCGGCAAGCTGCAGGCCATGGTCGGCGACGATGACAGGCTGCTGCAGCGGGCGCTCGATTATGTCGGGCAGGTGCCGGCCGGGCAGTTCATCAGTGATGCCGCCGCAATCCTGGACGATTCGGCGCGCCAGGCCGTGCTGCTCAACGCGTGCGATGCGGCGATGGACGACGGCCGGATGAACGCGGCCGGACAGGCGCTGCTGGAAAATATCTCCACGGGCTTCGGCCAGACGAACGAGAAGTTGCGGGCGGCGATGCAGGTGATGTCGGCGAAAAGCCGGCTGTCTGTGCTCGGCAGGGCGGGCGAGGCCATTGGCGCCGAACGCCCGACGGCGCGGGTTGCGCTGATCGTCGCCGCGCTCTACCTGTTCGCGTCGGACCGCGCCGCCGGCGGGAAAAAGATCGGCCGGCTAGTCAGCCAGTTCTCCGACTCTGCCGATCTGCTGAAAGCCGCGCTGCGTTTTGCCGCACAAGGACAAGTGCAGACTTTCCTGGCGGACGCCAGCCAGCGGCTGTCGGATGCGCAGAAACATTGCATCCTGCTGAACCTCGCGGACGCGATGCTGGCCGATGCCCACCTGAGCGCCGCCAAGTCGCGGCTGTTCAAGCGGATGCTGGATGGCCTCGGGCAAGCCGAGCACATTTTCCGTTCGAGCCTGCAGCTGCTGGTGCTGAAGAACGACGCACTGCCCGACACTGCCGAGTTGATGCGCGCAGAGCGCATGCACCTGCGCAAGGTCTCGCGCGGTGAAGAGATGAAGGCTCCTGAAGCTGTGCAGGCTGCGCGCGAACACAGCGAGCATGGACAGCGGAAGATTTCCAGTGGCGCAGGCATCGATCTCTTGCGGATGTTCGAGGACAACGTCGATACCGCCGAGGCCGCGGCCGCCGACGCGAGTTCCGGCGACGAATTATCACTGGCGCCCGACGATATCCGTGGCATGTTCGAGCTGCGCCAGATTGACGATGCGTCCTCGGCTTCGGGACGCCCGCCCGCGCCGGCCGATTGGGATGCGCTGCTGCAAAGCTGGCTGGACGATCCGGCATCGGAGTCGCGTCCCGAGATGCGGCAGATCATTGACCGCATGGGCAAGGTCAAAAAGCGGACCGTGGAAATCCATCGGCTGCTCGATGCGCTGGTCGCCTTCCGTCCGGTGCGCGCGCTGGTTCCGGCGCAACCGCTGCCGCCACAGTCACAGCAGGATCCTGCGGCCCGTCCGGTGCGTGACCCGGCGCCGGAACCCGGCATGACGGCGCGTCCCGCCGAACCGCGTTGGTCGCCGGTAATTGAACCAGCAGCAGCCAATGCAGGCAAGGGTGCCGATTCTGCCAATGCCGGCAGCGCAAACCACGCGGACGGCACAGCCGGCGCAAACGATCCGGGCAATGCGGACGGCGTGAGGAATTCTGGTCGCGCCAACAGCCTCACCAACACAGGCGCGACGAGCGGCACAAGCAGCGGCGGTGCCGTGGACAATCCTGGCAGGGCGGACGGCGTGAACAACGCAGGACGCGCCAGTAACGCATTTGGTCCAGGAGGCGCAGGCAACGCAAGCAACGCGGGCAGGGCAGTTAAGGCGAGCAACGAAGGCAACGCGAACAATGCGAACAACGCCAGCAAAGCCAGCTATGCGACTAGCGCAAGCAACGCAAGCAACGCAAGCAACGCAGATAGCGCAAACAATGCGAGCAATCTCGGCAAAGCGAGTGTCGCAGCCAAC
>CAYZXP010000035.1:5494-21766 GCA_964482415.1 uncultured Bifidobacterium sp. | reverse complement strand
TCTACCTGCAGGGCTTCGACGGGCTGGCCTACATCATGGGCTGGACCGGCGGCTACTGCCTGGTCGCGTTGCTGATCGCGCCCTACCTGCGCAAGTTCGCGCAATACACGGTGCCCGACTATCTCGCCGCGCGCTATGCGGGTCCTTATGGCAACCATACAGTGCGCGTGTTCGCGGTAGCGGCCACGCTGATCATTTCGTTCACCTATGTGGTCGCGCAGATTTACGGTGTCGGCCTGATCACGTCGCGCTTCACCGGCATTGACTTCTCGGTCGGCATCTTCCTCGGGCTGGCCAGCATCCTG
Source organism: uncultured Bifidobacterium sp. (assembly GCA_964482415.1). GTDB lineage: Bacteria > Pseudomonadota > Gammaproteobacteria > Burkholderiales > Burkholderiaceae_D > Pernthalerella. The sequence goes on along the minus strand of CAYZXP010000035.1, from coordinate 21,461 downwards.
GTCTGCTCCTTCCTTGGCGGCATGCGCGCGATCACCTGGACCCAGACCGCGCAGTACGTGATCATCATTGTCGCGTTCATGATCCCGGTGTCGTGGCTGGCGATGAAGCAGACCGGCATTCCGGTGCCGCAGGTAGCGTACGGGTCGGCGCTGGAACGGCTGGGAAAACAGGAAAGGGCCTTGGCCGAGTCGGGCAGCGAGCAGCAGGTGCGCGAGCTGTTCCGGCGGCGCGCGGCCAGCTATGAAGCGAAGATCGCGGCGCTGCCTCGCTCGTGGGACGAGGGCCGCGCCGACGTGCGCCGGCGGCTGCAGGAGCTGCAGAGCGGGAATGCGTCGCTGATCGAGCTGAAGGAAGCCAACCGCGCACTGGCCGATTACCCGAAAAGTCCGGAGGCGGCGCGGCGCTTGTGGGAGTCCGAGCGCGAGCAGGCGCTGGCGCGCGCGCAGCCGCTGCAGCCGCACACGCAGCCCTTCCCCGGCGCGGACGACGAGGCCTCCGACATCAAGCGCAACAACTTCCTCGCACTGGTGTTCTGCCTGATGCTGGGCTCGGCGGCGCTGCCGCACATCCTGGTGCGCTCGTACACGACGCGCTCGGTGCCGCAGGCGCGCGTGTCGGTGTTCTGGGCGCTGTTCTTCATCCTGCTGCTGTACACCGCGCTGCCGGCGCTGGCCGTGCTGGTGAAGTATGAAATCTATACCACGCTGGTCGGCGCCGATTACGGCCAGCTCCCTTCGTGGGTCAGCTACTGGGCCAACATCGACCGCAGCAAGCCGATGATCAGCGTGGCTGACGTGAATGCCGACGGGCTGGTGCAGCTGGCCGAGATCCTGATCGACGGCGACATGATCGTGCTGGCCACGCCGGAGATCGCCGGCCTGCCGTACGTGCTGTCGGCGCTGATCGCCGCCGGCGCGCTGGCCGCCGCGCTGTCGACCGCGGACGGCCTGCTGCTGACGATCTCGAGCGCACTGTCGCACGACACCTACTTCAAGATGGTCAACCCGTCCGCATCGAGCCAGCGGCAGGTGACGGTGTCGAAGCTGCTGCTGCTGGTCGTCGCGCTGCTGGCGGCGTATGCGGCCTCCTTCCGTTCCGGCGACATCCTGTCGATGGTCAGCAGCGCGTTCTCGCTGGCCGCATCGACGCTGTTCCCCGCACTGGTTCTGGGCGTTTTCTGGCGACGCGCGAACCAGCAAGGTGCAATCGCCGGCATGCTCACCGGATTCATCGTCTGCCTGATCTATCTGGTGCAGACCAGTCCCGCGCTCGGCGGCAGTGCCGCCAAGCAGTGGTTCCACATCGCGTCGGTATCAGCCGGCGTGTTCGGCGTGCCGGCAGGCTTTGCCGCGATGATCGCCGTGACCCTGCTTACTGCCCCGCCCGGCCCGCAGGCGACGGCGCTGGTCGACCGGCTGCGCGAACCCTGAACCATTCTCGCTGGCACATTTCTTGATAGATGCCTTTGCATTCATCAAGAACAAGAAAGCAGCGAGCATGGCGGAGTTATTCAACGAAATGTATGCGGGCGACCGCTGCGAGGTACGGCCGCATTACCGCGAGTTCGAGCGCTGGCTGGCCAGCCAGCCGCCCGACATCGTCGCGCGCAAGCGGGTCGAGGCCGACCTGATGTTCCGCCGCGTCGGCATCACCTTCGCCGTGTATGGCAGCGACGCCGGCACCGAGCGGCTGATCCCGTTCGACATCATCCCGCGCATCATCCCGGCGGTCGAATGGGCGATGCTGCAACAGGGACTGAAGCAGCGCGTGCAGGCGCTGAACCTGTTCGTCCATGACCTTTACCACGAACAGCACATCGTGAAGGCCGGCGTGGTGCCGGCCGAGCAGGTCTTCCGCAATGCGCAGTACCGGCCGGAGATGCAGGGCATCACGGTCGCATCCGACGTCTATGCGCACATCGCCGGCGTGGACATCGTGCGCGCCGGCGAAGGCGAGTTCTACGTGCTGGAAGATAACCTGCGCGTGCCGTCCGGCGTGTCCTACATGCTGGAAGACCGCAAGATGATGATGCGGCTCTTCCCCGAGCTGTTTGCCTGCCACAAGATCGCGCCGGTCGCGCACTATCCCGACCTGCTGCTCGACATGCTGCGCTCGGTCGCGCCGCAGGGCATCGACGATCCGACCGTCGTGCTGATGACGCCGGGCATGTACAACTCGGCCTACTTCGAGCATGCCTTCCTCGCGCAGCAGATGGGCATCGAGCTGGTCGAGGGCAAGGACCTGTTCGTCGACGACAACCATGTGTACATGCGCACCACGCGCGGCCCGCGCCGCGTCGATGTGATCTACCGCCGCATCGATGACGACTTCCTTGACCCGCTGGTCTTCCGGCCCGATTCCGCGCTCGGCGTGCCCGGGCTGATGTCGGTATACCGCGCCGGCCGCGTGACGCTGGCCAATGCGATCGGCGCCGGCGTCGCCGACGACAAGTCGATCTATCCGTTCGTGCCCGACATGATTCGTTTCTACCTGTCGGAAGAGCCGATCCTGAACAACGTACCGACCTTCCAGTGCCGGAAAAAAGACGACCTGCAGTACACGCTGGACCACCTCGACCAGCTGGTGGTGAAGGAAGTGCACGGCGCCGGTGGCTACGGGATGCTGGTCGGACCGGCGTCGACGAAGGCGGAAATCGACGACTTCCGCCAGCGCATCCTCGCCAAACCGGATGGCTACATCTCTCAGCCAACGCTGGCGCTGTCGGCCTGCCCGACCTACGTCGAGTCCGGCATCGCGCCGCGCCATATCGACCTGCGTCCCTTCGTCCTGTCGGGCAAGAACGTGACGATGGTGCCGGGCGGACTGACCCGCGTCGCGCTGAAAGAAGGATCGCTGGTGGTCAATTCGTCGCAGGGCGGCGGGACCAAGGACACCTGGGTACTGGAGAAATAAGATGCTGAGCCGAACTGCCGACCACCTGTACTGGATGGCCAGATATACCGAGCGTGCGGAGAATACCGCCCGCATGCTGGACGTAAACATCCAGACGCAGCTGTTGCCACAGTCTGCCGAGACGGCCGAACAGGGCTGGCGCGCGGTGCTGGGCATTTCCGAACTGCAGCCGGCCTTCGATGCGAAGTACGGGCTGCTGACGCCGGAAGACGTGCTCGACTTCATGGTGCGCGACCCGATGAACCCGTCGTCGATCGCCTCCTGCGTGACCAGCGCGCGCGAGAATGCGCGCGCGGTGCGCGGCACGCTGACCACCGAGGTATGGGAGACGATCAACACCAGCTGGCTCGAGATGAACCAGCTGCTCGACGGCGGCATTCTCGCGCGCGACCCCGGAGAATTCTTCGAATGGGTCAAACATCGGTCGCACCTGTCGCGCGGCGTAACCATCGGCACGATGCTGAAAGACGAAGCCTTCCATTTCATCCGGCTCGGCACCTTCCTCGAGCGCGCGGACAACACCGCACGGCTGATCGACGTCAAATTCCATGGTGCCGACCGCGGCCAGCTGCCGGCGGCCGACCGCGACTTCTACCACTGGGCCGCCGTGCTGCGCTCGGTGTCGGCGTTCGAGACTTACCGCAAGGCCTATCACGACGTGATCACGCCGGAACGCGTCGCCGAACTGCTGATCCTGCGCGGCGACATGCCACGCTCGCTGATGGCCTGCCTGAGCGAGGTCGTCGGCAACCTCGAACAGGTGCGCAATGACGTGTCGAGCGAGACCGAGCGCTTCGCCGGCCGGCTGCATTCGAACCTGCGCTTCAACAGCATCGACGACATCATGCGGCGCGGCCTGCACGATTACCTGACCGGGTTCCTCGAGCAGGTCTATGAGCTCGGCAACCGCGTCAGCCGCGACTTCCTGCTGCCGCTCGCCGCATGAATCCGGTCACCCTCGCCATCCGGCACGAGACGCGCTACGTGTATGCGCGCCCGGCGGCCTACACGATACAGCGGCTGCGCATGACGCCGCGCAGCGAGCCGCTGCAGCAAACGCTGCAATGGCAGATCAGCTCGCCCGGCATCCGCCGCGGCATGACGGATGCCTTCGGCAACCACGGCGACATCGTCACGCTGACCGCGCCGCACGATGAAGTGCGCATCGTCGCTGCCGGCACGGTCGCGATCCAGCCGCCGCTGCAAGGGCGCATACCGGAGAAGATGCTGCTGCCGGTACTGGCGTTTACCGTGCCGACGCGACTCACCACGCCGACGGACGCGATCCGCGAACTCGCGGCGCGCTGCCTGCCGTCATCCGAAGCCGACAGCCGGCAACTGCTCGCTCTGGCCGAGGCGATCTGCACGGCCGTCAGCTACCAGCCCGGCGCGACGGCCACCAGCAGCAGCGCCGGCGATGCGCTGCAGCTCGGCCGCGGCGTCTGCCAGGACCATGCGCACCTGTTCATCGCCTGCTGCCACGCGGCCGGCGTGCCGGTGCGCTATGTGTCCGGCTACATCCACCCGGGCGAAGGCGAGCTCGAGCACGGCGCAACGCATGCATGGGTCGATGCCTGGGTCGAGGAAGCGGGCTATTCCGGCTGGGTCGCGATTGACGTCACGCATGCGCGACTGCAAAGCGCGGACTATTGCCGGATCGCGGTCGGCCGCGACTATGACTCCGTCGCACCGGTGCGCGGCATACGCCGCGGCGGCGGCGACGAAACCCTGTCGGTGCAGGTCTCGGTGGCGCATGCCTGAGCGGCGACTGCCTTGCCGAGATCTTCACCGGCCATTACCTGAACTGAGGGCTCGATGACTTATTGCGTCGCGATGCGGCTGGACTCCGGCCTCGTCTTCCTTTCCGACTCCCGCACGAATGCGGGCGTCGACCATGTCGGCACCTTCCGCAAGATGTCGGTATTCGAAAACCCCGGCGACCGCGTGATGATCCTGATGACCGCGGGGAATTTGTCGATCTCGCAGTCGGTACGGCAGATGATCGCCGAGTACCTGTCGCCGGACGGCACCAGCATCTGGACCGCATCGTCGATGTATGAAGCGGCACAGATCGTCGGCGACGCCATCCGCGCGGTGCACCGGCGCGACGCGAAGGCGCTCGAACAGTTCGGCATCGACTTCAACGTCAGCATGATCTTCGGCGGGCAGATCCGCGGCGAGCGCTGCCGGCTGTTCCAGATGTACGCGGCCGGCAATTTCATCGAGTCGCACGATGAGAACCCGTATTTCCAGATCGGCGAATCGAAGTATGGCAAGCCCATCATCGATCGCGTGACCTCGCCGTCGACGCCGCTGGACGAGGCGGCGAAATGCGCGCTGATCTCGATGGACTCGACGCTGCGCTCGAACATTTCGGTGGGATTCCCGCTGGACCTGCTGGTGTACGAGAAGGATGCGCTGGCGGTCAACCGCTTCGTGACCATCGATGAAAAGAACCAGTACTTCCAGATGATCCGTTCGACCTGGGGCACGCAGCTGAAGGCGGTGTTCGAGGGCATCGCCGACCCGGTCTGGAACGCTGCGCCGGAAGCGACCGCCAACGTGCTGTCGAGCCGCGGCAGCCTGAACCAGCCGGTGCGCGTGCCGCCGCCGGCGTCGGTGGTGCGCGCAGACGGCCGTCCGGCGCCATTGCAGACGCTCGCGCACGGACGGGCAAACGAACAACAACAGTAAGCGCCTCAGCTGTGCGACGATCCTCTCCTGTTCAGCTGAAGGGAGAGAGTCGATGAATGCATCGCGCTGGCGCAAGGCACTCGCTGCCCTGCTGTTTTGCGTGGCCGGCACCGTGTCGGCCGGCGGCTTCAGCGAAGGCAGCCGGTCGGACAAGCCGGCAGTCTTCCCGGCTGAGCAAACGGCGGCATTCGCGCAAAAAGTGGTGCGCGCGCTGGCCGGTGAAGACGTGCAGGTCGCCCTGCTCGCCCGCATGGGACGCCCGCTGTCGGCCATGCCCGAAGGCATGCGCTATACCCATGTCGGCTTCGCCGTGCGTTCGGGCAGCAGCTACCGCATCTACAACCTGTACCAGCAGCCCGGCCATCCGGACGTGAGCGAACTCGTCACCGACACGCCGGAGGAATTTTTCGCGAAAGTCGCGCAGGTCGAGGCCGGCGTCCTGATTCCCACGCCGGCGCTGCAGCACAAGTTGCGCGAGCTGGTCGGTTCACCCGCATACGCGGCAATGCACGACGTGCGCTATTCGCTGATCGCCAGCCCATACACCCTCGGCCGGCAGAACTGCACGGAATTCGTGCTCGACGTGGTCAATTCAACGCTCTTCCACACCACCGACGAAACCGCGCTGAAATCCATCGCGAAAGCTTCGTTCGTCGCCGAGCCGGTGCGCGTGAATCCGTTCCGGCTGCTGCTCGGCGGGCTGTTCAATGACGAAGTATCGCTGTCAGACCACCGCGGGGAGAAGCCGGTCACGGCGACTTTCGATAACCTGGTCCGCTACCTGCAGCAACAGGACCCGGGCAGCCGGGCCTTCATCGTGCTGCCCTGAATCCGCCGCTGCGCGATATCGAGCCGCATCAATCCCTTCCTCTGCGCATCCTCTATGTTGAGATGAGTCCCGTGTGCAGCCTGCACACGGGCATGCACACCTTTTCGGAGGCCATCATGCTTATTGCCACTTGGCAAATCGATGCCCGCTTCGGGCACAAGCAGCAAGTCATCGACAAAATGAAGGAATGGGAGGAAAAAATCGGGAAACCCGCGGGGATGAAAACCGGCCGCCTGCTGACCGGCTCGATCGGCGCGCTGGAAGCGACCGTGATGCATGAGTGGGAAGTGGAAAACCTGACGGAAATCGAAAAGGTCTGGAGCAAGCTGGCGACCCATCCCGACCATCAGCAATGGGGCCGGGAACTGGAACCCTATGTGGTGTCGGGGACGTCGCGCTGGCAGGTGTATCGCGTGCTCTGACCGGCGCGCAAAAAACAAAGGCCGCATCACGCGGCCTTTGTTCATTCAGCGATCCAGCCGCTTACTCGACGATGGTCTGTGCCTCATCGCCGTTGCGCTCGCGGATCGTGCCGATACGGTAGACCGTCTCGCCGAGGCGCTTCAGTTCGGCCTCGGCCGCATCCGCATTTTCCTTCGACACGATCACGGTCATGCCAATGCCGCAGTTGAACACGCGGTGCATCTCGTCGTCTGCCACGCCGCCGTGCTGCTGCAGCCACTGGAACAGCGGCGGCATCGTCCACGAATCGCTCTGCAGGACGGCCGTCAGGTTCGGCTGCAGCACGCGCGGGATGTTCTCGACCAGGCCGCCGCCGGTGATGTGCACCATGCCGCGCACCTCGATCTTCTCCATCAGCGCCAGCAGCGGCTTGACGTAGATGCGGGTCGGCGCCAGCAGCACGTCGGCCAGCGGGCGGCCGTGGAAATCGGCGTTCAGGTCCGGCTGCGCGACCTCGAGGATCTTGCGCACCAGCGAATAGCCGTTCGAATGCGCGCCCGACGACGCCAGGCCGAGCACCACGTCGCCCGGGGCGATCTTGCGGCCGTCGATGATCTTCGACTTCTCGACCGCGCCGACGGCAAAACCGGCGAGGTCATATTCGCCGTCCGGGTACATGCTCGGCATCTCGGCGGTTTCACCGCCGATCAGTGCGCAGCCGGCCTGCTCGCAGCCGGCCGCGATGCCCTTGATCACGTCGGTCGCCGCGCCGACGTCGAGGCGGCCGCAGGCGAAATAATCGAGGAAGAACAGCGGCTCGGCACCCTGCACCAGGATGTCGTTGACGCTCATCGCAACCAGATCGATGCCAACGGTGTCATGACGGTTCAGGTGGAAAGCCAGCTTCAGCTTGGTGCCAACGCCATCAGTGCCGGACACCAGCACCGGCTCCTTGTATTTCTTGCTGACCTCGAACAGCGCGCCGAAGCCGCCGATGCCGGCCAGCACGCCCTCGCGCATCGTGCGCTTCGCAAACGGCTTGATCGCCTCGACAAGGGCATCGCCGGCGTCGATGTCGACACCTGCATCGCGATAGGAAAGGGAGACCGGGGTAGTGGAAGCCATGGCGAGATAAAAAGAATGGTCAGGGAAGGTACGGCGGAAACGGTAGAATGCGGGCTTGTCCCAATGACAAGGCAGCGAGGCGCGCTATTTTACCAAATCGCCCCGCACCCCGATCCCGACCATGTCCTCCGTCCTGAAGCCCGACCAACGCCAGACCCTGCTGTGGCTCTCGGTCGGCGTGCTGCTGCTGGCGCTGCTATGGCTGCTGACGCCGGTGCTGACGCCGTTTGTCGCGGCTGCCGTGATCGGCTATGTGCTCAATCCGGGCGTGGACTGGATGGCGCAGCGGCGCATCCCGCGCGTGCTCGGCGCGCTGATTGCCATTGTCGCCGTCGGCCTGCTGATCGCCGCGCTGCTGCTGGTGGTGCTGCCGGTCCTGGCCGACGAACTGCCGCTGCTGCGCCAGCGCATCCCGGTGCTGCTGGCCAAGATCGACGCGGCGATTGGCCCGTGGCTGCGGCAGATGGGCATGGGCGCAAAAATCGATTTCCCGGCGCTGCAGAAGGCCGTGGCCGCCCGGCTGGCCTCCGGCGACGGCACCGGCGGTGCGGTGCTGACCTGGCTGCGCATCGGCAGCAGCGCGCTGGTCGGCTGGATGGCGACGCTGTTCCTGATTCCCATCGTGCTGTTCTACCTGCTGCTCGACTGGCACGGGCTGCGCCGCCGGCTGGCCGAAACCGTGCCGCGCCGCTGGAGCGTGCTGGTCGGCGACATGGCCGCCGAGGCCGACGGCCTGCTCGCGCAGTACCTGCGCGGGCAGCTGCTGGTGATGCTGCTGCTGGCCGCCTATTACTCGATCGCGCTGGCAATCGCCGGTTTCGACGTCGCGCTGCCGGTCGGTATGCTGACCGGCCTGCTGGTGTTCATTCCGTATGTCGGTTTCGGCTTCGGGCTGCTGCTGGCCATCATCGCCGCCGTGCTGCAATTCGACGGCTGGCACGGGCTGGCCGCGGTCGCCATCGTGTACGGCGCCGGCCAGTTCATCGAAAGCTTTTACCTGACCCCGAGGCTGGTCGGCGAACGTATCGGGCTGCATCCGCTGACCGTGATTTTCGCCTTGCTCGCATTCGGACAACTTTTTGGCTTCGTCGGCATACTGTTGGCGCTGCCCGCGTCGGCTATACTCTCGGTCGTTTTCGGCCGCCTGCGCCGACATTATCTGAATAGCAGTTTTTACAACCAACCATGAGGCAGTTGCTGCTCGACTGGGGGGCGGCCCGGCCGCAGACCCTGGACAGCTTCGTCATCGGCAGGAACCAGGAGCTCGCCGCCCTGCTGCGGCGCATCGCCGACCGCAACCTGCAGGCGCCGGACCAGCGTTTCGTCACGCTCTGGGGAGACCCAGGCGCGGGCAAGTCACACCTGTTGAATGCGCTCAAGGCGCGCGGCAACGCGCTGCTGCTGTCGCCCGAGCTGTCGTCGCGCGAATTCGGCTGGTCGCGCGAGATCGACCTGTACCTGATCGACGACTGCGAACGGCTCAGCGACCGCCAGCAGCATGCGCTGTTCAACCTGTACAACCAGGTGCAGGACGCCGGCGGCATGCTGGTGGCCGCCGCCGGCCAGCCGCCGGCGCAGCTGGCGCTGCGCGAGGACCTGCGCACCCGGCTCGGCTGGGGACTGGTGTACCAGCTGCACGGCCTGACCGACGAAGAGAAGATCGCCGCGCTGTCGCAGTCCGCGCAGGCGCGCGGACTGGCGCTGTCGCCCGGCGTGCTGCCCTACCTGCTGACGCACTTCCGGCGCGACATGCAGTCGCTGTCGGCGATGCTGGATGCGCTCGACCGCTATTCGCTGGAAACCCAGCGCCCGATCACGATGCCGCTGCTGCGCGAACTGCTGCAGCTGGGCGACACCACGAACCCTACATGAACCTTGCGCTTTTCGACCTTGACCACACGCTGATCCCGATCGACTCCGATTACGAGTGGGGCCAGTTTCTCTGCCGCGTCGGCGCGGTCGATGCGGCGGCCTTCACCGCCCGCAACCAGGAGTTCTACCAGCAGTACCAGCAGGGCACGCTCAACCCGGTCGAATACCTCGAGTTCGCGTTCGGCACGCTGAAACGCTTCCCGCGCAGGCAGCTCGACGCATGGCACGGGCAGTTCATGGACGAAGTGATCCGCCCGGCGATGCGCAAGGAAGCGCGCGCGCTGGTGGAAGAGCACCAGCAGTCCGGCGAGCTGGTCGCGATCATCACGGCGACCAACCGCTTCGTCACCGGCCCGATCGCAAAGGCGTTCGGCATCGACCACCTGATCGCCGCCGAGCCCGAGCTGACTGCCGACGGCGAAATCACCGGCCGCCTGCTCGGCACGCCGCCCTACGGCCCCGGCAAGGTCGCCAACATGCACGCATGGCTCGCGTCGATGGGAAGGAAGCTGGACGACTTCGAGCGCAGCACCTTCTACAGCGACTCGCAGAATGACATCCCTTTGCTGTCGATCGTCACCCACCCCGTGGCCACCAACCCGAACGCCGCGCTAACCCGCCATGCCGAGGCGCAGGGCTGGCCGATCCTGAAGCTGTTCGCGGAATAACCAGCGATGATCAAAAAATTTATCCGCCGTATCCTCGGCGTGCCCGACAAGGCCGGCACGGCCACCGAGCCTGTGGTGTTCGGACCGTCCGAACACGGCATCCGGCTCGACGACGTGTCGCCGAACGCGATCCGCGTCACGCAGACGCTGCAGCGCGCCGGCTACAAGGCCTTCATCGTCGGCGGCGCGGTGCGCGACCTCGTGCTCGGCCACAAGCCGAAGGACTTCGACGTCGCCACCAACGCCACGCCGGAAGAAGTGAAGCGGCTGTTCCGCCGCGCCTTCATCATCGGCCGCCGCTTCCAGATCGTGCACGTGATGTTCGGCCAGGAGCTGATCGAGGTGACCACCTTCCGCGGCGCGTCGTCCGAAGACGCGCCCAAGGATGCGCATGGCCGCGTCCTGCGCGACAACACCTTCGGCGAGCAGCACGAGGACGCGGAGCGCCGCGACTTCACGATCAACGCGATGTACTACGACCCCGAGCGCCAGCAGGTGCTCGACTACCACGGCGGCATGAAGGACATCCGCAGCAAGTCGCTGCGCATCATTGGCGTGCCGGAAGCGCGCTACCGCGAGGACCCGGTGCGCATGCTGCGCGTGGTGCGCTTCGCCGCCAAGCTCGGCTTCTCGATCGCGCAGCCGACGCGCGAGCCGATCAAGGTCATGGCCGCGCTGATCAACAACGTGCCGGCCGCACGCGTGTTCGACGAAATGCTCAAGCTCCTGATGAGCGGCCATGCAATGGCCTGCCTGCAGCAGTTGCGCAAGGAAGGCCTGCACCACGGCCTGCTGCCGCTGCTCGACGTCGTGCTCGAGCAGCCGCTGGGCGAACGCTTCGTCACGCTGGCGCTGGCCAACACCGACGAGCGCGTGCGCGACGGCAAGCCGGTCTCGCCCGGCTTCCTGTTCGCGTCGCTGCTCTGGCATCAGGTGCTGGAAAAGTGGAATGCGTACAAGGCCGCCGGCGAACTCCCGATCCCGGCGCTGCACCTGGCAGCCGATGACGTGCTCGACGGACAGACCGAACAGCTGGCGATCCAGCGTCGCATCGCAACCGACATGCGCGACATCTGGGCGATGCAGCCGCGCTTTGAACGGCGCATCGGCAAGTCGCCGCACAAGCTGCTCGAACATCCGCGCATGCGCGCCGGCTACGATTTCCTGCTGCTGCGCTGCGCGTCCGGCGAGATCAGCGAGGAAATCGGCGACTGGTGGACCGATTTCATCGATGCCGACGGCCCCGGCCGCGAAGTGCTGCTGTCCCGCAAACCAGCCGACGACGGCGCGGCCCCGGCCAAAAAGCGCCGCCGCCGCAGCAGCCGCAACCGCGGCAAGGCCGGCGGCGACAGCGCGGCCTGACCGCGATGGTCACGGCCTACATCGGTCTCGGCGCCAACCTCGGCGATCCGGCGCAGGCCGTGCGCGACGCGATCGCGCAGCTGGCACGGCTGCCGCAGACGACGCTGGTGCGCCAGTCGTCGCTGTATGCGAGCGCGCCGGTCGACGCCGGCGGCGACGACTTCGTCAATGCGGTCGTGCAGCTCGACACCGGCCTTGCACCGCAGGCGCTGCTGCACGCAATGCAGCAGGTCGAGCAGGCGTTCGGCAGGCAGCGCCCGTTTCGCAACGCCCCGCGCACGCTCGACCTCGACATCCTGCTGTACGGCGATGAAACCATCGACGAGCCCGGCCTGCACGTGCCGCATCCGCGCATGTGCGCGCGCGCTTTCGTGCTGCTGCCGCTGCTCGAGCTCGCCCCCGGCATCGACGTGCCCGGCCAGGGACCGGCGCAGGCGCACCTGGCCGGTGTGCAGGACCAGCCGATCGCCCGGCTGGCCGAACCGGGCGCCGGCGCGCAAAAATGAAAGGGCGCCTCGCAGCGATTGTGAGCGCGCCGTCATCGCAATGCCGTATCATCGTCGCCCATGAATCCGGTCAAATACCGCTACATCGTCGTTGAAGGACCGATCGGCGTCGGCAAGACCAGCCTCGCGCGGCGCATCGCGGCCGAGACAGGTGCGCAGGCGCTGCTCGAGCAACCGCAGGACAACCCTTTCCTCGAGCGCTTCTATCGCGACTCCACGCGCTATGCGCTGCCGACCCAGATGTTCTTCCTGTTCCAGCGGATGAACCAGCTGAAAGACATGGCGCAGGCCGACCTGTTCGGCACGCCCGTCGTGTCCGACTTCCTGCTCGACAAGGATCCGATCTTCGCCGCGCTGACGCTGGCCGATGACGAACTGCACCTGTACCGGCAGATGTACGGCCACCTGAGCCAGGAGTCGCCGCTGCCCGATCTTGTGATCTACCTGCAGGCGACGCCGGCGACGCTGTCCGAGCGCATCCGCCGCCGCGGCGTGCAAAGCGAGACGGCCATCTCCGAAACCTATCTGCAGCGGCTGTGCGACGGCTACAGCAGCTTCTTCCACCACTATGACGCTTCGCCGCTGCTGATGGTCAATGCCGACCGCCTCAACCCGATCGAGCGCAGCGAGGATTTCTCGCTGCTGATGCAGCGCATCGCCGGCATGCGCGGCAAGCGCGAATTCTTCAACCGCGGAGAATGAACATGTCCACCCAGGCACCGACCGTACGCAAGAAAGTCACCGTCACCACGCTGGCGCAGATGCGCGCGGCCGACGACAAGATCACGATGCTGACCTGTTACGACGCGAGCTTCGCGGCGCTGATGGACCAGGCCGGCGTCGACACCATCCTGATCGGCGACTCGCTCGGCATGGTGGTGCAGGGACACGGCACCACGCTGCCGGTCACGGTCGCCGACATCGCTTACCACACCGGCTGCGTCGCGCGCGGCTGCAAGCGGCCGCTGCTGATCGGCGACCTGCCGTTCGGCTCGTACAACACGCCGCAACAGGCGATGGAGAATGCGGCCACGCTGATGCGCGCCGGCGCCGAGATGGTCAAGCTTGAAGGCGGCGCCTGGCTGGCGCCGACGGTGAAGCTGCTGGTCGAGCGGGGCATGCCGGTGTGCGCGCACCTCGGGCTGACGCCGCAATCGGTACACCAGCTGGGCGGTTTCAAGGTGCAGGGCAAGACCGACAGCGCGGCCGAACAGCTGCTGGCCGACGCGCTGGCAATGCAGGAGGCGGGCGCATCGATGGTCGTGCTGGAAGCGATACCGGCGCCGCTGGCGGCCGCGGTGACGAAGCAGCTGTCGATCCCGACCATCGGCATCGGCGCCGGCATCGACTGCTCGGGACAGGTGCTGGTGCTGCATGACATGATCGGCGCGTTCCCCGGACACCGGCCGAAGTTCGTGAAGGACTTCATGCAAGGTCAGTCCAGCCTGGCCGGCGCGATCGGCGCCTACGTCGGCGCAGTCAAGGACCGCAGCTTCCCCGGCCCGGAACACTCGTTCTGACGACGACGCCCCGGCGCTGCGCCGGGGCACTTGCGTTGTCCTGCCGCGATCTCAGGCAGCGTAGCGCGCGAGGCTGGCTTCGAGCTGCGGGACCAGCGAATCGGCATTGCTGACGGCCATGCCCAGATCACGCACCAGCCCGTCCTGCAGGCTGTAGACCCAGCTGTGCACCGTCACGTCCTGCCCGCGCTCCCAGGCATCCTGCACGATCGTGGTCTGGCAGACGTTCACCACCTGCTCGATCACGTTCAGTTCGCACAGGCGGTCATGCCGCAGGTTCGGGTCCATCGTTTCCGGCAGCAGTTGCGTGTGCTTGATATGCACGTCCTGCACGTGCCGCAGCCAGTTGTCGGCCAGGCCGACGCGGCGGCGCTCCATCGCGGCGCGCACGCCGGAGCAGCCGTAGTGCCCGACCACGATCACATGCTTGACGCCGAGCTGGTCGATCGCGAACTGCAGCACCGACAGGCTGTTCAGGTCGGTGTGCACGACCACGTTGGCGACATTGCGGTGGACGAACAGTTCACCCGGCTGCAGCCCGACGATCTCGTTGGCCGGCACGCGGCTGTCCGAGCAGCCGATCCAGAGGAATTCCGGCGACTGCTGCGCAACGAGCTTTTTGAAGAAATCAGGATCCTGCGCGACCATTGAAGCCGCCCACTCCCGGTTGTTGGCGACCAGCTCGCGCAGCGCCCTGTCGAAATTCTTTCCCGGCATATTGAATCAATCCCTGAAGATGGGCTGCGATTTTACCGCAGCCAACGATGGCAAAAAGGGCGCGGCCCATGGCCAGCACCCGTCAGCGGAGATTCGCAAAAATTATTAGCGTGAACAATTGATTCGCTAATGATTTTTTCCGTTGTCCCCAGCCCTCATAAACTGCAATCGCCATCGACAAGGTTTGAGCAAGAGCAAACAGCTTCGCTCGGGAAGGCCGTCAGGATCAAATTCCCACGGGAATTTTTTCAGGCTTGCCCTGTCCCCGGCGAGTTGTCGCCGCCTCGGACGAAATCATGCCAGTGGCCCGCAATTCGACTCGCATCACCGGCGCGGGAATCGCAGTTTCCCGCACAGCGTTCATTGTCCCATGCCGCGGGCAAGGATCCGGCGAGGATCCGCCCCGTTACTGATCGAAGGAGAAACCGATGCTGTCCATCGACCACAATCCGGATCTGGATGAAACCAATCAGCCCTCCGCGCTCTGGCCGAGGCGCCAGTACCAGCAAGTCGAGCTGGTCTATGACAAATCGTGGCGCACGCTCTGGACCTACATGAAGCCGATCGGCGTGCCCTGCTTCAACCAGGACATGGTGGAAGAACTGCACCATGTATTCCATGAACTGAAGCGACGCGACTCGCAGGTGTTGCACGACGATAGCTGGCAGCCGGTCAATTACTGCGTGATCGCTTCCCGCCGCAAAGGCGTATTCAGCCTCGGCGGCAATCTTGCGCTGTTCATCAACCTGATCCGCGAGAAGAATCGCGAAGCGCTGATGGAGTACGCAAGGCTGTGCGTCGATGCGATGTACCCGCGCATCAAGGGCTACGACTGCTCGACGACGACGATCTCGCTGGTGCAGGGCGATGCGCTCGGCGGCGGCTTCGAGTTTGCGCTGTCGAGCCACATCATCGTCGCCGAAGCCGGCGCCAAGATGGGCCTGCCCGAGATCATCTTCAACCTGTTCCCCGGCATGGGCGCGTACAGCTTCCTGTCGCGTCGCATCGGCATGCGCAAGACCGAAGAGATGATGTTGAGCGGGAACACCTACCGCGCGGAAGAGCTGGCGGACATGGGCGTCGTCGATGTCGTGGTGCCGGCGGGCGAGGGCGAGCGCGCCGTCCATGAACTCATCCGCAAGAAAAGCCGGCACCTGAATGGCATGCGATCGATTTACGAATGCCGGAATCATTTGTGGCCGATCACTTTCGAAGAACTGCGGGATGTCGCCATGCTGTGGGTCGATGCCGCATTGCGCATCGAAGAAAAAGACCTGCAAATGATGACGCGCCTTGCGATGTCCCAACGTTCACTGCATGCCAAATACGAGCAGACCCTGCCGGCCGGCGAGCATCCG
>CAYZXP010000035.1:0-5394 GCA_964482415.1 uncultured Bifidobacterium sp. | reverse complement strand
TCGAGGAAAGAGAAGCCCTGTGACAGCGGCAGGTTGACACTGCGCGACACAGCCTGCGCCACGCGGCCGCCATACAGCGAGGACACGATCTCCAGCACATAGATCAGGCCCAGCACCGAATGCGGAACACCGGTCGTGAGCGCGTGATAGTTATAACCCAGCATCGCCTGTACCGGCGGGCGCGGCGGCTGCTCAGGGAGCATCGAACTGTCGACGCACATGCTTTCGAGGTCATCGAGCACCATCTGCTCATGCCCCTTCTCTTCGGCGATGTGCTCGTACAGGTAGTGGCGCAGTTCAGGATAGCGGTCGGCACAGCGACCGGCTGCGGCGGCCATCAACGGGCAAAAATGCGAAACGACCGGATACAGCTGGATCAGGAAATCGATGTAGCGCTGTCGTGAAAACTGCCCGCTCAACATGTCCCGCAACTGCGGTATCGACTCGAGTGCATGGCGATTGGCATCGGTAATCTCTATCAACTGGCCGCTTAATGACATGTTCATTCCTCACGGTGTTTGAAATCAATCTGGTCTTGACGGGGCTTGTTCTGCCGGCATGCGCTGCTGCCGGTAAGACGCCAGTTCATGGCTTAATTTTATGAACGCATGATTCAGCTCCTGCCAAAGGTTTTTCTTCTGCTCCTTTGTCCCGTAGGGAAGCAGCCGTTCGAAGCGCTTGCAGATCAATTTCATTGATGTCGCGCCGATGCTGAGCGCGGAACCGCGCAATGAGTGCAACGCCTCCTTGATATCGTCATCCGCATCCTGCTCGATGCCATGTGCGAGCAGGCGCAACAGCCGGCGCGATTCGGCCAGGAATTCGGCGATCAGCTCATCGAGGAAGGCCGGATCCTTGCTCATCGTCTCGAGCCCGGTCAGGATCTGCGGATCGAGCACCGGCTCTGCTGCACCGGGCAGCTCGGGCCGGGCCGGTGCCGCGCAAGCCGCGCCGCAGGCGGCAGCGGCCACAGGCGCCGGAGGCTTGCCGGCGAGTTCGGCCAGCGCCTTGAGGAAATATTCGACCTGGATCGGCTTGGGCATGAACGCATTCGCACCGGCGCGCAGGCATTCGTCGCGCGCTTCGGGCGTGACGTTGGCGGAGAACATCATGATCGGCGTCGCCGCCGGACGCCCGCCCATCAGCCGGCACAGCCGCGCCACTTCCGTGCCGTGCACGCCCGGCATGTTCATGTCGAGGATGATGACGTCGACCGCATGCTTGCCGATCAGGTCGAGCGCCTCATCGCCGTCCCGCGCCAGCAGGCAGCGATGGCCGGCGCGCTCGAGTATCTTCTGCAGCACGCGTCGGTTGGTCGGATTGTCTTCAACGATCATCACATCGAGCCCGTCGCTGCTCGCCACCGGGCGAATCTCCGACGCCGCCAGTGGCGCGCGCGCCGCAACGGGACTGGCCCGGACAATGCGCGGCACGTCGGCCCCGCCGGACAAGCCGGCGGCATGCAGCAGCCGCGCCAGCGCGACCGGCCTTTGCCCAGGCAGCAGCGCAGCGAAGAAGCCGGCCGCCTCGGCCAGTTCGATCGCCAGCTCATCGGACATCGCCGGTGGCGGCAGCAGCACGACGGCCATCGTGTCATCGCGCACCGCCTCCCTGAGGCGCTTCAGTCCGGCGCTGGTGCGCGCGATCCATGCGGCCATCGCTTCGCCCGGCGCAAGCGGCGCACGAACAAAGACCAGCGAGACCGGGTTGCCCGCGAGGCTCGCTTGTCCGAGCAGGTCGATGGCGTCATCGATGTCATCCGCGCTGGCCGGCGCGGCGCGGCATGCGGTGGCGAGTTCGGCGGCAAGCTGCGCATCGCCGCCGTGTGCACCCACCAGCATCGCGAGTGTCCCGGTGGGACGCACAGGCGTGGCGGCCGGCTGTATGGTCGCCTGGCCGAACTCCAGCTCGAACCAGAAATCGCTGCCCTTGCCCGGCTCGCTGCTGAAGCCGATACGCCCGCCCATCAATTCGACCAGCTGTTTGCAGATTGTCGTTCCGAGGCCCGTGCCGCCGTAGCGGCGCGCGACGGATTCGTCCGCCTGCGTGAAGCTGTCGAAGATTTTTCCCTGCACCGCCTTCGCAATGCCTATCCCGGTATCCGACACCGAGAACAGAATTTTCACGCCGCAATCGCTGCTGGCCAGCCGGCGCAAGCGAAGCGCCACCCTGCCCTGCTCGGTGAACTTGACCGCATTGCCGACCAGGTTCACGAGGATTTGCCGCAAATGATGCGGATCGCCGTTCAGCAGTTCCGGCACGCCGGTGTCGATCTGGATCAGCCACTCGGTCGCCAGCGGATTGACCCGGTAACGGAACATCGCCTGTATGCCGTGCACAAGACGGTAAACATCGAAATCGGCATGCTCGACCGACATCTTGCCGGCCTCGATCTTGGAAAAATCCAGCACGTCTTCGATCTGCGCGAGCATGACTTGCGACGTGGTGTTCATGCAGTCCAGCATCTCCTGCTGTTCGCCATCGACCGGTGTGGTCTTGAGCAGGTCAAGCATGCCGATCATCGCGTTCAGCGGTGTGCGCAACTCATGGCTGACCGCGCAAATGAACTGCCGCTTTGCGAGATTCGCGCCATTCGCATCATCGATGGCACGGAACAAGCGGCCGACCAGCACGCTGAAATATATCGAGATCAGCAAGGTGCCCAGCCACAGCCCCATCGACAGGCCAAGCTCGTCGTGCCAGTAAGGCGCAACGCCAATCACGATGCCGAAGCCGGCCAGCGTGATGCCGAGCGCAATGAACAGGTAGGAGCGGCCGAAGCGAAAGCCGTTGCCGATGATGATCCACAGGTAGAAGAAATACAGCGGCGCGGAATGTTCGGCGCCGATCAGCAGCAGGTAGGTGAGCGTGCCGACATCGAGCAGGATTGCGCAGACGCGCCGGAGCCGCACATCGCCGGGCTGCATCACCACGCTGACGGCAATCGCGAACGACGCCACGAGAAAACCGGCAAGGACGATCACGATCTGCAGGTGGGTGCCGGGCGATCCCTCCGGATGCTGGCCGGTCAGGTAGCCGAACAGGCTCAGCAGCAGTGCACCCAGGATGATGCGAACGACCGACTGTTCGAACTCGTTGTCGCTGCGCCGCCTGCGATGCGCGCGGACAGCCTCGATCAGCGAGATGACCGGGTTCTTCCTGAACGTGAGCGCTTCGAGTAAGGGCGTCGACCAGCGCGGCATCTTCCGGCATCCTGAACACGACGAACGATCGCGAAGTCTACCGGCGCGATGCCGTGGTTTCGTGCCTGAATGAAAATTGACAAGCGCCTATGCAAGCCACGCAAGTTAGGAGTATGCGGGTGAATGCGAATTGCGCCGAACGGCCAAAACCTTCCGAAAAAAAACGCCGGCCACAGGCCGGCGTTGTTCGCTAGGCAGCGTCCTATCGACGCTAGGAAGCTTATTCGAAGAACTCCTTGACCTTGTCCATCCAGGTCTTGCTCTGCGGGCTGTGCTTTGCGCCGCCGGCGGCGGTCAGCTGGTCGAACTCGCGCAGCAAGTCCTTCTGCTTCTCGGTGAGCTTGACTGGCGTCTCGACCACCACATGGCAGAACAGGTCGCCGGGGAAGCCGGAGCGCACGCCCTTGATGCCCTTGCCGCGCAGGCGGAAGGTCTTGCCGGTCTGCGTGCCTTCGGGCACGCTGAACGACACCTTGCCGGACAGCGTGGGCACCTCGATCTCGCCGCCGAGCGCAGCGCGCGCAAACGAGATCGGCATCTCGCAATGCAGGTCGTCGCCGTCGCGCTGGAACACCGCGTGCTGCTGGATGTGGATTTCGACGTACAGGTCGCCGGGCGGGCCGCCGTTCATGCCCGGCTCGCCGTTGCCGGTCGAGCGGATGCGCATGCCGTCGTCGATGCCGGCGGGGATCTTCACTTCGAGCGTCTTGTTGCGCTTGATGCGGCCCGCACCCGAGCAGGTGGTGCACGGATCGGGGATCACCTTGCCGGTGCCGTGGCACTTCGGGCAGGTCTGCTGGATGCTGAAGAAGCCCTGCTGCATGCGCACTTGTCCGTGACCGCCGCAGGTACCGCAGGTGGTCGGCGACGTGCCCGGCTTGGCGCCGGAGCCGTGACAGGTCTCGCACTCGTCCCACGACGGCACGCGGATGGTGGTGTCGAAGCCGTGCGCGGCCTGCTCGAGCGTGATGTCGAGGTTGTAGCGCAGGTCGGCGCCGCGATACACCTGCGGGCCGCCGCGCGAACGGCCGCCGCCGCCGCCGCCGAAGATATCGCCGAAGATGTCGCCGAACGCATCCGAGAAACCGCCGCCGAAACCGCCGGCGCCGCCGCCACCGCCCATGTTCGGGTCGACGCCTGCATGGCCGAAGCGGTCATACGCCTCGCGCTTCTGCGCGTCGGACAGCATCTCGTAGGCTTCCTTGGCCTCTTTGAATTTTTCCTCGGCCTGCTTGCTGTCCGGATTGCGGTCCGGATGGTATTTCATCGCCAGCTTGCGGTACGCCTTCTTGATCTCTTCTTCAGAGGCGTTTTTTGCTACGCCGAGAATTTCGTAAAAATCGCGTTTTGCCATCTTCAGGTGTCCTGACTATGCCTGGAACGGGTGGCCCTCCAAGCAAAAAAACCGGGCGGGACAATTACGCCGCCCCGGCCCGGTAATGCCCATGCAGCGCTGATGCGCGGCGGTGTTGTTACTTGTCCTTGACTTCCTTGAAGTCGGCGTCGACCACATCGTCGTCCGCCGGCTTGGCGCCCGCACCGGCCTGCTCCGCACCGGCACCGGCTGCCCCCGCCGCGCCGGCCGCCGCCTGCTGCGCCTGCATGTCGGCGTACATCTTCTCGCCGAGCTTCTGCGCAGCCGTCGACAGCGCGGCAACCTTGGCGTCGATCGCTTCCTTGTCGTTGCCCTTCAGGGTTTCTTCCAGGTCCTTGATCGCCGCTTCGATCTTTTCCTTTTCGCCGGCCTCGAGCTTGTCGCCATGCTCGCCGAGCGCCTTGCGGGTCGAGTGCACCAGCGCGTCGCCCTGGTTGTGCGACTCGGCCAGCTCCTTCAGGCGCTTGTCCTCGGCGGCATTCGCCTCGGCGTCACGCACCATGCGCTCGATCTCATCTTCGTTCAGGCCGGAGTTGGCCTTGATGGTGATCTTGTTTTCCTTGCCGGTCGCCTTGTCCTTCGCCGACACGTGCAGGATGCCGTTGGCGTCGATGTCGAAAGTGACTTCGATCTGCGGCGTGCCGCGCGGCGACGGCGGAATGCCTTCGAGGTTGAATTCGCCGAGCCCCTTGTTGCCCGCGGCCATTTCGCGCTCGCCCTGGAACACCTTGATCGTGACTGCCGGCTGGTTGTCGTCGGCCGTCGAGAACACCTGGCTGAACTTGGTCGGGATCGTGGTGTTCTTCTTGATCATCT
>CAYZXP010000034.1:12178-22029 GCA_964482415.1 uncultured Bifidobacterium sp. | reverse complement strand
CGCAGACCTGCGACGTGCGCAAGGGCGAGCAGGTCGAGGCGCTCGCGCAGGCTGCGATGCAGCGCTTCGGCGCGATCCACCTGGTGTTCAACAATGCCGGCGTCGGTGCCGGCGGCCTGGTCTGGGAAAGCACGCAGGCCGACTGGGAATGGGTACTCGGGGTGAACCTGTGGGGCGTGATCCACGGCGTGCGCGTATTCACGCCGCTGATGCTGGCCTGCGCGAAGGCGGATCCGGAGTATGAAGGGCACATCGTCAACACCGCCTCGATGGCCGGCATGCTCGCGCCGCCGACGATGGGCGTCTACAACGTGTCCAAGCATGCGGTGGTCGCGCTGTCCGAAACCCTGTATCACGACCTGATGCTGGTCGAAGCGCCGATCGGCGCCTCGGTGCTCTGCCCGTATTTCGTCCCGACCGGCATCAGCCAGTCCGAGCGCGTACGTCCCGGCGACGTGCAGGGCGCCGCGCCGACGCGCAGCCAGCAGGTATCGCAGGCGACGCTGGAAAAGGCGGTCTCGTCCGGCAAGGTCACGGCTGCGGAAGTGGCGGAGCGAACCTTCGATGCGATCCGTGCGGGACAGTTCTACATCTATTCGCATCCGCAGGCGCTCGGCAACGTGCAGCGGCGGATGGAAGACATCGTCAGCGGACGCAATCCGAGCGATCCGTATGAGGCTGCGCCGCACGTGCGCGACAAGCTGCGCGCAGGACTGAAGGGCGACTGAACATGGCCACGGTCAGCGATGGCCAGTTCGCGGCGCTGCCGAACGGCATCCGGCTGCATTATGCGAGCGCCGGCGTCGCAGGCCAGCCCTTGCTGCTGTTCCTGCACGGCTTTCCGGAGTTCTGGTACGCGTGGCAGGCGCAGCTCGCGCGATTTGGCGACACGCACTTTGCGGTCGCACCGGACCTGCGCGGCTACAACCTGTCGGACCAGCCGCATGAGGTCGAAGCCTATCGTGCGAAGCTGCTGCTGCAGGACATCGAAGAATTCATGCGCTGCCTCGGCTACGAGCGCTGCGTGATCGTCGCGCACGACTGGGGCGGCGCGCTGGCGTGGCAGTTCGCGATACAGCGCCCGTCTGTGGTCGAGCGACTGCTGATCATCAATGCGACGCATCCCGTGCCGTTCGCCGAAGGGCTGGCGCACGATCCGGCGCAGCAGGCCGCGAGCCAGTACATGAACTGGCTGCGCGCGCCCGGCTCGGAACAGGCGTTGGCGAATGACGATTTTCGTGAGGCTGAGCGCCTGATGCTGGGCATGGGCGAGGATCGCCGCTGGTTCGATGCCGACACCCGCGCACGCTATCATGCCTGCTGGTCGCGTGGCCTTCGCGGCGGCATCAACTACTATCGGGCATCACGCGTGCATCCGCCGACGGCCACGGAAGCCGGCGCGGCGGGCCTCGCACTCGACGCTGCCGCCTTCCGCGTGCCGGTACCGGTGCGCGTGCTGTGGGGCGAACAGGACAAGGCAATGCTGCCCGCCTTGCTGGATCCGCTCGACCGCTTCGTCGACGACCTCACCATTACGCGCGTTCCCGACGCCAGCCACTGGATAGTGCACGAGCAGCCGGAACGCGTGAACCGCTGGATTGCTGAATCGCTGGATAACTGAAACCCATGGCTCGACAGGATTTTTCTTTCATTCATTCATTGCGCGTGCGCTGGTCCGAAGTGGACATGCAGGCGATCGTCTTCAACGGCCACTACCTGAATTTCTTCGACGTGGCCTTCACCGAGTACTGGCGCGCGACCAGCTTGCCGGACGTGATCGCCCAGGCCGATGCCGGTCTGGAGATGTTCGCCCGCAAGGCGACGGTCGAATATCATGCGCCCGCACGCTTCGATGACCTGCTCGACATCGGCGTGCGCTGCGCCGACATCGGCCGCAGTTCGTTGCGCTTTGTGCTGGAGATCCATCGCGGCGACGAGTTGCTGGTGTCCGGCGAGATGACCTATGTGTACGCCGACAGTCGGGTACGCAAGAGCGAGCCGGTGCCGCTCTTCTGGCGCGAACGGCTGCTTGCGTTCGAGACGAATCGGCCGGTCGGACAATGAGCCTGCATATCGCCATCGGCGACTGGGACAGCCTGCGCGAACATGCGCAGGAATTGCGCATTGAAGTGTTCGTGGTCGAGCAGGGCGTGCCGATCGAGATCGAATGGGACGAAGGCGACGAGGTCAGCATCCATGCGGTCGCCTACGATGCGGATGGGCAGCCGATCGCGACGGGCCGCCTGCTGCCCGACGGCCACATCGGGCGGATGGCCGTGCGCAAGTCGGCGCGCGGACAGGGAATCGGCGGGCAGGTGCTGCAGGCGCTCCTCGACGAGGCGCGGCGACAGGGCTATGGGCAGCTGGTGCTGCACGCGCAGACGCATGCGGTCGATTTTTATCGCAAGCATGGCTTCGCCGTCGAGGGCGAAGAATTCATGGAGGCCGGCATTTCGCACCGGTTGATGACGCGGCAGGCCTGAGGCCGGCTCGGCGCGCCGTCGCTGCCTGCAGCCATCGCAGGGACAGATGATGACGATTTTCCATCCGACCGAGGTCGATGCACGACGCAGGCTTTGGCGCCTGTGCTCGGCCCGCCTGCCGGCGCTCGCTGCGCTGCTCCTGTCGCTGCTGCCAGCTGCTCCGGCGGCGCAGGCGGGGACCTCGGAATGCTATTCGATCCGGAACACGGACCGGCGCAATTTCTGCCTTGCGCAAGGTCGCGGTGAAACCTCGAACTGTTACGCCATTCAGGACATGGACCAGCGTAATTTCTGTCTCGCGACAGTCAAGTCCGAGCGCAGCCATTGTTACGCGATTCGCGAGAGCGACCTGAAGAACCAGTGCCTCGCGCTCACGCAGCGACAGTCGTCTGGCTGCTATGCGATCCATGAGCAGGACGCAAAGCATGCCTGCCTCGCGCGCGAGCGCGGCGACACGTCGTATTGTTATGCGGTGAGGGAGCAGGATGGCCGCAACTTCTGCCTGGCCAGTGTGAAGGGCGAGCGCTCGTACTGCTATGGCATCCGGTCGCAGGACCTGAAAAATCAGTGTCTGGCATTGACGCGCTAGCGCGCGCCAGCTGCGCTCACCGCAGGCTGCGTTCGCGCAGGTGCGCGACACCGCCTTCATGCACACGCAGCAGTGTCGACGCTCGCGTGCCGTAATCTTCCGACTCGATGCAGATCGGCGACAGCAGGCGCTCCCATTCGAGGCTGACGCCGGTGTCGGGCAGCCGATGGTCCGACGCACGCGTCGTATCGGCCAGCATCTCGAAATACGCGTCGTCCGGCGCACCCTGGCAGATCAGACTGGCGAACTGCGCCTTGGCACGCAGGACCTTCGGCCACGGCGTGTCGAGCGAGCCGTTCGACAGTCCGTAGATGCCCGGTTCGAGTTGTCCATATGCCGGTTCGCCGTCGTTGGAGACCCAGTACATCGCCTGCGCGTCTCCGAAGACGAGGTTGAAGCCGTTGTATTCCGCTGCGATTGCGCGCACGCGTCCAAGGTAGTCGAGCGGGTCGGCATCATCGCGCAGGTAGTCCGCAACCAGCTCGCCGCGGGAGCGCTTGTCGAGCCTGGCAGCGCGGCCGTTGCGGATGTTGGTCAGCGCGGCGAAGCGGCCGCGGCGATTGACGCCCAGCCAGGTGCCGCCGGCCTTCAGGTCGCGTCCGGCGTAGATGTCCGGATGGTCTTCCCACCAGCCGGCAGCCTGTGTCGGCCGGGCGAAAAATTCATCGCGATTGGCTGCGAGCAGCAGCGGGCAGCCGGGAACCAGCTTCCATGCGAAAACGATCAGGCACATGCCGGCAGGTCCACGAAAATTTCAATGTGCCGCTCGCCGTCGATCGGCAAGGCGGCGTTGTCGGCAGCCTGCTGCAACGCCGGCAGGAAATCGTCCGGCACGGCCGCATAGATTTCCATCCAGGTCTGCAGACCGTCTGTCTCTTCCGGCCGGCGCTTCAGTGAAGTGCGAACGCCGAAGCGGCGTGCAAGACCGTCCTGCATGCTGGCCACGCGCGGCTGCAGCTGCATTGCGGCGTCGCTGCGCACGCGGTAGTACACGAAAAGGTCGGTCATTCAGTCGCCGACAGCGGATAGGGAAGTTCGCCGAACGACAGCAGCGGGCCATCGGCCGAGCCGATGTGTACCGGCGTGCCGGCAGCGTCCATCTTCAGCTCGACGAGGCAGGCCTTCCTTCCGTCGGCGCCGCGCTCGGCGTTGACGATCATGCCGCACGGTTGTCCGGGGTCGGCGTCGGCAAAGACTTCGGCGCCGGCAACCGCATTCCCGCTGTCGTCAAAGGCAAGCAGCGCGCGCCGCTTCAGCTTGCCGAGGTACTGGCTGCGGGCAACGATTTCCTGTCCCGGATAGCAGCCCTTGCGGAAATTCACGCCGCCGACCAGTTCAAAGTTGATCATTTGCGGCACGAACTGCTCGCGGGTAGCTTCGACCACCTGCGGCACGCCGGCCAGTATCTCGGTCCAGCGCCACAACGATGCTGGCGCGGCCGGCAAGGCGCCGGCGTAGTGCGTCCATGCCGTCGCTGCGGCGTGCAGCGGCCCGGCCCACAGCGCGCGCTGCAGCCCGGCTGCATCCGGCACACGCACCAGCGTACCGCCCTCCGCCGGGCGGCGTTGCCAGGCGGCCGGCGGGAACGCGGCTTGCGTGCCGGCCGCAGCGGCAACGCCAAACAGCGGCAGCCGTTCGCTGGCGTCCTCCAGCCGGACCTTCGCGCGCAGCACGAACATCTGCAGACGTTTCATCGTCGCCGGCAACAGTTCACGCGGCAACGCCAGCAGGATGTCGCCGCCGTCTTTCCAGAGCAGCATCGTGGCCAGCAGGCGGCCCTTCGGCGAGCAATAGCCAGCGAGGTGCGCACGGTCGTTGCCGAGGCCAAGCACATCGTTGGTCAGCTGGTTGTGCAGGAAATTTTCCGCGTCGTCACCAGTGGCGCTGATCACGCCGAGATGCGTCAGCGGGCAGAGGAAGCCCGGCTGCGTGTCATCGGGCAAGGAAAAGGCGAGCGTATCGGGCGATCCGCCAGATACGGGGGAGGCGCCTTGGCCGGCGAGGAAATCAGGCCAGGATAAAACGGTTTCGGACATGAATTCGGGGGGAAAGTGATTTCGCGTCTATCATTACGGGCAAATTATAGAGGCGCGTGGAAAATCGCGTTGACCCGCTCGGGAATCAGGGAATGGCAGTCATCCGGAAAACTTTGTCGCTGCTGGCCGTGCTGGCAGCATTTGTCGTGGCCGTCGTCGTTTGCTTTGCGTACTGGACGCGCCAACCGATCATCGCGGCCGGAGAGCAGCCGCTTGAAGTCAGTGTGGCTGCCGGAAGCAGCCTGCGCGGTGCGCTCAGGCAGTTGCATGACGGCGGTTTGCCGGCCTCGCCGCTGCTGATGGAAGCGCTGGCGCGGGGGCTCGGTACGCCGCACGTCAAGCCCGGCAGTTATCGTATCGACGCCAGGATGACGCCGATCGCGCTGCTCGATGCGCTCGCGCGCGGCGACACGATCAAGGAGTCGCTGACCATCATTGAAGGTTGGAACTTCGCGCAGATGCGTGAGGAAATGGCGCGTCAGGCTCACCTGCGACAGGACAGCGCCGCGATGGAGCCGGCGATCCTGTTGCAGAAGGTGGCGCCGGGCTATACGCATCCCGAGGGACTGTTTTATCCGGACACGTATGTGTACGAGCGCGGCACCAGCGACCTCGTGCTGCTGCAGCAGGCGCACCAGCGTATGCTGAAGATGCTGAACGAAGCATGGAGCCGACGCGCGGCCGACCTGCCGTATGAGACGCCTTACGATGCGCTGGTCATGGCGTCGATCGTCGAAAAGGAAACCGGCCATGAGGCAGATCGCACCCGCGTTGCGTCGGTGTTCGTAAACCGCCTGAAGCTGGGGATGCCGCTGCAGACTGACCCGACGGTGATTTACGGCTTGGGTGCCGCGTTCGACGGCAACCTGCGCCGGCAGGACCTGCTGGCCGACACGCCCTACAATACCTACACGCGGCGCGGCCTGCCGCCGACGCCGATCTCGCTGCCCGGGCGGCGTTCGCTCGAAGCCGCGTTGCATCCTGCGCCCGGCAGCGACCTGTATTTCGTTGCGCGCGGCGACGGCCGCAGCGAATTTTCCGCCAACCTCGACGACCATAACCGCGCCGTCAACAAATACCAGCGCGGGATGTAATTCCGCAAATCCCATGGCCAGAGGCAAATTCATTACCTTCGAGGGCGTCGACGGCGCAGGCAAGTCGACCCATATTGCCGCCTTCGCGGATGCGCTGCGCGCACGCGGAATGCAGGTGGTCACCACGCGCGAACCGGGCGGCACGCCGCTCGGGGAGAAGCTGCGCGAGCTGCTGCTGCATGAATCGATGCACCTCGATACTGAGGCCTTGCTGATGTTCGCATCGCGGCGCGAACACATTGCACAGGTGATCCGGCCGGCGCTGGAGCGCGGCGACTGGGTCATTTCTGACCGATTCACCGATGCCACCTTCGCCTACCAGGGCGGCGGCCGCCAGCTGCCGATTGCCCGGCTCGAAGCGCTCGAGCAATGGGTGCATGCGGACCTGCAGCCGGACCTGACGCTGTTGTTCGATGTGCCGCTGGCCGTTGCGCGCGAGCGGCTGAACCGGACCCGCGAGCCGGACAAGTTCGAGCGTGAGCAGGATGCCTTCTTCACGCGCGTGCGCGACGCCTACCTGCAGCGCGCCGCACGCTTCCCGCAGCGCATCCGCGTGATCGACTCGACCCGCCCGCTGGATGAGGTGGGCGATGAGCTGGCCGCGCTGGTGGCGACGCTGTGATCCGGGGCGGGCATGAACGATAGCGGCATCTATCCATGGCAGCAGGACGACTGGCAGCGCCTGCAGCGCATGCGTGCGCGCCTGCCGCATGCGATCCTGTTCCATGGCGCCGAAGGCATCGGCAAGGTCGCGTTCGCCGAGCGTTTCGCCGCGTCGCTGCTCTGCGAGCGCCCGCTGGACGACGGCCATGCGTGTGGTGCCTGCGAATCCTGCGGCTGGTTCGCGCAGTACGGGCATCCTGACTACCGGCGCGTCCGTCCGGACGCGCTTGAGACCGACGCGGGCGACGATGCCGACGCCGAAGAAGGCGGGGCAAAGAAGGGCGGCAAGACCGCATCGAAGGATATCCGCATCGAACAGGTGAGGTCGCTGGCAGCGTTCATGAACGTGTCGACCCACCGCTCGGGATTGCGCGTGGTGCTGCTGTATCCGGCCGAGGCGCTGAATGCCGCGTCCGCGAATGCGCTGCTGAAGACGCTGGAAGAGCCGCCGCCCGAGACGGTATTCCTGCTGGTGACCGACCGCATCGATCGCTTGCTGCCGACCATCCTGTCGCGCTGCCGCAAGTTTCCGCTGTCCTCGCCCGAGCCGGCGGCGGCGCTGGCGTGGCTGGAGGCGCAAGGCGTCGGCCAGCCGGGACGCTGGCTGGCAGAACATGGCGGCGCGCCGCTGGCGGCACTGCAGGCGGCGCAAGGCGGCGATGGCGCCGAGCGCGATGAATTGCTTGCGCTGCTGGCGAAGCCCGAGGCCGGCGCAGCGCTGGTCGTCGCGGAGCGGCTACAGAAGGCGCCGCTGGCGCAGCTCGTCGCATGGTTGCAGCGCTGGCTGTATGACCTGCTGTCGCTGAAGCTCGGCGGGCGGGTACGCTACTTCCCGCATCAGCAGCAGGCGCTCGCTGCGCTGGCCGCACGCGTGCCGGCGGAACGTTTGCAGCAGGCGCTGCGCGATGCGGGCGCACGGCGTGCCGTCGCGGATCATCCGCTGTCCGCGCGCCTGTTCATCGAGCATATGCTGGTCGATTACACAAAACTCTTCGGATAGCGGACAACGGACATGACGGAATCGACCTTTCCCCAGGATGCGCAGTTGTCGAGACCGTCGGTAATGTCGCTGTCCTTTCGCGACCGCGCAGGTCTTTACGCCGCCTACATGCCCTTCGTCCAGAACGGAGGCCTGTTCGTGCCGGGCGCACGCAGCTGCCAGCTCGGCGACGAGGTCTTCCTGCTGCTGACACTGATGCAGGATGACACCCGTTATCCGGTCGCCGGCAAGGTGGTCTGGATCACGCCCGAGGGCGCGACCCACGGGCATACCCCGGGTGTCGGCGTGCAGTTTCCGCCCGACGGCAGCGGCCTGCGGGTGCGCCAGCGCATCGAGGCCTTGCTCGGTACGGCGCTCGGCACCGGGCGGCCGACGCATACGGTCTGACGCGCTTGCGGATACGGTGAGGCTGTCGTCGGCCGAGCCGGCGTAAAATGGCGCGATTCGATCTTCCCTGCATTCCATGTTCATCGACTCGCATTGCCATATCGACTTTCCCGAGCTGTCCGACCGCCTGCCCGGCATCCTGCAGAAGATGCAGGAAAACCAGGTTTCGCACGCATTGTGCGTGGCCGTCACGATGCCTGAATTTCCGCGCGTGCTGGCGCTTGCGGAGGCCCATCCGAACATCTATGCGTCGGTCGGCGTGCATCCCGATTACGAGGACACCGAGGAACCGGACGTCGACACGCTGGTCAGGCTGGCCGCGCATCCGCGCATCGTCGCCATCGGCGAGACCGGCCTCGATTACTACCGCCTGAGCGGCGACCTCGAGTGGCAGCGCGAACGTTTCCGCACGCATATCCGTGCGTCGCGCGCCAGCGGCAAGCCGCTGATCATCCATACCCGCTCGGCTTCGGAAGACACGCTGCGCATCCTGCGCGAGGAAAAGGCCGGTACCGCCGAGGGCGGCGTGGCGGGCGTGATGCATTGCTTCACCGAGTCGCTCGAGGTGGCGCAAGCGGCGATGGCGATGGGCTTCTACATCTCGTTCTCCGGCATCGTCACGTTCAAGAGTGCGAAGGAATTGCAGGCGGTCGCGCGCGCCGTGCCGCTGGAGCGCATGCTGATCGAGACGGATGCGCCGTATCTCGCGCCGGTGCCGATGCGCGGCAAAACCAATGAGCCGGGCTTCGTGCGTCATGTGGCCGAATTCCTGGCCGACCTCAAGGGTGTGCCGCTGGCCGAGCTGGCCGAGGCAACCACCCGCAACTTCCGCACGCTGTTCGGCGTGCCCCACTGAACGATGGAAGACAGCGTACTGAATCCCGGTCGCCGCCGGCTGATGGCAGCGGCCGTTGTGCCCGAGCTCGAGCGCATGCTGCGCCCGCTGCGGCCGAAAACCAGCTCCTACGACGACTGGTTCAGCGCGATCCGGCTCGATGACGCACGCCGCATCGAATCCTTGCTCGCGCGCGGCTTCGATCCGAACTCGATCGAGCCCGAACTGTTCGACAGCGGCCTGATCCTCGCGATCCGGCACCGGTCGGCAAAGGTGATTGGCGTGCTGCTGGCGCTTGACCGCCTGGATATCGAGCGGCTGTCGCGCAACGGCGATACCGCGCTGATGATTGCGGCGTGGATGTCCGACACCGACACTGCACTCGCGCTGATCGACAAGGGCGCGCAGATCAACCGGCCCGGCTGGACTGCGCTGCATTACGCGGCCGCGTCCGGCAACTTGCCGATCATTCGTCGGCTGCTGGAAGAATCCGCATTCATCGACGCCGAATCGCCGAACGGGACCACGCCGCTGATGATGGCTGCACGCGGCGGGCAGCGCTCTGCCGTGCTGCTGCTGATCGACGAGGGCGCTGACGTGATGCAGAAGAACGAGCGTGGCCTGGGCGCCGCCGACTTCGCCCGCGCCCAGGGGCACGAGGAACTCGCGCGCCTGATCGACGAGCGTGTGGCGGCTTTGGGGAAGGCGGCGTCGCCTGCACCGTCGCCCGTACCGGCGGACGACATGGTCGTGCCTGTGGAAAG
>CAYZXP010000034.1:0-12078 GCA_964482415.1 uncultured Bifidobacterium sp. | reverse complement strand
CGCCATCGCCGGCTTCCGACCCGCATCCCGCTGACTGAGTGCGACCGCAGCTGGCGCGCCGGCTCTGTCCGGCGTGCGCCGGTGCTGCGCGCGCTTTCCGCCTTGATGAAACTACAACGGGCTTGTCCAGTCTGATTCGCACGCCGGCCGCGCCATCGCGGATGACGGTCGGCATCGTGCGGGCGCATGCGCACGCGATGACTGATGCAGATCAAGACTGGAGGTTCAGATGAAGCGCGTTGTCACACCGTTGTTCCTGTCCCTGCTGCTGTTTGCCGGGTGGACGCAGGCCCAGACCTCGTCGACCGGCGGCCTGAGGGAGAGTACTGATCCGGCGCGGGCCGCCGAAGTGGAGCAGAAGGCGCGTGAACTCGGTCATACGGGCGGCACGTCCGGGCAATCCGGAGGACGGTCGACCACGGCGCCGGACAGCAGCGGCGCGGGAAGCATGGGTGCCGGCGAGTCCGGCGGCGCCAGGGGCACGGCCGGCGAGCGCAGCTATGAAGCGCCTGAGACGCAGGGCGGCGGCATGAAGGGACCGACGGGCACGGAGGACATGTCCGGGCCGTCTGCCGGCAGCAAGAGCGATGAAAGCAGCGGCGGGATGAAGGGCGGTGGCGCCGGCGCAAGTCCGGGCGGCAGCGCCGGCGGCGAAAGCACCGGCGGCGCCGGCATGGGTGGCGGCAATGCCGCTCCGGCGGGCAGTTCGCAGGGCGGCGGCGCACCATCGGATGCCACTTCGGGCAGCCAGGGAAATGTACCGGGCGCCAGCGGAAGCTCGGAGGGCGGCGGCGCGAAAAGCGGACCTGAGGCCGGCGAGATGACCGGAACCGAACAGCATCCGCAGCCTGGCGACGAGCGCTTCCGCGAGCCTACCCAGCCGGCGCGCTAGCGTCGGCGACCGGCGGCGGCACGGGTTCTGTTACAGTGCCGCCCATGGCAAAACTCTCCCTGGACCGCATCCTGCAATCGCAGGGTGTCGGCACCCGCAAATGGTGCCGGCAACTGATCGCCGACGGCGAAGTGAAGGTGGGCGGCACGCCCGTGACAGACTATCGCGCAAGTTTCGAGACCGAGGGCTTGCGCTTCACCCTGTTCGATGACGAATGGGTCTATCGGCAGCACCTGTACCTTGCGCTCAACAAGCCGACCGGCATCGAGTGCTCGCGCAAGCCCAGCCATCATCCGGGCGTGATGACGCTGCTGCCCGAGGAATTCAACTGGCGCGACGTGCAGGCGATCGGCCGTCTCGACCACGACACCACCGGCTTGCTGCTGCTGACCGATGACGGCAGCTTCAATCATTCGATGTCTTCGCCGAAGCGGCATGTGCCGAAGCGCTATCTGGCGACCACCGCCGATCCGGTCGCGCCCGCGCTGCTGGATGCGCTGCGAGCCGGCGTGCAACTGCACGATGAACCGGCGCCGCTGGCAGCCAGCGAATGCGTGCAGGTCGGCGAGCGGCAGCTCGAGATCGTGCTGGAGCAGGGCAAATACCACCAGGTCAAGCGCATGCTGGCCGCGGCCGGCAATCATTGCACTGAGCTGCAACGCATTTCGATAGGGCAGCTGACGCTGGAGTCTCTGCAGCTGGCGCCGGGCGGCTGGTGCCACCTGACGCCCGAGCAGCTCGAACTGCTGCGCTAGCCAGTCCGCGTCAGCGGACGATGCGATAGCAGGGTTCGTAGCGCGTGCCGGGAAGTTTCATCCGTCCCTGCTCGACGAACGCGCCCAGCAAGGCGTCCATGCGTTCCATCAGGTCGGGTTCGCCGTGCAGCTCGAACAGGCCGTGCCGTTCGATTTCCCGTATTCCCTGCAGCTTCACGTTGCCGGCCACGACGCCGGAGAATGCGCGCCGCAGGTTCGCTGCCAGCCGGTGTGCGGGCTGGTTGCGATGCAGGTCAAGCGAGCGCATTGCCGCGTGCGTCGGTACGAAGGGCTGCTGGAAATCCTGCTCGATCTTCAGCCGCCAGTTGAAGTAGTAAGCGTCGCTGTGCAGCTTGCGGTAGCTGCGCACCCGCTGTATGCCTTCGCGCGTGATCCGGGCGACCTGTGCAGGATCATCGATCACCACCTGGTACAGCGCCTGCGCTTCCGGCCCCAGCGTGGCGCCGATGAATTCGTCAATCTGTGCGAAATAGGCGGCCGACTCTTCCGGCCCGGTGAAGATCACCGGGAACGGCAGTTCGCGATTGTCCGGGTGCAGCAGGATACCGAGCAGGTACAGGATCTCTTCGGCGGTGCCCACGCCGCCCGGGAAGACCACGATCGCATGGCCGGTGCGAACGAAAGCCTCGAGGCGCTTCTCGATGTCCGGCAGGATCACCAGGTTGTTCACGATGGGATTCGGCGCCTCGGCCGCGATGATGCCGGGTTCGGAGAAGCCGAGGTAGCGCCCGGTCGAGATGCGCTGTTTTGAATGCCCGATCGCCGCGCCCTTCATTGGCCCTTTCATTGCGCCGGGGCCGCAGCCGGTGCAGATGTCCAGCTCGCGCAAGCCCATCTGGTAGCCGACGCGCTTCGTGTATTCGTATTCGCTGCGCGAGATCGAATGGCCTCCCCAGCACACCACCAGGTTCGGCGCCAGCGTCCGTTGCAGCACACCCGCATTGCGCATGATGTGAAACACCAGGTCGGTGGTCGCGACCGAGTCGTGCAAGCCGAGCTGTTCACGCGTGGCCAGTTCGGCGCTGGTGAACACGATGTCGCGCAGCACCGCGAACAGGTGCTCGCGAATGCCGAGGATCATTTCGCCGTCGACAAAGGCGACGGCGGGTGCGTTCACCAGCTCCAGCTTGATGCCGCGCTCGCGGTGCACCACGCGAACGTCGAAGTCCGGATAGGCCTCGATCAGCGCCTTGCCATCATCCATGTAATCGCCGGATGACAGCACGGCCAGTGCGCAGCTGCGAAACACATCGTGCAGACCGGTCTGGCTGCGGTCCAGCAGCTTGGCAATCTCTTGCCGGGAGAGTACTTCAAGGCCGCCTTCCGGGGCGACCACGCTGTCGGTCACGGGGTATTTCATTGATTCGCTTCTTCTGTCGTTCATGACGCCATCTTAATCCGAAGGTGATTTATCACTCCATCGCGCAAGCTATTGAAGAGAAAGATCATT
Source organism: uncultured Bifidobacterium sp. (assembly GCA_964482415.1). Taxonomy (GTDB): domain Bacteria; phylum Pseudomonadota; class Gammaproteobacteria; order Burkholderiales; family Burkholderiaceae_D; genus Pernthalerella. Next base: position 8,960 of record CAYZXP010000034.1, on the reverse strand, counting down.
TCCCAAAAGAAGGGAAATTTTCCCAAGAAAGGTGAATGATTTGAATAATTGATCCTAATCAACCTGATTGCAATAAAAACAGCATTTTTCGTGATGCCAAAAGGGAATCGATTCGTTACGCTCTTCATGACGGGATGGGGGCATGCCGCAGGTTGCGCAGCCGTGGGCGAGTGAACTGCTGCAGGCGGGTCCGACAGGTTTTCAAGAGGGTGCACATCTTGGCCATGCAAGGCAAGGGCGGCGACGCCCAGCTTCACCTGATCAGCAGCGCGGGTCGGGCGGACGACGAGTTTGAGCGGATTGCAGCGACCAGTCCGGATGTGATTTTCATCATGGACGGTCCGGGCGACCGCCTCGTCTATTGCAATGAGCGAATCGCCGAAGTGCTCGGCTGGACCGTCGAGGAATTCAAGAGCTGGCGGTTGCGCGAGCGGGAAAATTTCATTCATCCCGACGACCATGAGCAGTTTTGCGAATGGGTTTCGTCGGCGTTGCAGGCCAGGGGCGACGAGGTTTACCAGACCCAGAAACGGGTGCGGCATGCTGACGGCAGCTGGCGCTGGATGCGTGTGCGCGCGGCCGCATTCCGGCGTGACGGCGCCGGCCAGGTGACGCAGCTGATCGGCACGGCAACCGACACCACCGAACAAGTGATGACGCAGGAGGCGCTGCAGCGGCAGACGAACATCCTGCAATGCATCCTCGACAGCATGACCGAAGGCGTCATTGTTTGCGACGTGCAGGGAGAGATGTTGCTGGTCAATCCCTCGGCAGAACGCATGCTGAAACTGAACGAACCGCTGACCCGGCTCGCACAGGTGAGGGAGGCGCATACGCGCGAGCAGAATGCGCGCTCGAGCGTGCGTGTCTGGCATCAGCATCCGCTGGCGCGCGCTCTGGGCGGCGAAAGCGTGTCGGATTATGAACTGTCTTTGTATGATCGCAATCGCGGACTGTCGGTCACGCTGAACCATTCATCGGCCCCATTGCGCGATGGCGCCGGGGAAATCATTGGCGCGGTCGACGTCTTCCGTGACGTCACCGACAGCCACCGCGCGCTGCAGGAATTGCAGCGCGCCGAGGAGCATTTCCGCCTGCTGGTCGAAGGCACGACCGACTATGCGATCTTCATGCTTGATCGTGACGGGCAGGTCGTCAGCTGGAATCCGGGCGCAGAACGCATCCTCGGTTTCCGCAAGGACGAAATCTTCGGGCACAGCTTCGCGACCTTTTTTACGGCAGAGGATCAGGCGCGCGGCGAACCGATGCGCAAGCTGCGTCAGGCAATGGCGGATGGTCGTTCCGAGGAAGACAGCTGGCGCGTGCGCAAGGACGGACAGCGCTTCTGGTGTACCGGCGTGCTCGGCGCGTTGCATGACGCCACAGGCAAGGTCAAGGGCTTCGTCGAGATCATGCGCGACAATACGGAGCGCCGGATCGCCGAACAGAATGTGTATTTCCTCGCCAACCATGATCCGCTCACCGGGCTTGCGAATCGCGCGCGCTTCCTCGAGAAGCTGCATGAATCACTGCTGAACGCGGATCGCGACAACACCGGCTGCGCGCTGATCCTGCTGGACCTCGACCGCTTCAAGGTCATCAACGACACGCTCGGGCATCACGCCGGCGACCTGCTGCTGAAGATGGTGGCGCAGCGCCTGTTGCGCTGCGTGCGCGAGACCGATACGGTCGCGCGCCTCGGCGGCGACGAGTTTGTCGTGATCCTGACGCGGATCAAGTCGAATGAGGCGGTCGAACTGATCGCGGAGAACATTCTGCGCGAGTTGGGAAAGCCGTGCGAGATCGAGGGCCATACGATCAACAGCGGCGCCAGCATCGGCATCGTGTTTTACCCGAACGACGGCAACGAGGTCGGCGACCTGTTGCAGAAGGCCGACCTCGCGATGTACCGGGCGAAGGCAGGCGGACGTAATCGATTCCGCGTCTTCTCGCCGGGCATGCTGAGCGAGGCGCAGGAACGCCAGCATCTGGAGGGTCGGCTGCGCGCAGCCATCTCGACCGGGGATTTCGGGTTGTTGTACCAGCCGCAAATCGACCTGCGCACGATGGACATGGTCGGCGCCGAGGCGCTGCTGCGCCCGCGTGATCCGATGTTGCAGCGGATACCGGTACGGGAGCTTGTCGACCTCGCCGAGGAATGCGGGCTGATCGCTGCGCTGGACGAATGGGTGTTCGATGCGGCCTGCAGCCAGCTGGCAAAGTGGATTGATGCCGGCCTTGACGACTTCCGCATGGCGGTCAATGTGCCGCCTTCGCATTTGCTGATGCCGGGATTCGTCGACATGCTGCAGGACGCGCTGTCGCGGCACCGGGTGCCGCCGCAACAGCTGGAGCTGGAGGTGACGGAGGCGGCGCTGGTGACCGCGAGCAATTCCGACAGCGAAGTGATGGATGCGCTGAAGGCGCTCGGCGTGATGATCAGCGTCGATGATTTCGGCACCGGCGTATCGACGCTGTCCTACCTGAAACGCTTCCCGGTCGACGTACTGAAGCTGGATCCCGCGCTGATCCGCAACCTGCCGAATGATCGCGAGGACGGCGCGATCGTGTCGGCCGTGATCAAGCTCGCCGGCGACTTGCAGATTCGCGTCGTCGCCGAAGGCGTCGAGACCTTCGAGCAGCTGCGCTTCCTGCAGGACACGCCTTGCGGCTATGTGCAGGGCTTCCTGTTCAGCGAGGCGGTGGGGCCGGAAAAATTCGACCAGCTGCTGCAAAAGCGCAAGCAGGAGGGACGCTTCTTTCATTAAGCTCAACGGGTGGATTCACCCGTTGTCCTGCAGGCGGGCCGCAACTGCTGGCGCATTGCGCATGCGCACCGCTTTGCAATGCTGGTCGACGCCGACGCCTATTTTCGCGCAGCGCGGGATGCGATGCGTGCTGCGCGGCACAGCATTTTCATTCTCTCCTGGGACATCGACAGCCGCATGCGCCTGGTGCCGCCCGGCGCGCATGACGGCTATCCGGAAACCCTGGCAGACTTCCTGCACGCTTTGCTGCGCGAGCGGCGCGACCTGGAAGTCTGGCTGCTGAACTGGGACTTCGTGCTGCTCTACGCAATGGAGCGCGAATGGCTGCCGGCCGTGCGGCGCGGCTGGGCCGGGCATCGCCGGTTGCATTTCTGCATGGATGCGCGCCACCCGCTCGGTGCATCGCATCACCAGAAAATCCTTGTGGTCGACGATGCGATCGCCTTCGCCGGCGGCCTCGACCTGACCGGCGCGCGCTGGGACACCAGTGAACACCGGTCCTCCCATCCGCTGCGGATTGCGCGTGACGGCAAGCCCTACGGTCCTTTCCATGATGTGCAGGCTGCCGTCGACGGCGACGCAGCACGCGCCCTCGGTGAGCTTTGCCGCGACCGCTGGCGGCGCGCCACCGGGCGCTCCGCAGGCGCTCCGCGCGGCAGCGGCGATTGCTGGCCGCCGTGGCTTGCGGCCGATGTGGCCGATGTGAATGTCGGCATTTCTCGCACTGTGCCCGAATCCAACGGCCAGCCCGCCGTTCGTGAAGTGCTGCAATTGCATCTGGACGCAATTGCGACGGCCACTGACGCCTTGCTGTTCGAGAACCAGTATTTCACCTCCGGCCTGGTCGCCGGCGCGCTGGCCGCGCGCCTCGCGGAGCCGGCCGGCCCCGAGGTGGTGGTGGTCACGTCGGAACGGCACAGCGGCTGGCTGGAAGAGTCGACGATGGGCGTACTGCGCGCTCGCCTGCGCGCGCGGCTGCGCAAGGCCGACGGTCATCATCGTTTCCGCCTGTTGTGCCCGGCACTGTCGGCGGGAGGCGGCACGAGCCTGAACATGCACAGCAAGGTGTTTTTCATGGACGAACGGTTGTGCTCGATCGGCTCAGCCAACCTGTCGAACCGGTCGATGGCCTGCGATACCGAGTGCAACCTGAGCATTGAAGCCTCTGGGCCCGAGGCCGGACGGATTGCCGCGGCGATTGGACTGATGCGAGCGCGGCTTCTTGCCGAGCACCTCGGCACGAACCCCGTGCGCGTGCAGCAGGCCCTGCTTCAACGGTGCAGCCTGGGCGGCACGATCGACGCGCTGGCAACGCCGTCGCGCCGCCTGCGCGAATTCGAGCCGTTGCTGGCGCCGGAGCTGGACGCGCTGATTCCGGAGCAGGCGCTGTTCGATCCGGAGCGGCCGATTGCCCCTGACAAGCTGGTTGCGGGTGCGTTGCCGCGCGAATCCCGCGCCGCGTTGCCGTGGCGGCTGGCCGGGCTGGTGCTGCTGGCGCTGGCGCTGAGCGCACTGGCGCTGGCCTGGCGCACCACGCCGCTGCGTGACTACCTGAATCCGGCCGCGCTGGTCGCCTTTGCGCAGCAGCTGAAGCAAATGCCGTTCACGCCGCTGCTGGTGCTGGCGGCCTATGTGATCGGCTGCCTGCTGATGGTGCCGGTGACCCTGCTGATCGCGGCAACCGGCATCGTGTTCGGCGTGCTGCCCGGTGCACCGTATGCGCTCGCCGGCACCGTGTGCGCGGCGGCAGCCGGCTATGGGCTGGGCGCGGCCCTTGGCCGCAAGGCCGCACGGCGCCTGCTCGGCACGCGGCTGAACCGCCTGTCGCGGCGCGTCGCGCGGCGCGGCATGCTGGCCATGATCCTGATCCGCCTGCTGCCGCTGGCGCCGTTCGGCGTCGTCAACATCGCGTGCGGCGCGTCGCACATCCGGCTGCGCGATTACCTGCTCGGCACATTGTTTGGCGCCACGCCCGGGATACTGCTGACGACCGCTTTCGCGCACAACCTGATCCAGGCATGGCGCCGGCCCAGCCACCAGACGATGGGCGTTCTGCTGATCATCGTGTTGTTGCTGGCCGCGTTCGCCATCGCGCTGCGGCGCCTGTTCCAGCGGCAGCGTGACGGATGATGAACCGCGCTGCCGAGCCGCCCTGGCCGCTGACGGTCGCGACCTGGAACATTCATGCGGGCGTGGGCATGGACCGGCGTTTCGCGCCTGAGCGCATCGGCAAGGTGCTGCATGAGATCGGCGCGGACATCGTCGCGCTGCAGGAAGTGCCGCTGGGCGGCGCACGCTGGCCGAACCTGCTGCACGGCCTGGCGCAGGCGACGCATACCGTCGGCGTCGATGGTTTCACTTTCAGCGTCGGCGGCCGTCGCTTCGGCAATGCGATCCTGTCCCGCTATCCGGTGCTGGACACGCGGCGCATCGACATTTCGTTCGGCAGCCGCGAGCCGCGCGGTGCGCTCGATGCCGACATCTACTGCCACGGGCACCGGTTGCGCGTGATTGCGACGCACCTCGGTCTGCGCGCGGCCGAGCGGCGCGCGCAGGTGGCACGACTGCTGCAGGCCTTCGATACCGGCGACATGCCGGTGCTGCTGATGGGCGACGTGAATGAATGGTTTGTCTGGGGCAGGCCATTGCGCACGCTGGTCTCGCATTTCCAGCCGGTGCCGGCGCCGGCGACCTTTCCTTCATGCCTGCCGCTGTTTGCGCTGGATCGGATCTGGATACGGCCGCGACACCGGCTCGCCTGCGTGCGCGTACATGCGACGGCGACTGCAAGGGTCGCCTCCGACCACCGGCCGCTGGTGGCGACGATCATGGGCTGAGGCGGCGCCTCAGCGCGGCGACATCCGTTTGTCCGCGGGATGCCGTTCGGGCACGACGGTACGGCGCAGCGGCAGCGCTTTCGCGCGGGGCAAGGCGTGCTGTTTCGGCACGGCGAGCGCGGCGGCGCAGGCATCGAGAATGCCTTGCGCCGCCCGGTTGAAGTCATAGGGCGCGACCATCAGCATGGCGCGCTCGCCGCAGGCGGCGCATCGCGCTTCATCTGACAGCAACTGAGCGGCGACCTCGGTCCAGCTGCCGGCATCGAGCGGTCGCACGAAGCCGTTCTGTCCGTCGACGACGAGTTCATCTGCCACGCCGGCATGGGGCGACACAATGACCGGCAGGCCGGCCGCGCAAGCTTCATTGGCCACCACGCCCCAGACGTCGGCCAGCGTGGGAAACAGGAAGACCCGGGCCGACTGGTACAGCGCAGGCAGCTCGGCTTGTGATGCGAAGCCGTGAAAGCACACATCCAGCCGGTCGTGCATCGATGCTGCGATCCTGCGCAGCTCACCGTCGAGACTGCCGGAGCCGACCACGAGCAGCCGCGTGCGCCGCCCCAGTGTTTGCGCGCAGCGTCCGGCAACCTCGATCGCGAAAGCCGGGTTCTTGCCGGGTTCGAGCCGCGCGCAGAAGATGAAGTCATGCGCTTTCGGCACAGCAGGCAAGGGCGGGCGATAGCGCTCATTGGCGATGCACAGGCAGGACAGGTGGCAGCGTTCCGCCGGAACGCCGTAGTGCCGGTACAGCGCGACGCCGCCGCGGCTGGCGGCGATGAATGCCGGTGCGCGCCGGTACACGAGGCGCCGGAGCGCGAGATGCAGCCAGCTCAGCGCCTGTTCGGAGCGCAGCGTACCGTCCGTCATCGGCACATACGCGCGCCGGAACAGCGCGCACCAGGCCATTGCATACAGGTGAGTCGGGTTGAAGCCGTTGCCGACCACGACGTCCGGAGCAAAGCGCGCCAGCGCGGGCAGCACGTCGGGGTTGTTATGGATGTAGCGGCCGCCCACGGTCGTGATGCGCTCGCGCAGGAATACATGGCGAAATGCGATCGGCGGCAAGTCCCACAGGCGGTTCGGCTCGCGGCGGCAGCAGAAGATCACGAGCAGGTCCACGCCGGGTTGCGCGGCGAGCTGGTTGAACACCGGGATTCGGTACGGCGGCGGTTCGTTAACGACCAGGGCGATTTTTGGCATCGGCAGCTTGCATGGACGAGGGCAGGGGAGTCAGCGCTTCATCGTAGATGCGCATCAGCAGTTCGTAATTGCGTTCGGGCGTGTAGTGCGTGCGCCAGGTCTGATACGCATCGATTCCCATGCGGCGCATCTGTTCCGGATGGGCTTGCGCATGGGTGATCGCCGCGGCGAGCGCGGACGCGTCGCCCGGTTCGACCAGCAAGCCGTTTTTTTCGTGCGTGACGAGCTCGGCCAGTCCGCCCTGCCGGGTGGCGATGACCGGCAGGCCGCAGGCGAAGGCTTCGATGGCGGCCAGCCCGAAGCTTTCCATGCCGGTGCTGGGCATGACGAGATAGGAAGCGCGTTGCATGCGCTGCCGCAGCTGCTGGCTGGACAGGAAGCCGCAATAGCGCAAGCCGGCCGTGCGCTCGACCTCCGGCTGCAATGGCCCCTTGCCGTAGACGTCGATCGTGATATCCGGCAGGGACTGCAGCGCCCGTGCGAGCGTTGCGAGCCCTTTTTCCGGCGACAGCCTGCCGATGAAGACGCCGCCGTCGCGCTGCGTCCATTGCGGCATGCCGCTGGACTCGACGAAATTCGGCTTGATGCGCAGCTTTGCCGGCGGCAATCCGCCGGACACGAACAGGTCGCGCGAGCTGCGGTTGAGCACGATGTAGCGGTTGACGCCGTGCGTCCAGCTGCCGAGCAGGCGGTGCACGGCCAGCATCGTCGACGTCACCGCGGTTTGCGCGAAGGAGCCGCGATAGCAACGGTGCAGCACTGCGCGCCACGGCAGGCGACCGACGCAGTCGGTGCATGCCCTTCCGCTGCGTACCAGCATCGCCTGCGGGCAGATCAGGCGGAAGTTGTGCAGCGTCTGCACGACGGGTATGCCCAGCTGGCGCGCGACGCCGTACAGCGACGGCGAGATCAGCGGGAAGATGTTGTGCGCATGCAGGAGGTCAGGACGGAAATGACGGTACAGCGTGCGAACTTCTTCAATCGTACGAAAGGACCAGAGCGCGCTCGCCGCGGCGCGTGCGGACGCCATGCCGGCAAGCTCTGCATTGTCGCGGCGATACAGCATCACGTCGTGGCCGTGCCGGCGCAGCATCGCGATCTCGGCGTCGACCAGCGTGTCTTCGCCGCCGCGGTAGTGATAGGCATTGTGGGCGACGAGGATTTTCATCGTCTGCCGATGCTAGGGAGCTGCGGCAAGCCCGGCATGAGCCGCCGCAACTTCCGCTATGATCAGCGCGAACATATGACAAGGAGACGATGATGCAGGGACTTGACCTGAGCGGCCGGCGCGTGCTGCTGACGCAGGCGGATGATTTCATGGGGCCGGCCATGGCCACCGTGTTTCGCGAACTCGGCGCCGAAGTCATTGCCGACAACGGTCCCATCGCCGATCCGGACCATCCGTCGCGCGTTGTCGCCGCGGCCGGCCGTATTGACGTGCTGCTTGCCAACCTTGGCATTCCTGCGCCGACCACGCCCGCGCAGGAAGTCGACGATGACGAATGGCGTCACGCATTCGCGCACATGGTCGATCCGCTGCCCAGGCTCGCCCGCGCGCTGCTGCCGCAAATGCTCGAGCGCGGTGCGGGCAAGATCATCGTGATCGGCAGCGCTTCGGCGTTGCGCGGGATACGGCGGGCGTCGACCTACAGCGCGGCACGCGGTGCGCAACTGGCGTATGTGCAGTCGCTCGGCGCAGAAATGGCGGGGAAGGGGATACAGGTGAATGCGATTGCGCAGAATTTCGTCGATAACCCGACTTATTTCCCGCCCGAGGTGCAGGCCAATCCGGCCTTCCGCGAGCGCCTCAAGCGCGAAGTGCCGCTGGGCAGGCTGGTCAGCGCCCGCGAGGATGCGATGTTTGCCGCCTATCTCGCCAGTGCCCATGCGGATTGCTTCGTCGGGCAAGTGTTTCCGGTGTGCGGGGGCTGGGTCGCACGCTGAGCGCGGGATTTGCATGTGCCGGCGGACTGACCCACGCAGCGAGGCACGCCATGCAGCAACCACCTCCGATGAATCCCGGTGATGAAGCGCCCGAAGGTACGCCCGGCACAGGAGAAGATGTTTGTCCGCGCTGCCGCGGCACGGGCAGGATAGACGGCCAGCGCGACTGTCCCGATTGCGGCGGCACGGGAAAGATCGTTGAAGGAATTGG
>CAYZXP010000033.1:0-22301 GCA_964482415.1 uncultured Bifidobacterium sp. | reverse complement strand
TTCCTGAAGTCGCCGATCGGGCAGATGTTCCACCAGTTCTTCGGCGAGAACATGCTCCGCGCCGACGTCTGCAATGCGGTCGAGGAACTCGGCCAGCTGCTCGACCATACCGGCCCGGTGGCCGCATCCGAGCGCAATGCCGCGCGCATCTTCAATGCCGACCACTGCTTCTTCGTGACCAACGGCACGTCGACCTCGAACAAGATGGTCTGGCACTCGACGGTGGCGCCGGGCGACATCGTCGTGGTCGACCGCAACTGCCACAAGTCGATCCTGCACTCGATCATCATGACCGGCGCGATTCCGGTGTTCCTGATGCCGACCCGCAATCACCTCGGCATCATCGGCCCAATCCCGCGCGACGAATTCAAGATGGAAAACATCATGAAGAAGATCGAGGCCAACCCGTTCGCGCGCGAAGCGAAGAACAAGAAGCCGCGCATCCTGACGATCACGCAGTCGACCTACGACGGCGTGGTCTACAACGTCGAAGTCATCAAGGACATGCTCGACGGCCAGATCGACACGCTGCACTTTGACGAAGCCTGGCTGCCGCACGCGAGCTTCCACGACTTCTACAAGGACATGCATGCGATCGGCAAGGACCGCCCGCGCGCCAACGAATCGCTGATCTTCTCGACGCAGTCCACGCACAAGCTGCTGGCCGGCCTGTCGCAGGCGTCGCAGATCCTGGTGCAGGAATCGAACACGGTCCAGCTCGACCGCGACAGCTTCAATGAAGCCTACCTGATGCACATCTCGACTTCGCCGCAGTACGCGATCATTGCGTCCTGCGACATCGCCGCGGCGATGATGGAGCCGCCGGGCGGCACCGCGCTGGTCGAGGAAAGCATCCTCGAGGCGCTCGATTTCCGCCGCGCGATGAAGAAGGTCGACGAGGAATGGGGCCAGGACTGGTGGTTCCAGGTCTGGGGTCCGGACAGCTTCGCCGAGGAAGGCGTGGGCTCGCGCGAAGACTGGATGATCAACGGCGAAGACGACTGGCATGGCTTCGGCAAGATCGAGTCGGGCTTCAACATGCTCGATCCGATCAAGGCGACCATCGTCACGCCGGGCCTGTCGCTCGACGGCCGGTTCGGCGAAACCGGCATCCCGGCGTCGATCGTCACCAAGTACCTGGCCGAGCACGGCGTGATCGTCGAGAAGGCCGGCCTGTACTCGTTCTTCATCATGTTCACGATCGGCATCACCAAGGGCCGCTGGAACACGCTGCTGACCGCGCTGCAGCAGTTCAAGGACGACTACGACAAGAACCAGCCGATGTGGCGCATCCTGCCCGAGTTCGCCGCGGCCAACCCGCGCTACGAGCGCGTCGGCCTGCGTGACCTGTGCCAGCAGATCCACGACATGTACAAGACTTATGATGTCGCCCGCCTGACCACCGAGATGTACCTGTCGGACATGCAGCCGGCGATGAAGCCGTCGGATGCGTTCGCAAAGATGGCGCACCGCGAGATCGATCGCGTGCCGATCGACGAGCTCGAAGGCCGCGTGACCTCGATCCTGCTGACGCCCTACCCGCCGGGCATCCCGCTGCTGATCCCGGGCGAGCGCTTCAACAAGACCATCGTCGATTACCTGAAGTTCGTGCGCGCGTTCAACGAGAAGCTGCCCGGCTTCGAGACCGACGTGCACGGACTGGTGAAGACCGAGGTCGATGGCGTGAAAGGGTATTACGTGGATTGCGTGCGGCAATAAGCGCGAACACGGACAGGACACAGGGGAGCTTCGGCTCCCCTGTTGCTTTTGCGCAGACCTGAAGCCTGCCGCACAAAACACGTCATTCGGGCGCGCATGGCGCTCTGCCAGAACGCCATGCTTGAAGACGGCAGCCCCGGGGAGCTTGAGGCTGCCGTTGGCGATATCACCCAGGCTTTCGGGGTGGGCAATGTGTACACCGACGCCCTGCTGTCGGACGAACGCACTTTCACCACCGATGACCTGCTGCGCGTGACGTGCGCGCCGGGGCCGACACGAACCGCGCGGCCGCAGCAGAGCGACCTCAGTTCATCAGGTCTTCGGCAGCGTCACGCCGTGCTGCCCCTGGTACTTGCCGCCGCGGTCCTTGTATGAGGTTTCGCACACTTCGTCGCTCTCGAAGAACAGCACCTGCGCGCAGCCCTCGCCCGCATAAATCTTCGCCGGCAGCGGCGTGGTGTTCGAAAACTCCAGCGTCACATAACCTTCCCACTCGGGCTCGAACGGCGTCACGTTGACGATGATGCCGCAGCGCGCATAGGTCGACTTGCCGAGGCAGATCGTCAGCACGTTGCGCGGGATGCGGAAGTACTCGATGGTGCGCGCCAGCGCGAACGAGTTCGGCGGAATGATGCAGACATCGCTGCGGACATCGACGAACGAGTTCTCGTCAAAGTTCTTCGGATCGACGATGGTGCTGTTGATGTTCGTGAAAACCTTGAATTCGTTCGCGCAGCGGATGTCGTAGCCGTACGATGACGTGCCGTAGGAAACGATCTTGTGGCCGTTGGCAGTGCGGACCTGGCCAGGCTCGAAGGGCTCGATCATGCCGTGCTGCTCGGCCATGCGGCGGATCCACTTGTCAGATTTGATGGACATTTGAAAATTCGGGGCGGTAAGAGCGACAGCCCCGGATTCTACGCGAACATGTCAATCGTCGGTCTCGAGGGCAAGCTGGCCGGGCGCAGTTCGGCATGTTGCCGGATCACGCCCTCGACATTCGACCGGAACTGGCGCACATCCTTGCCGACGGTCGGCAGTATCCAGTCGTCGAAGGCGGCCGTCAGCTGCTTGGTGCCGGCTTCGCGCGCGGCAGCGTCCACCGGTGACGCCAGCGCCGCTTCCGCACTGGCGAACGCGGCCTCGAATTTCTGGTAGGACTGCGCATACAGGTTCAGCTTGCCGTCCGCGCCGCCGCCCATCACGTCATCATTGCGCGGATCCTGGATGAAGCGCTCGCGCAGGGCACGCGCGCTGTCCAGTGACGGCGCCGCGCGCAAGTCGTCGAGGGCTGCCATGCAATCGAGCGCCACCGCGTACTGGGTGCCGGCGACCACCTGACGGCAGAGTGCGAAGGCTTCCGGATCGGAGGCGCGATTGGCCAGCACCTGATCGATCGCCGGCGGCCCGGACGGAAAGCGCGCCTGGAACCGGGCGATGGCCTGGCCCAGCGGATCCGGGCGGGCAGCGGACCGGACTGGCGCCGACTGGGCCGTCGGTGCGGCAGCAATATGGCGGGTCGCGCCTTGTGCGGCGCCGATGGCATGGCGCGCCAGCGCATCGCGTGCGCTGGTCCGGCCAGAGAAGAAGCCGGCAAGACGTTGCAGCAATGAGGAAAGGATGCCCGACGATTTGCCGCCGGACTGGAACAGCAGTGCGGCGGCCGCGCGTGCATCGCGCACCCGCACCATGTCGGGCGCGAAATCCTGCGCGCTCCGGGCATTGCCGCGATCGCGAACCTGAAAACCCATCGTCGCCTCCCACCGTCAGCGACAGCTTACGTCTTGCGGCCCGACGCGGTGCAGGCTTTATGACACAGTAGTGCATTGCCGATGCAGCGCGCGCTCAGCGCTGCATCGACTCCCACACTTTCTGCAGCCGCTTGACCGACACCGGCATCGGCGTCCGCAGCTCCTGCGCATACAGCGACACGCGCAACTCCTCGAGCAGCCAGCGGTACTCGTCCATCTTCGGGTCGCCGTGGCTGCCGCCCTTGAGCGCGCGCTGCCAGGGTGCAGCCGCCTGCTGCCAGTCGGCCATCAGCCGCGCGTCGCGCGCGGGATCGGCGCGCAGCTTGTCGATGCGCACCTGCATCGCCTTCAGGTAGCGCGGGAAATGCGACAGCTGCGCATGGCCGGTATCGGCGACGAAACGCTTGTGCACCAGCGCCTGCAGCTGCGCCTGCATGTCCGCATGCGCGGCCGTGTGCGACTTGATGCCCTGCAGCTTCTTCGGCAGCGTGTGGTACTCGGCGAGTACCTGCCCGACCAGCCGCGCAATCTCGTTGACCAGCAGGTTCAGCCGCGCCTTGCCTTCGTCGCGCCGCTTGTTGAACTCGCCCTGGTTGGCCGGCAGCGGCAGCTGCAGGCAGGCGCGCGCCAGACCCGCCTGGATGATCTGCTCGCGCAGTTCTTCCTGCGTGCCGAGCGCCATGAACTGCATGCCCATCTGCTGCAGGCCGGGCACATTCTTCTCGAGGTACTTCAGCTGCTCCTTCAGCTGCAGCGCAAACAGCCGCCGCAAGCCTTTCAGGTGGATCTCGGCGGCCTCGTTCGGGTCGTCGAACACCTCGATGTCGCAATGCGCGCCTTTGTCGACCAGCGCCGGGAAACCGATCAGCTTCTGCCGCCCCTGCTGGATCTCCAGCAATTCCGGCAGCTCGCCGAATGACCAGGTGGTCAGGTTCTGGTAAGCGGACGCGGACGCAGCCGGTGCCCCCGAAGCCGCCGCGGCGGGCTTCGCCGCACCCGGCACGGCGGACGCGGACGCTGCTTGCGGCGCAGCAGCCTCGGCCACCGGCACCACCTGCTCGGCGATCTTCTGGAATTGCTCGCGCGCCTGAGCGCCGAATTCCGCCTGCAGCGCCGCAAGGTTGCGGCCCATGTCGAGCTGGCGGCCGTGTTCGTCGATCACCTTGAAGTTCATGAAATGATGCGCCGGCAGCGTCTCGAGCTTGAAGTCGGCGATCTTCACCATCGTGCCGGTCTGCTCGCGCACGTCGGCAATCAGCGCATCGAGCAGCGCGCCGAGGCCGAACTTCTTCGCCGCATGGATGCGCTCGCAGAAACCGGCCGCATAGTCGGGCAGCGGCACGCAATGGCGGCGCAGCTTTTGCGGCAGCGACTTCAGCAGCAGGTGCACTTTCTCCTTCAGCATGCCGGGCACCAGCCACTCGCAGCGGTTCTGCGATACCTGGTTCAGCGCATACAGCGGCACGGCCAGCGTGACGCCGTCGCGCACCGAGCCGGGCTCGAAGTGATAGGTCAGCGCCATCTCGACGCCGGCATTGCGCATCACTTTCGGGAACAGGTCGGTGGTGATGCCGGCCGCCTCGTGCCGCATCAGGTCGTCGCGCGACAGGTGCAGCAGCTTCGGGTCGTCCGCGGTGGCCTTCTTCAGCCATTTCTCGAAGTCGACCGCAGTGCAGAGACCCTCGGGCAACAGCTTGTCGTAAAACGCGGCGATCAGCTCTTCGTCAACCAGCACGTCCTGCCGGCGCGACTTGTGCTCGAGATTCTCGATCTCGCGGATCAGTTTCTGGTTGTGCGCGAAGAAGGGCGCGCGCGTGTCGAAGTCGCCGTCGACCAGCGCGCTGCGGATGAAGATCTCGCGCGCTTCCTGCGCATTGATCTTGCCGTAGTCGATGCGGCGCTGGCTGTACACGACCAGCCCGTACAGCGTGGCGCGCTCGTACGCGGACACCTGCCCGCTGCGCTTTTCCCAGCGCGGATCGCCGTAGGATTTCTTCAGCAGGTGGCCGCCGACCTTCTCCAGCCACTCCGGCTGGATGTTGGCGATGGTGCGCGCAAACAGCCGCGAGGTGTCGACCAGCTCGCCCGCCACCACCCAGCGACCGGCCTTCTTCGCCAGTGACGAGCCCGGCCACAGGTGAAACTTGATGCCGCGCGCGCCGAGGTACTGCGGCTCGTCTTCCATCTTGTAGCCGATGTTGCCGAGCAGGCCGGTCAGCAGCGCGAGGTGCAGCTGTTCATAAGTGGCCGCTGTCTCGTTGACGCGCCAGCCCTGCTCGCGCACCAGCGTGAACAGCTGCGAATGCACGTCGCGCCACTCGCGCAGCCGCAGCTGCGACAGGAAATGCTCGCGGCACTGTTCCTGCAGCTGCCGGTTCGTTTTCTTGTGCTCGATCGCCTCCTCGAACCACTTCCAGATCTTCAGGTAGGCGAGGAACTCGGATTTGTCGTCGGCGAATTTCTTGTGGGCCTGGTCGGCCGCGCCCTGCGCCTCCTGCGGACGATCGCGCGGGTCCTGCACCGACAGCGCGGCGGCGATGACGAGCATCTCCTGCAGGCACTGGTGGTCGCGGCCGGCGAGAATCATGCGGCCGACACGCGGGTCGAGCGGCAGGCGCGCCAGTTCGCGCCCGAGCGCGGTCAGCTCACGGGCATCGTCGACCGCGCCGAGCTCCTGCAGCAGCTGGTAGCCGTCCGCGATTGCGCGGCCCAGCGGCGGCTCGATGAAAGGGAACTGCTCGACGTCGCCGAGACGCAGCGATTTCATCCGCAGGATGACTGCGGCCAGCGACGAGCGCAGGATCTCGGGGTCGGTGTATTTCGGGCGCTGCAGGAAATCCTGTTCGTCATACAAGCGGATGCAGACACCGGCGGCGACGCGGCCGCAACGGCCGGCGCGCTGGTTCGCCGCCGACTGCGCAACCGGCTCCACCTGCAGCTGCTCGACCTTGTTGCGGTAGCTGTAGCGCTTGACGCGCGCGGTGCCGGCATCGACCACGTAGCGGATGCCGGGCACGGTCAGCGAGGTCTCGGCGACGTTGGTGGCCAGCACGATGCGGCGCGCATTGGTCGCCTTGAACACGCGCTCCTGCTCCTGCGCGGACAGGCGCGCAAACAGCGGCAGGATCTCGACATGCGGCGGATGGTGCTTGCGCAGCGCCTCGGCGGCGTCGCGGATCTCGCGCTCGCCGGGCAGGAACACGAGAATGTCGCCGGGACCGATGCGCGCGAGTTCATCGACCGCATCGATGATGGCGTCCATCAGGTCACGCTGTTCCCTCGCCTTCGCTGCCGGCGAGGCCGGGTTCGCGGCGGGCTTGACGTCCGGCTCGACCGGCCGATAGCGCACCTCGACCGGGTACAGCCGGCCCGACACCTCGATCACCGGCGCCTTGCGGCCGCCGCTCTCGAAATGCCGCGCAAAACGGTCGGCGTCGATCGTCGCCGACGTGATGATCAGCTTCAGGTCTGGACGCTTCGGCAACAGCTGCTTCAGATAGCCGAGCAGGAAATCGATGTTCAGGCTGCGTTCGTGCGCCTCGTCGATGATCAAGGTGTCGTACTGGCGCAGCAGCGGATCACCCTGGGTCTCGGCGAGCAGGATGCCGTCGGTCATCAGCTTGATCCACGCGCCGTCGGACAGCGTGTCGTTGAAGCGCACCTTGTAGCCGACGTGCATGCCGGGCGGCGTACCGAGTTCCTGCGCTATCCGCTTGGCGGTGGACGACGCGGCAATGCGGCGCGGCTGCGTATGGCCGATCAGGCCGCTCTGGCCGCGGCCGATCGACAGGCAGATCTTCGGCAGCTGCGTGGTCTTGCCCGAGCCGGTTTCGCCGCTGACGATCACGACCTGATGCTGGCGCAGCGCGTCGGCGATCTCGTCGCGCCGCCCGGACACCGGCAGTTCGTCGGGAAAAGTGACGGCCGGCAGCGGGTTACGGACGGGGACGGGCGGAGGGGTGCGCCCTGACGGGCGCCGTGCGGGCGCCGGCGGCGCTTTTTTCGGGGTCTGGGGTGCGGACATGTCGGGGCGAATTATAATGCCGGCCATGGAGAACCCTACCCAGTTCGTCGAGTGGCTGCGCTCGGTCGCGCCCTACATTCACGCGTTCCGCGGCAAGACTTTCGTGGTCGCCTTCCCGGGCGAGCTGGTGATGGCCGGCGCGCTGCCGGTGCTGGCGCACGACCTGTCGCTGCTGCATGCGCTGGGCATCAAGGTGGTGATCGTGCACGGCTCGCGCCCGCAGGTGGAAGAGCAGCTGGCGCTGCGCCGCGTCGAGACGCGCTTCCACAACGGGCTGCGCATCACCGACGCTGTCGCGCTCGAATGCGCGAAAGAAGCCGCCGGCGAGATCCGCCTCGACATCGAGGCCGCATTCAGCCAGGGGCTGCCGAACACGCCAATGGCGAACTCGGCGATCCGCGTCATTTCCGGCAATTTCGTGCTGGCGCGGCCGATGGGCATCATTGACGGCGTCGACCTCGAGCATACCGGCGTCACGCGCAAGGTCGCGCACGAGACCATCAACCCCATCCTCGACGCCGGCGCGCTGGTGCTGCTGTCGCCGCTGGGCTTTTCGCCGACCGGCGAGGTGTTCAACCTGGCGATGGAAGACGTCGCGCTGGCCGCGTCGACCGCACTGCGCGCCGACAAGCTGATCTTCATTACCGAAACGCCGATGATGACCGACGCCGGCGGCGCCGAAATCCGCGAGGTGTCGGCGCACCTGGCCGAAGCGATCCTCGAGTCCGGCTGCCTGCGTGCCGACATGGCGTTCTACTTCGAGCACGCGACCAAGGCCTGCCAGGGTGGCGTGCCGCGCGCGCACATCGTGCCCTTCAGCACCGACGGCTCGGTGCTGCTGGAGATCTTCACGCACGATGGCGTCGGCACGATGGTATCGGCCGAGAACCTCGAAAGCCTGCGCGAAGCGACGGTGGAAGATGTCGGCGGCATCCTGCAACTGATCGAGCCGCTGGAGGCGAACGGCACGCTGGTCAAGCGCGGACGCGAACTGATCGAACGCGAGATCAGTTATTTCTCCGTCATCGAGCATGATGGCGTGATCTTCGGCTGCGCGGCGCTGTATCCCTTCCCGGCCGAAAAGATGGCCGAGATGGCCTGCCTGACCGTGAGCCCCGATTCGCAGGCTCAGGGGGATGGCGAACGCCTGCTGAGGCACATCGAACACCGCGCCCGCGCAGCGGGTTTCAAAAAACTGTTCGTGCTGACCACGCGAACCGCGCACTGGTTCCTCAAGCGCGGCTTCGTCAACGCGAGCGTGGATGACCTGCCGAAAGACAGGCAGAACATGTACAACTGGCAGCGCAAGTCGCTGGTGCTGATCAAGAACCTCTGACCCGCCGCTGCCGCATCAGACTACCGACCACTTTCTGGAGAATCACATGGCCCGCATGGTCCACTGCATCAAACTGAACAAGGAAGCCGAAGGACTGGACTTCCCGCCCTACCCGGGCGAACTCGGCAAGAAAATCTGGGAAAACGTGTCCAAGGAAGCGTGGGGCGCGTGGCTGAAGCACCAGACCATGCTGGTCAATGAAAACCGCCTCAACCTCGCCGACGCGCGCGCGCGCAAGTACCTGGCTGCGCAGATGGAAAAGCATTTCTTCGGCGAGGGCGCGGACCAGGCGGTCGGCTACGTGCCACCGTCGGTCTGATACGCCGGGCATGAAAAAAAAAGCCCGCCGGTCGGCTGACCGGCGGGCTTTTGTCTTTGGCGCAGCCGCGCCGGCAACGAATCAGTAAGTCAGCGCCTTCACGCCGGTCGCCGTGCCGAGCAGGCAGACGGCCGCGCCCTGCAACGCAAACAGGCCGACCGTGACCACGCCCGGCAGCTGGTTGATCTGCTGCTCGAGGCCTTTCGGGTCACGGATCTGCAGCCCGGCGGCGTCGAGTATGTGGCAACCGTTGTCGGTGACGAAGGGCTGGCCGTCCTTCATCCGCAAGGCCGGCGTCGCGCCCATTGCCGCCAGCGCACGCGACACGGACTTCGACGCCATCGGTATCACCTCGACGGGCAGCGGGAATTTGCCCATCACGTCGACCAGCTTCGATGCGTCGGCAATGCAGACGAATCGGTCGGCGACGGACGCAACGATCTTTTCGCGTGTCAGCGCACCGCCGCCACCCTTGATCATGGCGCCGCTGTGGTCGATCTCGTCAGCGCCGTCGATGTAGACCGGCATGCGCTCGACGTCATTCAGGTCAAACACGGGAATGCCGTGCGACTTCAGCCGTGCGGCGGTGGCCTCTGACGACGCGACCGCGCCGCGGATCCTGTCCTTGATCTTGCCGAGTTCGTCGATGAAGAAATTTGCAGTCGATCCGGTGCCGACGCCGATAATTTCGCCGTCCACCACATAGTCGATCGCCGCGCGAGCGACTGCCTGCTTGAGTTCGTCCTGGGTCATTGCTGCCGCCTGAAAAATCGAAGGCGACATTGTAGCGGAAGCCCGCCGGCAATCCTGCCGGCGGGCGCGCTCAGAGGGTGATCGCGTTGGACGCGAAATACTGCGCGAGCGATGCCTTGTCGTGCAGGTTGAGCTTGCGGTAAAGGTGGGCGAGCTGGTTGCGCACCGTGTGATGCGAGACGCCGAGCTCGCGCGCAATCTGCTTGTGGCTCATGCCGGCGGCGAAGCGCCGCGCCACCACGAACTCGCGCGGGGTCAGCACTTCCATCGCATCGACCGGGCGGATGCGGCACAGATTGCCGCCGGTCTGGCGCGTCATCGAAATCTCGATCTGTGCACCGTGGTAGACCTTGCCGTCATTGAGCAGCTCGAGCACCTGCTCGGGGATGAAATCCGGCGCGATCTCGGGCCATTCGCGCTCGAGCAGGTCAAAGAAGCGCTGGTCGGCGATCTCCACCTGCCCGTCTTCGGAAATCAGGCCGGACGCGCCCGAATTGTCCCGCGCCGGCGTCGTGCGAGACAGTCGCTCCAGCGTGCGCGAGCGATTGATCGCCATCGCGCGCGACAGGTGAATCCAGAGTCCGTGCAGGCAGGCCGCATCGGTCTCGGCAAAACGCACATCGTGCTGCCGGTACAGCACGATCCAGCGTGCCGGCTTGACCTTGTCCGGATCGTCGCCGTGGATCAGCAGGTGGCACAGCCCAAGTTCTTCAGCGAGCGAGCGGATGCCTGCGACCGGCGCGGACTTCGGCTTGCGACCGTCGCGACTCTTGCGGTACAGCTCGCGTATGCCGCCGCGCGACGGCGACATCGGCGCGTCGCGAAAGCCGCGCGCCACCGGATCGTCGCGGCTCTGTTCGCGTGTGAGCAAGGCCTCGGGCACGGTGGCGCGGTCCGACGGCGTGTCGGATTCCAACAAGGTCAGGGTCTGGTGGTCATGCCTTTCGCCGGTACCGAAAATGGCGCCGTCAAAACGGATCCACATCTGCATCAGGGCAATCGCGCGAGTCAGGAACTGGTCGGGCGACGCATACTCTGCCAGCGCGTACAGGTCCCTCACAGTGGTCGAGAAAGCTTGCATCCTTGCCTCCATCACCCGACACCGGGTGCTCAAGCTGCAAAGCAAACGAAAAATCGTTCGATTAAAGAATTATTTTTTTGAAAACTTACTGGGAATTTATTTTTTTGACAACCAGAATACTCTCTCAACGATCATGTTTGTTGTTAATCGCGCACTTTGGCGCTGACTCCTCAGGATTATTTCTAATAAAAAACAATGATTTGCGTCACTTCCTCCCCGGGATTGCAACGAGCGATTCGAACGCCGTCCCGAGGCTGGCGCTGACCCATATCGACCATTGCCGCCCCGGATCGGCACTTGTTGCACCCGCTGGCGACGACCGGGACAATTCGCTCCGGCTTGCAGCAAAATCAACGGCACGGATGCCGATGCAGGTATCATCCGGCGTGACAACAACAACGAGTTTCCGGAGGCAGTCCGGCACCGCCGGTCCGGGACTCATGCCCGATGCACACCCTGAACGACCCCCTACTTTCCCAATCTCCGGAATTCGCAGCGCTGCGTCGCCATGCGGATGACGCACGCCAATGGCATCTGGGCGACCTGTTCGCGCAGGACTCCCGGCGTGCCGAGCGCTTTTCTCTGGAGGCCGTCGGTCTTTTCCTGGACTACTCGAAGACGCACCTGCAAAGCGACACGCTGTCGCTGCTGGCAGCCTTCGCACGTGCGCGCGGCGTCGAGACCTTGCGCGACGCGATGTTCCGTGGCGAGCGGGTTAACCTGACCGAGAACCGCGCCGCGCTGCACACGGTGCTGCGGTTGCCGCGTGATTCGCGCTTCGAATGGGAAGGCGAGGAACTGGTGGCCGAGGTCTGGCAGGTACTGGACCGGATGGAGGATTTTGCAGCGCGCGTGCGCAGCGGCGCATGGAAGGGTTACAGCGGCAAATCAATCACGGACGTGGTGAACATCGGCATCGGCGGCTCGGACCTCGGCCCGGCGATGACTTGCGCCGCATTGCGTCCGTTTACGACCACCAGCCTGTCATTTCATTTCCTGTCGAACGTCGACGGCCATGCGACCTCGGCCGTGCTGGGGCGGCTCGATCCGGAAACGACGCTGTTCATCGTGTCGTCGAAATCCTTCTCGACGCACGAGACGCTGCTGAATGCACATGATGCGCGCGCGTGGTTCCTGCGCAAGGGCAAGGCAGAAGATTTGCGGCGGCATTTCGTCGCGGTGTCGACCAATACTGACGCCGTGACTGCATTCGGCATCGCCGCCGAGAACATGTTTCCGTTCCGCGACTGGGTCGGCGGACGCTACTCGATCTGGTCATCGATCGGCTTGTCGCTGATGGTCGCGATCGGCGGCGATCACTTCCGCGGCTTCCTGTCCGGCGCCCACGCGATGGACGAGCACTTCCGCCAAGCGCCGCTGGAGCGCAACATGCCGGCGCTGCTCGCGCTGAGCGGATTCTGGTATCGGCAATTCTTCAATGCCGGTTCGCACCTGATTGCGCCGTACCATCAGGACCTGTCGCTGTTTCCGGCCTACCTGCAGCAACTCGAAATGGAGAGCAACGGCAAGGGCATCTCGCGCGACGGCCAGCCGGTCGGCCTGCGCACCGCGCCGGTGATCTGGGGCAGCGTGGGCACCAATGGCCAGCATGCGTATTTCCAGATGCTGCACCAGGGCACGGACATCGTGCCGGTCGATTTCATCGCAGTGCTCAAGCCCGCGCATGATTACGTACAGCAGCACAAGGTCCTGCTGGCGAACTGCTTTGCACAGGCCGAGGCGCTGATGAACGGGAATGCGGCGCCCAACCTGGCGCCGCATCGCGCCTGTCCGGGCAATCATCCGAGCCACATGCTGCTGCTCGAACGGCTGACGCCGGCCACGCTGGGCGCGCTGGTCGCGTTGTACGAGCACAAGACCTTCGTGCAGGGCGCGCTGTGGAACGTGAACAGTTTCGACCAGTGGGGCGTCGAACTCGGCAAGACGCTGGCCACGCGCATCCTGTCCGAACTCGACGGTTCGCCGGTCGCGCATGCGCATGACAGCTCGACGACGGCACTGATCGCGCGCGCCTCTGCCGCGCTGGAATGAAGCGCGCACGCCCTGCGCCTGCGGGCGCTGGGTAAAATACCGGGTTCACTCACCTCAACCATCCTCTTGCCTCTGGCTGTACACCATGAACCAGCTCGCGCAGTTGAAGCAGTACACGACCGTGGTCGCCGACACCGGCGATTTCCATGCCATGGAAGTTTTCCAGCCGCATGATGCGACCACCAATCCGTCGCTGATCCTGAAGGCGGTGCAGAAGCCGGAATACCGGCCGCTGCTGGACGAGACCGTGCGCGCGCACCGCGGCAAGCCGGTATCCGACATCATCGACCAGCTGCTGATCGCGTTCGGCCTGAAGATTCTCGCGATCATCCCGGGCCGCGTGTCGACCGAGACTGATGCCCGGCTGTCATTCGACACCGAGGGCACGATCGCCAAGGCACGCCAGCTGATCGCGCTGTACGAGGCCGCCGGCGTGAAACGCGAGCGCGTGCTGATCAAGATCGCTTCCACCTGGGAAGGCATACGCGCGGCCGAGGTGCTGGAGAAGGACGGCATCCGCTGCAACATGACGCTGCTGTTCTCGCTGCCGCAGGCCATCGCTTGTGCGGAGGCGAAGGCGCAACTGATCTCGCCGTTCGTCGGCCGCATCTATGACTGGTACAAGAAGGCCTCCGGCACCGACTACAGCGGCGCCGACGATCCGGGCGTGCAGTCGGTGAAGCGCATCTACGAGTACTACAAGAAATTCGGTTACCCGACTGAAGTGATGGGCGCGAGTTTCCGCAATACGTCACAGATCCTCGAACTGGCCGGCTGCGACCTGCTGACCATCAGTCCCGAGCTGCTGCAGAAGCTTGCGCAGACCGATGGACCGGTTGCGCGCAGGCTGTCGCCGGAATCGGCTGCCGCGACGGACCTGACGAAGGTCAGCCTGGACGAAAAGGCGTTCAGGATGGCGCTGAACGAGGATGCGATGGCCACCGAAAAACTGGCCGAAGGCATCCGTCTGTTCTGCGCAGACGCGGTGAAGCTGGAACAGCTGATCGCCGTGGCCGGCTGAACCCGCATCAGCTTCCCGTGCCCGGCAGCACCTGCCGGCGGTGTTCGTATTCGCGCACGATGTAATTCGCCGCCGCGTAACTGCGCGGGTCGGTCACGTCGGGCTGATTGTCCGCGCGCCGCAGAAAATCGATGGCCGCCGTCGCGGCCAGCGGGGAGAAATATTCCGGACTGTTCGCGAAATCAAGGACGCCGCTGTCCAGCTGCTCCGCATAGCGCTGGAAAAAGCGGTTCAGCAAAACCGACGCTTCGATCTGCAGTTCGCTTTCGAGGGTCGACAGTTCCGGCAAGTCGTTCCAGGATTCCGGCATCGGTGGCCGGCTTGACGGTACCCGCACCGATGGCGGAGGCGGTGGTTTGCCTGCCGGCGGCGCTGTCCCGCCCGTGTCGGCCGGCGTACTGCGCACCCGCGGCGGCGGCGCCGGCGGCGCGTCCTGCGCGGGCGTGCTTTCCCGAACGGCGGGCGGTATCGCCGGCTCCTGCAACGCATCAATCTGCCTGATCAGTTGGACCGCCTCGCTTTGCACGTCGAAGTTACGCCGGTAGTGATCCTCGCGCGCGATCAGCTCATAAGCACCGGCCAGCATGTCTTTCGTCCGCGGATCCTTCGCGACGTCTTTGCCCGCGTGAACCTTACATAGTTCATGCGCATAGGCGACGGCAGCGTCGATGCTGAAGCCCGGATCATCGGGCACCTTCTCCGGATGCCGGCTCCACTCGCGCCAGGCCATGAAGCTGGTTACCTGCTGCGTTGAATTCGCCTGGATCGGTCCCTGCGCTTGCCTCAGCAGCGCTTTCGCAAACCTCAGCTTTTCCTGATCCTCGGTGCCCAGCCAGAACTCCTTTTTCTCCTGCAGTGCATGGGCTTGCCGGTCGGCGACCATGTCAACAAAGTCCTGCGCATGGCGGGCGGCCTTGTCAGCGAAATTCTGAGGACAATCCAGTGTGCCCGGTGGCTTTCGATCCCGTTTGCAGAGCCTGACCCAGGCGTCGAACGCGTCCTTGTCTGGATCCGACGGGGCAGCCTTCGCCGTCGGCGCGGTTTCCGCGCTTTCGACAAATTCCTGCCGGACGGCAGCGGTTTTTCGGCTGACCAGCTCGGCGTCGATTGCCTTCTGGAAGTCTTCCGGCAGCGCTTCCCGCCTCACGTTGAAAGGTCGCGATATATCGATGGATGCGTCATCACGCGAGCGCATGAAGGAGAACACCTGTGCGATCCAGGCTGCCGCATCGCGGCAGGCTTGCGACAACGACGAGAGCGCCGACTCGAGCAAACCGGGCTTTCCCGCCTCATCGGCCGGACGGGCGTCGAACAGCGACTCGACGGCGAGATCGTCGTCGGCCGCTTCGGCCGGCGGGGCCTTGGGCGTCGGTTCGCCCGAGCGAGGTGTAGAAGGAAATTTCATGGACATCGCCGACGCCTCCGTGAAGACACAAAAACCTGCATGGTCAGATTTCCGTGCCTGCCGGAGGCGGCGGGTTCGTCCGCCCATGCCGGCTGATACACCGGCGATGCATTTCCCTTCGGTTGTTACAGTGCGCCGCTGCGGCGCAGTTCGGCGATTTCGTCGGCGCTGTAGCCGAGGCCAGCCAGCACTTCGTCGGTATGCTCGCCCAGCTCCGGCCCGATCCAGCGGGTGCCGCCCGGCGTCTCCGACAGTTTCGGCGTGACCGCCGGCAGCGTGATCGGCGTGCCGTCGCGGAACAGGTGCTGCTCGAACATCCGGCGCGCGAGGAATTGCGGATCCTGCAGCATGTCGCGCACCGAATAGATTTTCGATACCGGCACGTCGGCGGCCTTCAGCACCTCAAGCGCGGCATCGATGTCGCGGCCGCTGCACCAGGCCTGGATCGCACCATCGATGTCTTCCGTGCGCTGCACGCGGCCCGCATTGTTCGCCAGTTGCGGATCGTTCGCCATGTCGTCGCGGCCGATCGCCTTCATCAGCCGCTTGAAGATCGCGTCGCCATTGCCGGCGACGACGATGTTCTCGCCATCGGCGGTGGTGTAGGTATTCGACGGCACGATGCCCGGCAGCGAGCCGCCGGTACGCTCGCGTACCACGCCCGCATGGTCGTACTCGGGCACCAGCGACTCCATCAGGTTGAACACGGCCTCGTACAGCGCGACGTCGACCACCTGCCCCTGCCCTGCCACGCAGTCGGCACCGCTCTTGCCGTTCCAGCGGCCGCCGGTGACGTCACGATGGCGCAGGGCCATCAGCGCGCCGATCGCGCCATGCATGGACGCGATCGAATCGCCGATGGAGATGCCGATGCGCACCGGCGGCCGGTCCGGATGGCCGGACACATAGCGTATGCCGCCCATCGACTCGCCGATCGCGCCGAAGCCCGGCGCATCGCGCATCGGGCCGGTCTGGCCGTAGCCGGACAGCCGGACCATGATCAGCGCCGGATTGATTGCCTTCAGCTGCTCATAGCCGATGTTCCATTTTTCCAGCACGCCGGGCCGGTAGTTCTCGATCACGATGTCGGCCTCAAGCGCGAGCCGGCGCGCGATCTCCTGCGCGCGCTCGTTCTTCATGTTCAGCGTAATGCTCTTTTTGTTGCGGCTCTGGACGGTCCACCACAGCGAATTGCCGTCCTTCAGCACGCGCCACTGGCGGATCGGGTCGCCGCCATCGGGCGATTCGACCTTGATCACGTCCGCGCCGAACTCGCCGAGCAGGCGCGCGCAGAAAGGCCCGGCGATCAGCGTGCCGAGTTCAAGGACCTTGATGCCGGCGAGCGGGCCGGCGGGCTTTTGTTGTTCTTGCATGGGAGTGAGGTCCGGAAGGTCAGGTGGCGCGGCGGTCCAGCATCGCGCGCGCAATCGTGCCGGCATCGACGTACTCGAGCTCGCCGCCGACCGGCACGCCGCGCGCCAGCCGCGACACCTTCAGCCCGCGCGCCTTCAGCGTCTCGCTGATGTAATGCGCGGTGGCTTCGCCTTCGTTGGTGAAATTCGTCGCCAGCACGACCTCGGTGACGATGCCGTCGGTCGCGCGCGCGACCAGCTTGTCGAGCTGCAGGTCCTTCGGACCGACGCCGTCGAGCGGCGACAGCCGACCCATCAGCACGAAATACAGCCCCCGGTAGGTCAGGGTCTGCTCGATCATCAATTGATCGGCCGGCGTCTCGACCACGCACAGCTGCGTCGCGTCGCGCTCCGGATCGAGGCAGGTCTCGCAGACCTCGCTCTCGGTGAAGGTATTGCAGCGCGTGCAGTGATGGATGCGCTCGACCGCCTGCGTCATCGCCCGCGCGATCAGCGCGGCGCCCTCGCGGTCGTGCTGCATCAGGTGATAGGCAATACGCTGCGCGGACTTCGGACCGATGCCGGGCAGGCGGCGCAGCGCCTCGGCGAGGAAGTCGAGGCTGGACGGATTTTTCACGCGGGGATCAGAACGGCAGCTTGAATCCCGGCGGCAGCGGCAGGCCCGAAGTCAGGCCCGACATCTTCTCGGACGACATCGCCTCGGCCTTGCGCACCGCATCGTTGAACGCGGCAGCAACCAGATCCTCGAGCATGTCCTTGTCGTCGGCCAGCAGCGACGGGTCGATCGACACGCGCTTGACGTCGTTCTTGCAGGTCATGACCACCTTCACCATGCCGGCGCCGGCCTGTCCTTCGACCTCGATCGTCGCAAGGTGGTCCTGCATCTTTTTCATGTTGTCCTGCATTGCCTGTGCCTGCTTCATCAGGCCGGCCAGTTGGCCTTTCATCATGGTGAACTCCTTAAAAGTAAATAGAGGGGGCGGAAAGGTCCGGCGATACGGGCATCATGCCGGCCGTATCGATCCCGGAACGAAAGTGGCGCCGAAATCGCGCATCAGCGTCTGCACGAAGGGATCGTCGTGCATCATTCGCTCGGCCTCGCGCTGCCGTCTGGCCTGCTCGGCGACATCGGCCGCATGGGCGGTGCGCCGGACCGCGCCGATCTCGGCATCGACTCGCACGGGCCGGCCCAGCTGCGCAGTCAGCGCGGCGGCCAGCTTGTCGCCGCTGCCGGATGACAGCAGCGTATCGACCGGCACGCGGATCCGCATGGCCAGCACGTTGCCGTCTTCGGCCGCGGCCAGCAGTTCGCTCTGCATCGCCAGCTGGTGCACCACGCCGCGCAGCGGCAGCTCGCGCACCAGCTGCGGCCAGTCGACGCCGAGGGCCGTCTGCGGCGCCGGCTCGGGCGCGGCGGCAGGTTCGTCGGCTGGCATCGGATCAAACGACATCTCGTCGGACAGGCTGTCCGGCGGCGGCACGTTGTAAGGCCAGTCGTCATCGGCCGGCGCGCTGCTGTGCGATGCTGCCAGCGGAGCGGCTGGCGATTCAGTTTTTTTTTGTGCCGGCTCGACGAGGTCGGGCGGCGGAACATCGTCTTCCCACGGCGGCGGCGCAGACGCGGGCGATGGCACGGCCGCCGGTATTGCGGCTGCAACCACAGCCGTCGGCGCGACCGGTGACGGGGCCGCAGCGGGCGCAGCCGCAGGCGCCGCTTTCGCGCGGCCGCTGCGTGCGGCCGCCAGCGCGGCCATCGCCGGACTCATCGGCCTGGCTGCGGGCGTGGCCGGCGCTTCGACGGCCGGCGCAGCCGCCGCGAACGCTGTCGGGACAGGAGCCGCTGCCGGTGATGCCACAGGTAACGCTGTTGCGACTTGCGCTGCTGCGTGAGCAGACGGCCGCGCGGGCTGCGCCGCGCGCGGTGCCGGCGTTGCAGGTGCGGCCGACCCCGCGATGTCCAGCGGCGCGAAGGCCAGCATGCGCAGCAGCGTCATCGTGAAGCCCGCATATTCGTCGGGCGCGAGGCCGAGCTCGTTGCGGCCGTGCACGACGATCTGGTAATACAGCTGCACGTCTTCCGGCGCGAAGGACTGCGCCAGACGCAGGATGTCGGCGTGTCCGGGCAGGTCGTCAGGAATGGCGTCCGGCACCGACTGCGCGATCGCAATCCGGTTCAGCAGCGTCGCCAGGTCTTGCAAGGCCGTGCTCCACGACAGGCTGCGCGCGGCCATGTCATCGGCAATCGCCAGCAGCGCGGCGCCGTCCTGCGCGGCCAGCGCGTCGAGCACGCGCACCAGATAGGTCTGGTCGAGCGCGCCGAGCATGCCCTGCACAGCGTCCAGCGTGACCTTGCCGGCCGCATACGCGATCGCCTGGTCCGTCAGCGACAGCGCGTCGCGCATCGAACCCTGCGCGCCTTGCGCCAGCAGGCGCAGTGCGGGCGCTTCGAAGTCGATCTGCTCCTGCGCAAGGATGTTCTCCAGATGCCCGACGATATGGCCGGGCGGCATCTGCTTCAGGTTGAATTGCAGGCAACGTGACAGCACCGTGACCGGGATCTTCTGCGGATCGGTGGTTGCAAGAATGAACTTGACGTGCGCCGGCGGCTCTTCCAGCGTCTTCAGCATCGCGTTGAATGCGTGGCTGGTCAGCATGTGCACTTCGTCGATCATGTAGACCTTGAAGCGCGCATTCGACGGCGCGTAGATCGCCTGCTCGAGCAGCTGCGCCATTTCATCGACGCCGCGGTTGGACGCGGCATCCATTTCGATGTAATCGACGAAACGGCCGGCATCGATCGCAACGCAGGCTTCGCACTGGCCGCAAGGCTGGGCGGTGATGTCGCCGTTGCCGTCGGTGCCCTGGCAATTCAGCGACTTCGCGAGGATGCGCGACAGCGTGGTCTTGCCGACGCCGCGGGTGCCGGTGAACAGGTAGGCGTGGTGCAGCCGCTTTTGTTCCAGCGCATGCGTGAGCGCGCGCACCACGTGTTCCTGACCGACCAGGCTGTCGAAACTTTTCGGGCGGTATTTGCGGGCGAGGACCTGGTAGGACATGTCCGGGGGCGCTGTGATTGTCGAAGCGTGAATTTTACCCGAGCGCGCAGCCGTCCCGCGGCTGGCGTAATCTTGCAGGACCACCACTGATCCGGCACGGGCCGGAAGCCGGAGGACACGATGCGCTGGCCTACCCACGAAGTGAGCAACCAGGCGCCGCCGCTCGCGCACGTCAACCTGTTCGATGCTGACCTGGCGCTGCAGTCCGCCGCATTGCGCGACCTCGAGCCTGCCACGGTCGCAGCCCTGCAGTCGCTCGGCCGCTGGGCCGGCAGCGCGGACGCGCAGGCGCTCGCGCAGCGCGCCAACCGCTTCCTTCCGGAATTGCGCACGCATGACAGGCAGGGACAGCGCACCGACCAGGTGGAGTTCGATCCGGCATGGCATGCGCTGCTCGGCAAACTGCGCGCCAGCGGACTGCACGGACGCGCATGGCGGTCGGCGTCGCGCACTGCGCACCTGGCCCGAGCCGCCGCCTTCTACCTGCACGCGCAGGTCGAGGCCGGCAGCCTGTGTCCGATCACGATGACCTCCGCGGCCATTCCCGTGCTCGGCCATGAGCCGATGTTCGGGGGGCTGGCAGACAAGCTGTTCTGCGAGACGCATGATGCCCGCGACCTGCCGATCGGCGGCAAGTCGGCGATCCTGATCGGCATGGGACTGACCGAAAAACAGGGCGGCTCCGACCTGCGCGGCACGCAGACGGAGGCCATCCCTGCGGGCGAAGGCGGACGCGGCGCCCTTTACCTGCTGACCGGTCATAAATGGTTCTTCTCTGCGCCGATGTGCGACGCTCACCTGGTGCTGGCGCGCGCGCCGGAAGGCCTGTCGGCATTTTTCGTGCCGCGCTGGCGCGCCGATGGCAGCCGCAACCCGGTGCTGCTGCAGCGGCTGAAGGCCAAGGTAGGCAATCGTTCGAATGCGAGCGCCGAAGCCGAGTTCATCGACGCGCACGGCACGCTGGTCGGACAGCCGGGACGCGGCATCGCCACGCTGGCCGAGATGGCCAGCCTGACGCGGCTCGATTGCGCGATCGCCAGCGCCGCGCTGATGCGGCAGGCGCTGTCACAGGCGCTGCATCATGCGCGGCACCGGTCCGCGTTCGGCCGCGCGCTGTCGGAACAGCCGCTGATGATGAACGTGCTGGCCGACCTGGCGCTCGAGAGCGAAGCGGCGCTGCTGCTGGTGCTGCGACTGGCGCAGGCGCTCGACCATGGCGAGACGACACTGATGCGCGTACTGACGCCGGCCGCAAAATTCTGGATCTGCAAGCGCGCGCCGGAGTTCACCGCCGAGTGCATGGAAGTCCTCGGCGGGAACGGCTATGTGGAGGACGGACCGCTGGCGGGCCTGTATCGCGAAGCGCCGGTGAATTCGATCTGGGAAGGCTCAGGCAACGTCATGTGCCTGGACGTGCTGCGCGCTGCGCAGCAGGCGAGCGACGAAATGCAGCCGCTGCTCGACTGGCTGCAGGCTGGCGTCAGCGCGGATACGCGCCTGCAGCCGCTGTTCGACGTGCTGCAGTCCGGGCTGCGGCTGCCCGCCGAAGAGCAACAGCGACAGGCGCGACGCATTACACAGGCACTGGCGTTGCTCGCACAGGCGGCGCTGCTGCTTGAACAGGCACCGGCCGCAATTGCCGAAGCTTTCATCGGCACCCGCTGCGATCCGCAGCACGGTCGGGTGCACGGCACACTGTCAGGCGTCGATGAATCGCGGATCATTCACCGCGCGTGGTCGGATTGAACTGGGGCTTGGAGGGTTCGCGCAGGGATGCCGTCAGGCAGTCGCGGCAAAACCGGGAAGAAGGAATACGAGGAGGCGAGCCTTGTCTGCGGCACTTGCGGGGAATGGCTGTGGCTGCTTCGTTCCCGACCTGACCAGATTGACCATGCCACAATGCGCAGGGGCCCGCCAGCCGGCATTCTACCAGCATTCCCCCCTGCGCTTCGAGGCATTTGTCATCGCAATGCGTTACGACGCCGACATCAGAAGCCGAGCTGCTCCCAGATCTTGTCCACCCGCGCCTTGACGTCCGCATCCATGGTGATCGTGCGCCCCCATTCGCGCGAGGTTTCGCCCGGCCATTTGTTGGTCGCATCGATGCCCATCTTGCTGCCCAGCCCGCTGACCGGCGAGGCGAAGTCCAGGTAATCGATAGGCGTGTTCTCGACCAGCGTCGTGTCGCGCACCGGGTCGACCCGGGTCGTGATCGCCCAGATCACTTCCTTCCAGTCGCGGATATCGACATCCTCGTCGACGACGACGATGAATTTCGTGTACATGAACTGACGCAGGAAGCTCCAGACGCCGAACATCACCCGCTTCGCATGGCCCGGATAGGACTTCTTCATCTGCACCACCGCCATCCGGTAGCTGCAGCCTTCGGGCGGCAGGTAGAAGTCGGTGAT
>CAYZXP010000032.1:22908-23182 GCA_964482415.1 uncultured Bifidobacterium sp. | reverse complement strand
GGTTGTCGCTGTACGTGCTGTGGATGCCTCTTTTCTGGTGCGGCGTGACGACGTTCAGCGAGATCGCCTTGTTGCCATTCGGCTTGCGGTCGAACATCTCGCCCACGGTCTTCAGGTCCACCGGCGGACGGTAGCTGGTGAAGCCCTCGCCGAACGCGGCCATCCACGGATGGTCGAGGTAGAACTGCTGGCGACCGGTCAGCGTGCGCCACGGGATGTATTCATGCACGTTGGTATAGCCGGCGTTGTACGACACCTTTTCGCTCTCGAGGCC
>CAYZXP010000032.1:22224-22898 GCA_964482415.1 uncultured Bifidobacterium sp. | reverse complement strand
ATGATCTTGCGCGGCTGCGCCTGGATGTCGCGGAAGCGGATCTTCTCGTCTTCGCGGTGCAGCGCCAGATGGGTGTGGTCGCGGCCGGTCTGTTTGCCGAGCGCTTCCCACGCCTTCACCGCCACATGGCCGTTGGTTTCCGGCGCGAGCTGCAGCACGACTTCGCAGGCGTCGATGTCGGTCTCGATCTTCGGCATGCCCTTGGTGACGCCGTCTTCATGCACCTTGCCGTTCAGTTCGCCGAGCTGGTGCACTTCGTCGATCGTGTTCCAGCCGATGCCCTTGCCGCCGTTGCCGGCCTTGGCCATCAGCGGACCGAGTGCGGTGAAGCGCTGGTAGGTGTTCGGATAGTCGCGCTCGACCACCGAGATCTGCGGCGCGGTCTTGCCCGGGATCAGGTCGCACTCGCCCTTCTTCCACTCGGCCACGCCGAAAGGCTGCGCCAGCTCGGCCGGCGAATCGTGCATCAGCGGCGTCAGCATCATTTCCTTCTCGACGCCGAGGTGGCCGACGCAGACTTCGCTGAAGGCCTTCGCAAAACCCTTGTAGATTTCCCAGTCGCTCTTCGCCTGCCATGCCGGGTCGACCGCGGTCGACAGCGGATGGATGAACGGGTGCATGTCGCTGGTGTTGAGGTCGTTCTTCTCGTACCAGGTGGCGGTCGGCAGGACGAT
>CAYZXP010000032.1:21651-22214 GCA_964482415.1 uncultured Bifidobacterium sp. | reverse complement strand
GTACAGGCAGGTCGTGTTCATGCGGAAGTAGAGCGTTACCCTCAGGTCGAGCTTGCCTTCCGGCGCGTCGTGGTGCCACTTCACTTCGGACGGTTTGGCGTCGTCGGCGCCGAGGTCCTTGCCCTGCACGCCGTGCGTGGTGCCGAGCAGGTGCTTGAGGAAGTACTCATGGCCCTTGCCGCTCGAACCGAGGATGTTGGAGCGCCAGACGAACATGTTGCGCGGCCAGTTCAGCGGATTGTCCGGATCCTCGCAGCTCATCTTCAGGCTGCCGTCCTTCAGCGCCTTGACCGCATAGTCTTTCGGGTCCATGCCGGCGGCCTGCGCATTGCGCACCACCTGCATCGGGTTGGTCTGCAGCTGCGGCGCGGACGGCAGCCAGCCCATGCGCTCGGCGCGCACGTTGTAGTCGATCAGGCTGCCGCCGAATTTCGACTTGTCGGCCAGCGGCGACAGGATCTCTTCGACGCCGAGCTTTTCGTAGCGCCACTGGTCGGTGTGGGCGTAGAAGAAGCTGGTGCTGTTCTGCTGGCGCGGCGGGCGTATCCAGTCCAGGGCAAAAG
>CAYZXP010000032.1:16536-21641 GCA_964482415.1 uncultured Bifidobacterium sp. | reverse complement strand
CGCCGCTCTGGCCGATGCAGCCGCACATCATCAGCAGGTGGATGATGCCGCGGTAGTTCATGTCGCAGTGGTACCAGTGGTTCATTGCGGCGCCGATGATCACCATCGACTTGCCGCGCGTCTTGTCGGCGTTGTCGGCGAACTGGCGCGCGACCGCGATCACCTGGTCGCGCTTGACGCCGGTGATCTTCTCCTGCCATGCCGGCGTGTACGGCGTGTCCTGGTCATAGCTGGTGGCGGCGTTCTCGCCGGGCAGGCCGCGCGCGACGCCGTAGTTGGCGACCGTCAGGTCGAACACGGTGGCCACCAGCGCGTAGCGCTCGTCGCCCTGCTTGCCGAGGCGAACGCGGCGCACTGGCACCTTGCGCACGATCACGCCGTCCTGGCCCTGCTTGTTGGCGTCGAAGCCGGGCGAATCGATGCCGCCGAAATACGGGAAGGCGACTTCGCCGACTTCGTACTGGCTGCCCTCGCCTTCCATCAGCGACAGCTTCAGCTTCACGTCGTCGCCATGGCGCGCTTCCTTGTCCTCGAGGTTCCACTTGCCGAGGTCGTCACGCTGCTCGGCGCCCCAGCGGAAGCCGATCGAGCCGTTCGGCAGCACGACCTTGTCGTTCTGGTCGAAGGCGACGGTCTTCCATTCCGGATTGTTGTCCTGCCCGAGCTTGCCGTTGAAATCGCTGGCGCGCAGGTACTGGCCGGGCACGATCACCTTGCGGCCGTCTGCCAGCGTGCGCTCTTCCAGCTGCACGAGGTTCGGCATGTCGGTGTAGCGGCGCACGTAATCGTCGAAATACGCGCTGCGCTTGTCGAAGTAGAACTCCTTCAGGATCACATGGCCCATCGCCATCGCGACGGCCGCATCGGTACCCTGCTTCGGGTGCATCCACAGGTCGGCCAGCTTCGCGACTTCCGAATAGTCGGGCGTGATCGCCACCGTCTTCGCGCCCTTGTAGCGGACTTCGGTGAAGAAGTGCGCATCCGGCGTGCGCGTCTGCGGCACGTTCGAGCCCCAGGCGATCAGGTAAGTCGAGTTGTACCAGTCGGCCGACTCCGGCACGTCGGTCTGTTCGCCCCACACCTGCGGCGACGACGGCGGCAGGTCGCAGTACCAGTCATAGAAGCTCATGCAGACGCCGCCGATCAGCGACAGGTAACGGCTGCCGGCTGCGTAGCTGATCATCGACATCGCCGGGATCGGCGAGAAGCCGATGATGCGGTCGGCGCCGTACTTCTTGATCGTGTAGACGTTGGCGCTGGCGATCAGCTGGTTCACTTCTTCCCAGCTGCTGCGCACGAAGCCGCCGAGGCCGCGCTGCTTCTGCCATTCGGCGCGCGCGTCGGCGTTCTCGACGATCGCAGCCCACGCGTCGACCGGCGACTTGGCGGTCGCCAGCGCGGCGCGCCAGTGCTTCAGCAGGCGCGCGCGCATCATCGGGTACTTCACGCGGTTGGCGCTGTACAGGTACCACGAATAGGACGCGCCGCGAGCGCAGCCGCGCGGCTCGTGGTTGGGCAGGTCGGCACGGGTGCGCGGATAGTCGGTCTGCTGCGTCTCCCAGGTGACGATGCCGCCCTTCACATAGATCTTCCATGAGCAGGAACCGGTGCAGTTCACGCCGTGCGTGCTGCGCACGATCTTGTCATGTGCCCAGCGGTTGCGGTACGCATCTTCCCAGGTGCGGTCTTCACCGGTGGTCTGGCCGTGGCCGCCGGAGAAGCTCTCGCGCGGCTTGAGGAAGTAGGTCAGTCTGTCGAGCGTGTGGCTCATGGGGTTTCTCCAGTCTTGTGCCGGTGCATTGAGCCGGCGGTAAAGGCAAAGTTCAGTCGGGTTCGGTTATTTATGGATTTTTTATTTCCGCGCCGCCGCGCAGGTAGAACCACCAGTTCAGCAGCAGGCAGATCGCATAGAAGATCGCAAACGCGTACATCGCGATCTGCGGCGAGCCGGCCTTGATCTGATCGCCGATCACCACCGGCGCGATGAAGGCGCCGTAAGCAGCCACCGCCGAGGTCCAGCCCAGCACCGGGCCGGCCTGCTGGCGATCGAAGATGAAGGCGATGCTGCGGAAGGTCGAGCCGTTGCCGATGCCGCTGGCCATGAACAGCAGCACGAACAGGCCCATGAACGCCGGGAAGTACGCCTCCGGCGTCGCGGACTGATAGGCCTGCAGCATCACGTAACCGACCGCGATCGATGCGACTACCATCACGGCCGAGATCACCTGCGTGACCACCGAGCCGCCGACGCGGTCCGAGATCCAGCCGCCGAGCGGGCGCACGGCCGCGCCGACGAAGGGGCCGATCCATGCGTAGGTCAGCGCGGACGGCGCGTTCGGGTTCTTCAGCGTGTGCTGCAGCACGCCGGCAGCGTCAGGCACGTGGCTGATGCCGAAGATCACGGTGATCGACAGCGGCAGCGCCATCGAGAAGCCGATGAAGGAGCCGAAGGTGACGATGTACAGCGCCGTCATCGCCCAGGTGTGCTTGTTCTTGAAGATCGCGAATTGCGCGCTGATGTTGTCTTTCATCGTGCCGAAGGCGGTCACCTTCATCACCATCAGCGTGCTGACGATGATCAGCGGCAGGGCGACCCACATGTTCAGCACGCCCAGGCCGGTCGGCTTCGGCAGGTACAGGTAGAGGCCGACGCCGGCAGGCACGAAGGACAGCGTGTACAGCCAGATAATTTTCAGGAAGGCCGGGATCGTGCCGCCGATGTTGGGCGAGACGGTCTTCAGGTTGTTCATGCCGAAGAAGCAGATCACGGCCAGCGGCACCAGCGACAGCACCCACGCAAAACCGGCGTTCTGCACCCAGGTCGGCGTGCCGGCGGCGATCTTGCCGAAGATCCAGCCGCTGTCCTTCACCAGCGTCATCGACTCGCCGCCGATCGCGCCGAACAGGCCCATCGTCATCACCAGCGGGATCACGATCTGCATGCTGGTCACGCCGAAGTTGCCGAGGCCGGCGTTCAGGCCGAGCGCGGTGCCCTGCAGGCGCTTCGGGAAGAAGGTGCCGATGTTGGACATCGAGCTGGCGAAGTTGCCGCCGCCGACACCGGACCACAGCGCCATCAGCTGGAAGGTCCACAGCGGCCATTCCGGATGCTGCAGCACGATGCCCGTGCCGATCGCCGGGGCGAGCAGCATCGCGGTGGTCAGGAAGATGGTGTTGCGGCCGCCGGACAGGCGCACCAGAAAGGATGCCGGGATGCGCATCGTTGCGCCGGCGAGGCCGGCGATCGCGGTCAGCGAGAACAGCTGCGGCTGCGTGAACGGGAAGCCGAGGTTCAGCATCTGCACGGTGATGATGCCCCACATGCCCCAGATCGCGAAGCCGCACAGCAGCGCCGGAATCGAGATGAAGAGGTTGCGGTAGGCGATGCGCTTGCCGGTGCTTTCCCAGAACGCATTGTCCTCGGGGCGCCAGTCGTCAATGTCGACGCCGGATGCGGGGGCGGCGGGCGCCGCGCCGTTCTTGAGTGTGGAAGTGGCCATGATGTTGACTCGTCAGGGAATTAGGCGGCTTGTGCGCCGAGCACTTGGGTCTTGCGGACTTCGGTCCAGTACATCCAGATCAGCGACACCCAGACCACCGCGTAGAGCAGCATGAAGGCCGAAGAGCGCAGTCCGGTGTAGTCCATCAGCGCGCCGAACAGGATGGGCAGCACGAAGCCGCCGAGGCCGCCGGCCAGGCCGACGATGCCGCTGATGGCGCCGATGTTGGTCGGGTAGTCATCGCTGATGTACTTGAAGACGCTGGCCTTGCCGAAGGCCCAGCAGACGCCGAGCACGAAGACCAGCAGCGTGAACGCATACACGTTCAGGCCGATGTCGAAGCTGGCCGGACCGTTGGCGGTCAGCACGGTGAACGTGGTCTGCGGATACGACAGCAGGAACAGGCAGATCCAGCTGACCCACATCACCCACCAGGTGACCTGGTGCGCGCCATACCGGTCCGACAGGACGCCGCCGATCGCGCGCAGCACGCCGCCCGGCAGCGAGAAGCAGGCAGCCAGCAGCGCCGCGGTGCGCAGGTCCAGCTGGTATTCGCCGACGTAGTACTGCACCAGCCACAGCGACAGGCCGACGTAGCCGCCGAACACGATGCTGTAGTACTGGCAGTACTTGATGACTTTCGGGTCCTTCAGCGCCCGCAGTTGTTCGCGCAGCGGCACCGACGTGGCGACCACGTGCGCCGGGTTGTGGTAGCTGAACATCCAGAACAGGATCAGCGCGCCGAGCATGATGGCTGCATACACCTGCGGCACCAGCGTCCAGCCGAAGCCGACCACGATCACCGGCGCGATGAACTTGTTGACCGCCGCGCCCGAGTTGCCCGCGCCGAACACGCCCATCGCCATGCCCTGCTGGCCCTTGGGGAACCAGCGCGCCACATAGGGCGTGCCGACCGAGAAGGCGCCGCCGGCCAGTCCCACCAGCAGGCCGCCGGCGAGGAACTGCCAGTAGGCCGTTGCATAGGCAAGCATCCAGATCGCCGGGACCGACACCGCCATCAGCGCGGCCAGCACGATGCGACCGCCGAGGCGATCCGTCATCAGGCCCAGCGGAACGCGCACCAGCGAGCCGCTCAGCACCGGCATCGCCATCAGCAGGCCGAATTCGGTGGCATTCAGGTTCAGCATTTTCTTGATCGGAATGCCGATCACGCCAAACATCATCCACGCCATGAAGCAGACGGTGAAGGCCATGGTGCTGACGATCAGCACTGACCAGGCACGCCGCTTGTCGACAAGTTGATTTTCCATGTTTACCCCTTGAAACATGGCGGTAGTTTCAGCGGGCAACGGATTTCTGCCCATCCACTATCGGTACGGGATGTCCGAAGTAAAAAGGATGAGGACTATTTTGGCAACATCGTTCTTTGGTAGTAGTACGCGCGGAGGAAGGCCGCCGTTGACGGCGGCGGCAGGCGGCGGCCGGCCGGGGAATGAGGTCAGTTTGTCAGCGGTGACTGGCGGTCGGGGCGGGGGCGCCGGGTGGCGGGGCAACCGGATTCATTGCGGCGTAACGCGGGGGGACATTCGGAAAAGCAAGGCGATGGCGCCTCGCCGCGCCGACGCTGGCCGGGGTGGCGGCCGG
>CAYZXP010000032.1:0-16436 GCA_964482415.1 uncultured Bifidobacterium sp. | reverse complement strand
GAAAAGCAAGGCGATGGCGCCTCGCCGCGCCGACGCTGGCCGGGGTGGCGGCCGGGGTGGTGACCGGTATGAGAATCGCGGGGCATGGCGGCCCCGCGCCCTGTCTCACCCCAGGCCGAGGCTGGTCGCCAGCACCGCCACCTGCACGCGCGAGCTCAGGTCGAGCTTCTTGAAGATGTGCTGCACATGGATCTTGACCGTGGTCTCGGCAATGTCCAGTTCGCGCGCGATCTGCTTGTTGCTCTGGCCTTTTGCGATCAGCGTGAGGATTTCCCTCTCGCGCGGCGACAGCTTGTCGAGCGCCTGCGGGCTGGCCGGCGGCGTCGGCTCCTGCGGCCGGGCGGTCGCGCCCTGTCCGCGCAGCGCCGCGACCAGCTTGCCCATCATCTGCGGGCTGATCATCGAGTGACCTTCTTTCACCTTGACGATCGCGTCGCACAGCTGGTCGGACTCGGAGGTCTTCAGCAAATAACCGTCGGCGCCGGCCTGCAGCGCGCGCGACAGGTCGTCCTCGTCTTCGCTGACGGTCAGCATCATCACCCGCAATTCGGGCTGGCCTTCCTTGAACGACGGTATCGCGTCGACACCCTTCACGCCGGGCAGGTGGTTGTCCAGCAGGACCAGGTCGGGCCGCGCGGACGGCAGCACGCGCAGCGCCTCGCTGACGTCGCCGGCCTCGCCGACGATTTCGAAGCGCTCGTCCTGTGACAGCAAGGCGATCAGGCCACGGCGGAACAGCGTATGGTCATCGACGACCAGCAGGCGGATTTTTTCTTCAGTCATGTTGGATGGGTCTGTTGCTGCTTCAGGTGCGTTCGGCCACGACGGGCTGGGTACGCGTGCGCGGGTTGGCCGGCAGGGCCAGCGACACGGTGGTGCCTTCGCCAGGCGCCGAGCTGACGTCGACGGTCGCGCCGATCTGCTCGGCGCGTTCGCGCATGATCTTCAGGCCGACGTTGAGCTGCGTGCGTTCGGCGTCGGTGTCAAAGCCGCGGCCGTCGTCATGCACCGCGAAACGCCACGCCGGCCCCTTGTCGACCTGCACCTGCACGCTGCTGGCGCCGGCATGCTTGCGCACGTTCGACAGCGCTTCCTGCAGGATGTGCAGCACCTGGATCTGCACGTCCGGCGGCAGCGGCATGCCGTCGCCGGCAATGCGGCTGCCGACTTTCAGCCCGGTCTGGTGCTGGAATTTCTGCAGCGTCTCCTGCACGGCTGTCTCGATCTCGTCACCGGAGGCGCGGGTGCGGAAGTGCACCAGCAGCTCGCGCACGTCAGCGATGCATTCCTTCAGGCCGTCATCGAGTTCGTCGAGCGCGCGTTCGGCCTTCGGGGTGTCGTTGCGCGCGATTGCGCCGCGCAGCAGCTGTACCTGGATTTTCAGGAAGGCGAGCGCCTGCGCAATCGAATCGTGCAGCTCGCGCGCGAGGAAGGCGCGCTCGCCCGACACCGCCGCCTCACGCTCCAGCGCGACCGCGCGCAGTCCTTCGATGGATGATGCGAGGTGGGTGGCCAGCGTATCGACGAGCTCATGTTCGTCGACCGAGAGCGTCACGTCGCGCTTGAAGAACAGGTCGATCTCGCCCAGCAGCTTCTGGTGCAGCCGGATTGGCACCGAGATCAGGTTTTCAAAGCCGATGCGCGTGCAATGCTGCAGAGGCGCGATGTCGCTGCTGATGATCGGTATCACGCGCGTGCGCGCATCCGGCGCCAGGTTGCCGCACGCGCAGATGCCGGCGCGCAGGCAGCGTTCCTCTTCCTGCAGTTGCTGCGGAAACTGATCGCTCGCAAGGATCAGGTAGCGCGACTGGTCGTCGCCGGACCAGCGCAGCGCGATGGCATCGGCCTTCATCAGCTTGCGCACGCGTTCGCAGAAACCCGCGCTCATCGCCTTCAGGTCGTTCGAGCTGGCAAGGAAGGCGCTCACGTCATACAGCGCCTGCAGCCTTTCCTTCTGCGCGGCGATGCGGCGCGTCTTGGCCTCGACCTTGGCCTCGAGGCTGCCGTACAGCGACTCCAGCGTCGCTGCCATCCGGT
Organism: uncultured Bifidobacterium sp.; assembly: GCA_964482415.1. Taxonomy (GTDB): domain Bacteria; phylum Pseudomonadota; class Gammaproteobacteria; order Burkholderiales; family Burkholderiaceae_D; genus Pernthalerella. The sequence continues at coordinate 14,399 of CAYZXP010000032.1, read as the reverse complement.
TGAAGCTGGCGCCGACCTGGCCGAATTCGTCGTTTGAGGCGACGTCGACCCGCGTCGAGAATTCCCCGGATTCGAGCTTGCGCAGGCCAATCCGCAGGTGATCCAGCGGACTGATCACATACAGGTAACCGGTGTACAGCATGACGACGGCGCCGGCGATCGCCATGGCCATCATCAGGAACTGGAACAGGTTCAGCAGCGTGGTGAGCCCGGCCATCTGGCGCTCGATCGAGCTGACGAAGACATCAATGGCCCCGACGAAATCGTTGGCGTCGAGGATCAGCGTGCGCGCCGAAACCGGTGTCCCGAGGAATTCGTCGCGCTCGGTGACCCAGCGCTTCTCGACGTCGGCAAAACGGGCCCGAACCTCGTCATCCCAGGGCACGAACAGCGGACGCGAGCTGTCGCCTGCGCGCAGCAGCTGCATGCTCTGGTCAAACTGCATGACCAGCGTGGCGCGTTCCGGCAACCCTGCCTGGACAGCGCTGGTCATGCGCCAGACCTGCATGCGCATGCGCCCGGCTTCGTTCAGCGCGGCCGCGCCGCCACCCAGCTTCCAGGTGACCCACAAGGTCAGGCCGATCGAAACGAGCGCGGTCAGCAGCAGCGCGGCGCCGATGCGGATCAGCTTGGCAGACAAGGATGCAGTGTTCTTCATCCGCCTATTGTCCACTACTTGCGCACTTATTGCGGCTAGCGAACACCTCGGTCATGCGATGGTAGTAGTTCTTCCGGACGATGGGCATAGGACTTTTTTCGTGGAAATTTCATGCTTTAATACATGCATCTGAAATGAATCTTTTCACGTCGCCAGGAGTTGATCATGTCGCAAGCTATAGCCACCCCTTCCTTGTCTGCGGATACGCTGAAGGCTCGACAACTGGGGCAGATCGCCGTTGAGATGCCGGGTGCGACCGCCATTTTCCGCCGGCTGAAGCTCGATTTCTGCTGCGGCGGCAACGTGCCGCTGGCGGCCGCCTGCGAGGCCAGGGATCTGAATGCAGATGCGGTATCGGCCGAACTGCTGAAGCTTGACCACCGCCCGCCGGCGCCGTCTGCCGACGATCCGGCGGCGCTGATCGAGCACATCCTGACGCGCTATCACGAAGTGCACCGCCAGCAGCTGCCGGAGCTGGTCCGGATGGCGCGTCGGGTCGAGGCGGTTCATCGCGAGAATCCGGACTGCCCGACGGGGTTGGCTGCGCTGCTCGAATCCATCGAAGCCGAATTGGTGGACCACATGACCAAGGAAGAGGCCATCCTGTTCCCGATGCTGAAAACTGGCGGCTCGCCGTTTGCCGGCGGCCCGATCGCGGTGATGCGCATGGAACATTCCAGCCACGGCGAACAGCTGGCCAAGCTGCTGTCCATGACGAATGACACGACGCCGCCGGCCGGTGCTTGCAACACCTGGCGCGCGCTGTATGCCGGCATCGAACAGCTGGTGAATGACCTGATGGAGCACATTCACCTCGAGAACAACCGGCTGTTCGTGCAGTTCGAGCCGACCCACTAATCATCGGGTTCTCCTGCCCCACCCGCCCAAGGGCGGATTGCTTTCCGCGGTGAAGACTGCGGAAAGCTTTTTCTTTTTTCTCCAGGGCATTCACCGGCCGGGCCTGCCTGCGCTACGCTAGCCCCTTTTGCCGGAGCGAACCATCAAACCCCACCGCCCTCTCCTGCTGCAGTCACTCCGCAAGGCGCTGTTTGCCGATACGCCGCGCTTGTCTGCCGGCGAACGGCGCTATTCGGTACTAGCGACGCTGATCGGCATCGCTTCCTGCATCGCCTTGCTGGGCGCTCTCGACGGACATTACTGGTTGCTCGCGCCCATGGGCGCGAGCGCCGTCATCCTGTTCGGCATGTCGCACAGTCCTGTTGCGCAGCCCTGGCCTGTGATTGGCGGCTATGTTCTCTCCTGCTGCGCCGGTCTCGCGATCGCTGCGCTGCCGGTGCCCGTCTGGCTGGGCACCGGGGCGGCGGTGGCAGCCAGCCTGTGGCTGACAGCGCGCCTGAACTGCATGCATCCGCCGGGCGGCGCGCTGGCGCTGCTGATCGTGCTGGACCAGCGCACCTATGCGGCCGACCCGTCCCAGACGCTGGCGCTGGTGGTTGCCAACGCCGGCCTGCTGCTGCTGTCGGCGCTGCTCATCAACAACCTGATCCCGGGACGCCGCTACCCTTATCGCGCCGCAGCCGTCACGGCTGAGGATCACGGCACGCGCGACGAGGCGCCGCTGGCGCGAACGGATTTGCGGCACGAAGACCTGGCCAGCGCCATCAAGGCCCTGGATACCTTTGTCGACGTTGGCGAGGACGACCTCGTGAAGCTGTACAACCTTGCGATCGAACACGCGTTCAGCCGGCATGTCGGCCTGCGCTGTGCCGACGTGATGTCGCGCGACGTGGTGACCGCCCGTCCTGACATGTCGCTGGCTGACGCCTGGGAACTGCTGCAGGCACACCGGATCAAGGCCTTGCCTGTGATCGAAGATGATCGCCGCCTGGTTGGCATCGTCACGTTGTCAGATTTCTTCCGCTGGCTGGGCGAAGCGTCCAAATCCCGCCATGTCGATACGCAGTGGCGTCAGCTGCGGATTGGCGACGTGATGACGGCGAACGTACGGACAGCCACGCCATCGACTGCCATGTCGGAACTCGTGCAGGAAGTGGCGCAGACCGGCCGGCACCATATGCCGGTGGTCGACGATTTCGGCCGGCTGGTCGGCATCCTTACGCAGTCCGACATGATCGCCGCGCTGTATCGCCGGCTCGCACTGCAGACTCAACCGGAATCTCGCTGAACCGCACAGCGCGCTTTGCGCCGTCTTGCCACCCGACCCTGGCGTCGCACGCATGAACAATTAGTTACAAATATGGAAACATCATGAAAAGGACGCATGTTACATTAATATCAATTTCCTACAATAAATGCACCTGCATCGTTACTTCAAGGCAATATCCTTTTAGTATTTAAATCCAATTTGATATTGCTAATAAGAAACCTCGATGAGTTCTTCAGCAAACAAGAAAGCCGCCACGACTGCCGCCGACTCGATCGCATCGGCAGCAACGGCATCGAATGCCAGCGGCTCGAAAGTGCAGGCCCACTTTCTTACGGTGCAAATGGGTACGACCGATTACGATCGCTGGTTCAAATGGCGCATGCTTTTTCTGTCGGTCATCGCTGCATCGTATTTGCTGAAGCTGATTTTTTTCCGCGATGTCGCGCTGGCCAATTTCGACATACCGAAGGGCAGCGAACACGCGCTCAGCACCTACATGAACTGGCGCATTGTTTCGGCGCTCATGCTGATTTCACTCTACCTGTACAGCTATCTGAAGCGCTGGCATTTCAGCACGGTCGCATGGGCCGTCACCGGGATTTCGGTATCGGCGCTGATCTCTGACTATTTCAACGTCTACATCATGACCGCGGCACGGCCGCCGCAATGGATGACCGGCCTGCTCGTGCTGCGCGTCGTCGTCATCGCCTGCCTGCTGCTCAACGCACTCAACTCACGCAGGCTGCCGCCAAAGACGCGGCACCAGGTGCGGCTGCGCTGAACTGCTGCCGGCAACGCATCGCCGGTCACTGAAGCGCCGCAACTTCCGAACCCCGGGCCCTGCCTGCGTCGCAGCGCACAGTTGATCCTGCCCGGGATGGCTTGCTCTCGCCAATCCGACGCCACGTGTTACGCTGATCCCGCCCCGAGGCATTGCGTGGATCCTGCCCGACCCACTACCGGAGACAAGCGATGAGTCAAGCGATTGACGACCTGATGCACGACCACGAAGCCATCCTGTTCGCCCTGAAAATCCTGGGTGCCATCGAGCAGCGCCTGCATGCAGGCCTTGCGACCGAACGTGAAGACATCGCGGCGTTCCTCGGCTTCCTGAAGGAGTTCGCCGACAAGTGCCATCACGGCAAAGAAGAAGGCATCCTCTTTCCGGCGATGGTCGCAGCGGGCGTGCCCGAACAGAACGGTCCCGTCGGCGCGCTACTGGACGAGCATGCGCAAGGCAGGGAATGGATTCGCACCATGGAAGCCAGCCTGCAGCCGGCTCTGGACGCTGCCGCGTTCACCCGGGCTGCCGCGGCTTACAGCGCATTGCTGCAGGCTCACATCCGCAAGGAAAACGAGATGCTCTTTCCGATGGCGGAAAAACTGCTCAGCCCGGAACAGCTGGATGCATTGTTCGAAGCTTTCGAGGCACACGAAGAGAATGTGATCGGCGCGGGCCGGCATGAAGAACTGCACGCGATGCTGAAAGACCTGAAGGCGAAGTACCTCACCCGGGCTTGAACCACGTCTTCGCGGCGGCTTGCACGGGCAAATTTCCATACGCAGCGCCGACAGGTCTCGCCCTTCACCGATACGGCTAGGCATCGACCAAACGACCGGGTATGACGAACACGGAGCCGCCCCGACAACCCGGTACCGTCTGCCTTCGCCATTCAACTGGTTCGCGCAAATCGGCACCTTCCGGCAGTCGCTGCGAGTAACGCGCTGAAGCCTTGCCTGCCTGATCCGTCAGCTCAATCAAGGGCGCTCAACTTGACGCGCCGATCCCGGCGGTTGCTCCGGACGGAACAGGCATGGGAACAGAATCCCGATCACGTCGCCCGGCGACATACTGCCTGCCGCGTTTCTGCCCCGGGGTCATCGCGTGCTTCGCTCAAAAGCGTCTAGCGTTTCGATCGCGACTCGCTCAGCAACCACCTGCGGAAGGCCAGCAATTTTGGCAAAGTCGCACACTCCGGGCGGTAAACAATGAAATAAGCGAGCTCGGATGCGAATTTGATTTTGGGGAAAAGCCGCACCAACCGGCCTGACATCAGGTCGTCATGCGCCATGACACTGCGCGCCAACGCAACTCCGCGCCCCTCAATCGCTGCTTGCAACACGGCGGCGGAATTGTTGATCTTCATGCCGCGTGAAATGGAAGCGCCGGCGACCTTCACTTTTCGGAACCACTTGTCCCACGTCGGGAAGCCGTCGTCACCAGCCATCGAAAGATCGTGAAGCAAGGTCACCCGGGCAAGATCGGCCGGCTTGCTCAGGCCCGGGTATTGTTGCAGCAACAGCGGTGAGCAAACGGGATAGACCTCTTCATCCATCAGCTTCTCGGACGTCAGGCCGGGCCAGTTTCCCGCACCATAGCGCACGCCGATGTCGACGCGCTGTGACACGAAGTCGACAGGCTTGAGTTGGGTTTCCAGGCGCACGTCGATCTCCGGGCTGGTCGATTGAAACCGTTCGAAGCGGGGCAGCAGCCACTTGGCGGCAAAGGCGGGACTGACCGTGACAGTCAGCACGCTGTCGGCGGCGCTTTCCCTGAGCTTCTCCATGCCCAGGTTGAGCCGGTCGAAGCCGGCTCGAATATCAGGTAACGCACGCAAGGCCGCTTCTGTGGCAACAAGGCGGGCGGCACCGCTGCTTCCGCGGATGAACAAGGGAAAACCCAGCCAGGCTTCCAGGCTCCGCACAAGCTGGCCCACGGCGGCAGGCGTGACGCTCAGTTCTGCTGCCGCCGCCGAAAAGCTCTGGTGGCGTGCACTGGCCTCAAAGGCGCGAAGGGCGTTCAGATACACAGGCGACTTCATGGCGATAAAGTTTTTCTTTTTCGTGAAAACACTTTATCTCACTTGCCCCGGCGCGGCAAAACAGAAAAGATCTGCCTTTGGCCAACGGACATCCGGGCAGCGCGGGGCAGGCTCAGCCCGCGTCTCCGCCGGTCATGAAATTCTTTAGGACACCCGATGCTTGTCAACGCAGATTTTTCGATACCAGCGATCGTCACTCCCCGCCAGCACCACTGGGTGCCCTCGCCGCAGCCCGGCGTCGAACGCGTGATGCTGGATCGCGTGGGCGGCGAGAAAGCCCGGGCCACCAGCCTCGTGCGCTACGCCCCCGGCTCCACCTTCCCCGCCCATCAGCACCCGGGCGGCGAGGAAATCCTGGTTCTGTCCGGCACGTTCTCCGAAGGTGGAGAGCACTATCCTGCAGGCTGGTACATGCGCAATCCACCGGGCTCCGGCCATGCACCATCGACCCGCGAAGGCGCTACCCTTTTCGTAAAGCTTTGGCAGATGCCGCAGTCCGAAGGCCGCCGCGTGCGAATCAACACCCGCGATGAATCATGCTGGACGGATCAGGGCGGCCGCCGGTCCTGCCTGCTGTTCACTGCTGACGATGAGCAGGTATCCCTGCAGCGACTGGGTCCGGCCATGCCTGTTTTCGACAGGGGCGTCGAGGGAGCCGAGGTATTGATCCTCGAAGGTGATCTTCTGCAGAACGGGGAACGCCATGACAGCGGCACCTGGATGCGGCTGCCGTCAGGTCATTATCCCGACCTGATCGCAGGCAGCGCCGGGGTGACCGTGTATCTGAAGACAGGCCCTTTGAAGACTCAGGCGCCTGCGGAGGCCAACGCATGCTGACAGCACAAATAGCCATCATCGGCGGCGGCCTGAGCGGCCTGTATGCAGCTTCGCTGCTCGAAGAGCGCGGCATCACCGATTATGTCCTGTTCGAGGCACGCGACACCTTCGGCGGGCGCATCGTGTCCGTCCCGGGCATGCCGGGCGCTTTGCCGAATCCGGCGGAGCAGCACCGCACGCCGGAGCGCTACGACCTCGGCGCCACGTGGTTCTGGCCTGACCTGCAGCCCGACTTGCAAAGGCTGGTGGACGATCTGCGCATACCGACATTCGAGCAGCACGAAGCAGGCGACATCCTCATCGAACGCTCACCCGCGCAATCTCCTGCTCGTGTGGATGGCTACGCCACATCCCCATCGGCACGGCGTCTTGCAGGGGGCATGAGCACGCTGATCGATGCCGTGCGCCATCGCCTGCCCGCGGACAAGCTGATCGTCAGTCACCGCGTTACGCGCGTGGCACAACTGGAATCGTGCATCGAGGTTACCGCTGAAGATGCCACCGGAAAGCTGTCAACGCACCGGGTGGCCAGCGTGCTGCTTGCCGTTCCTCCGCGTCTTGCGGCCAGCACGATCGACTTCGTGCCAGCGCTTCCGGAAGCCGTGACACGGCAATGGACCAGCTGCCCGACATGGATGGCCCCCCATGCAAAGTATGTCGCGGTATTCGACCAACCCTTCTGGCGCACACACGGGCTTTCCGGCGGCGCGAGAAGCGCCGTCGGCCCGCTGGTCGAAATTCATGACGCCTCTCCCGAAGCCGAGGGGGCGGCGCTGTTCGGCTTCATCGGCGTGCCTGCCGGCATACGTCGAACCGTACCCGAGTCCACATTGATTGCCCTGTGCCGGGCCCAACTGGTGCGGCTGTTCGGAGATCAGGCCGGCTCTCCCCGCGCCGAGTTTTTGAAAGACTGGTCGACGGATCCGCATACGGCGACCGCAGCGGATCAGCAAGCCGACGGACATCACGCGATGGGCCTGGCGCGCACGCCCGGTTCAGGCGCATGGACAAACCGACTCATCGGAATCGCCAGCGAATGGTCGCCGGCATTTTCCGGCTATGTCGCTGGTGCGATTGATGCCGCCCGGCGCGGTGTCGAGGCAGTCGCCTCGCAACATGCGTCTGCCTGCGAAAAGGTTCAATCATGACAGCGGAGAAAACCTACCGGGCGATGCAGGTCAGTCGTCCGGGCGTGCTGGAACTGGTCGAGCGAAACCGGCCTGAACCCGGTGCCGGCGAAGTCCTGCTGCAAGTGGAAGCCTGTGGCATCTGCGGCGCGGATGCCAATGACATTGAGAAAGCCGCCGGAGGTGACGCAACGGCGCGCGTACCCGGGCATGAAGTGGTGGGCCGCATCGTTGCGCTTGGCGACGGTACGCCGTCGATATGGAAGCCGGGACAACGAGTTGGCGTGGGCCGTCTCGGTGGTCATTGCAATGCATGCGCGCCGTGCCGGCAAGGCCGTTTCAATCTCTGCCAGAACCAGCCGGTGGTGGGCGCCACCGTCGATGGCGGCTACGCCGAGATGATGCTGGCGCGTAGCACCGGGCTGGTCGCCATCCCGGATGAACTGAACTCCGAGGAAGCCGCACCCCTGCTATGCGCCGGCATTGCCACGTTCAATGCACTTAAAAAATGCGGCGCGCAGGCAGGCGACCTCGTCGCCATTCTCGGCATCGGCGGCCTGGGGCACATGGCGGTGCAGTACGCGCGGAAAATGGGCTTCAAGGTCGTCGCGATAGGGCGCGGGCACGATATCGCCCGGGATGCGATCGCCCTCGGCGCGCATCGCTACATCGACAATCTGGCAGAAGATGCCGCCGACATCCTCATGGGCATGGGCGGGGCTCAGGCCATCATCACGACGATCGCCGATGTCGATACGGTGTCCGTGCTGCTGAAAGGGCTGGCGCCCGAAGGGCGGCTGGTGATCCTCAATCCGGGCAAGACGCCGTTGCCGGTGGCGGCAGGTCTGCTGGTCGGAGGCGAGCGCCACATCATGGGATCCATCACCGGGTCACCTTTTGAAAACGAGAAGGCGCTGAACTTCAGCGTACTCGTGGACGTGCGACCGCAAATCGAAGTGCTGCCACTGGAACAGGCGAACGCAGCGTATCAAAAGATGAAATCGGGCGAGGCAAAGTTTCGTATGGTGCTGACGATGCGAGAGCGGGGCTGAGTGCGCATCTGCCCGTTTGGCTTCGATTTTATGCGAAGAGAAACCGATCGCTGTTGGGGAGGCAATGTCGCGCATCGGGCTTGAGGAAGTCTTCGCCAGCACAGAAATTCATGCAGCCTCGGAAGCTCGACGCTGTACGCCTGCCATTGAACGGGCTGGCCTCCGGAGTTGTCCCGTCGATTGTGAGGGCTATTGGATGTTACGCCATTCACAGTGCCAGACGATCGTTGACAAGGACACCTCGGTTGAAGGAATCTCCGAAGCACCCGCCCGCTCTGAACTGTCGACAAGAAACGCCCTCAGACCGGCAACCTGGAGCTCGGGAGATATCAAACAAGACGCGGACGACTGCTGCTCAGAACGATGACATTCACTCGCACTGATCTCGCCAGTGCCTCCTGAGCCGACTCTTCCTCGGCCGCGCTCTTCTGACGGGAGAAACGGCGATCTCTGAGGATCGCCGCTTTGAGGGATAGAGATCGTTTGAAAAATCACTCCGCCCGAGTTCCCATCGCGCTCAAGCCGGATAGGTCAATTCCGCCGACCATTCGTCTTTGGTCTGACTGTGCAGTTTCCAGAAGCTATCAGCAATTTCCCGCGTTTCCTGAGTCTCCGGCGAGACAAAGGCACACACCGTCACGGTAGCTATGTGAACGCCAGCCTCTTTGGCCGACTCAAAAAGTCCCAGTGCAAGCGCCCGGATACCTGCCTTACCGATACTGAGCGACAGATAGTCCGGATTCGGATAAATACCGAACCCGCCGCCAGTCAGCAGAATGGTGCCGGCACCTCGACCTTCCATTTTTTTCTTCATGACCTGAACCGCGGCGAGGGCGCCGCCGATGTTGACGGCCAGATCGCTGTTGAACGTATCGATCGGCTGCGACTGCACGGTCGCCTGCCGCAGGTTTGCCGCGTTGTAGTGGAGGACATCCACCGGTCCGAAGGAGTTTTCCACCTCATTCAACAATGCGGCAACGCTCGCAGGATCGCCGGCTTCCACGCGCCTTGTCTCGACTTGCGCATCAGATGCCTTCAGACGAGCAGCCAGAGCATTCAGGTTGTCCGGATTGCGCGCGCTCAGAATGATTCGATAGCCCTCTTTGGCAAAGCGAGCTGCCGTCTCGTAGCCGATGCCAGGACCGCTACCAATGCTCAAAAACGTTTTCATGCTTGATCCCCCTCCTAGTAGATGGTGGGAGCATTCTATGACTGCACAAATCAAATTAAATCCCCCATTTTTGAAAATTACTCATGCAGAAAATGCACGAATTATTAAGCCGGGTCTCCTTCGAGGAATTGGCCGCTTTTGTCGCCGTTGTGGAGGCCAATGGCTTCTCGACCGCGGCAAAATCCGTTGGAAGAGATCCCACGATCCTGTCCCGGAGAGTCAGCCAGCTGGAGAATCGTCTGGGCGTACGGCTTCTGTCGCGTACCACGAGGCGCGTTGTGCTGACGGAGGTTGGCGCAATCTACTACGAACGCATTCGCGCGCTGCTTGATGAGTTGGATCACGCCAGCCTGGAAGCAAGCAATTTGGCTTCCAGCCCGCAGGGATTGCTCCGCGTGTCCCTGCCTTTTACCTTTGGCCGGCAGTGGGTGACCCCGCTGCTGTCCGGATTTATCGCCAAGCATCCGAAAATCAAAGTCGATGTACGCTTCAACGACAGGCTGGTGGATCTGGTTGCGGAAGGCTTCGATGTGGCGATCCGGGTTGGCGCGTTAAGCAGCAGTTCGCTGATCTCCAGAAAAATCGCCTCTTTCCGATACATCCTGGCCGCATCACCCCAGTTCATTGCAAAGCACGGGCAACCGGACAAGCCTGAGGCGCTGAACGAGTTTCCGTGTTTGGGATTTACCAGTCTGCTGACCTGGCCGGAATGGAGGCTGAGAAAAGGCAGCCAGCGGAAGACGATTCACCCGGAAGGCCCGCTGGTCACCGACAACTCCGATGCCATGCTACAGGCGGCGTTAGACGGGAGCGGAATCATTCTGTCAGCTGATTGGCTGGCGGGGCCGGCCATACGTTCTGGCCAGCTTGTCGAAATACTGGTCGGCTGGGAAGGTGCCGGAGACGGTGGAATCTATGCCGTCATGCCGCCGGGCCGTCTCGTGCCTACAAAAACTCGCCTTTTTGTGGACGAAATTACTTCGTCGATACGGAGCGGCTGGTACAACGGCCCGTATGACCGAGCTGGACAGCAGTAATAGTTGACGCCGCCTTCCATTCCTTGCGCCACGGCAGCGCATGATCACGCGCCTGCAACGTGCTCCCGAAAGCGCAGGCCGAAAATCGTCCCTGCCGGCTCTCGGCGTATCGAGAGAGTCCGTGGAGCATCGGCATCGCCGTGCGTTCATTAAAGGCTCATGAAACCATTCGACGTGCTTCTGCGTGCGCGGCAATCAATTTTCTGGCGCCGGTGGACGCAGGAATGACGCCTTCTTCAACCTGAGCGCTAATTGCAGGCAGCAACGCGCGAATGGCGGGGTCGTCCTGAAATGACCGCTTCAATTCGGCATGGATGCGCTCCCACATCCAATCCAGAGCTTGTGCACGGCGTCGTCTCTCGATCAGACCCGCTTCAGATTGTTCGCGCTGAAACGACATGACCGAAGACCAGAAGACATCAATCCCCTGTTTCGTCAGTGCGCTGGTCTTTATTACCTGAGGGACCCAGCGGCTTGTCGGCTCTCGCGAATTTCCAATGGATGAGAGCAAGTGCAGTGCACCCGAAATCTGGGCCTCTGCGCGAGTCGCTGCTTGCGGATCGGTATCGGCCTTGTTGATGACCACCAGGTCGGCGATCTCCATCACGCCCTTCTTGATGGCTTGCAGATCGTCACCGGCATTCGGCAATTGCAGCAGACAAAACATGTCGGTCATGTTCGCCACGGCCGTTTCACTCTGCCCTACGCCCACTGTCTCGACGATCACGATGTCATAGCCGGCCGCTTCGCAGATCAGGATGGATTCACGCGTTTTCTCGGCAACGCCGCCGAGGCTGCCCCGGCTCGGACTGGGCCGAATGTAAGCATTCGGGTGGACAGAAAGTTGCTCCATCCGCGTCTTGTCGCCGAGGATGGAGCCCCCGGACACCGTCGAGGACGGGTCGACCGCGAGGATGGCGACCTGATGACCGCGCGCAATCAGCCACAGGCCCAGGGCCTCGATAAATGTCGACTTGCCCACCCCTGGTACGCCACTGATACCGATCCGGAAGGATTTTCCCGCGTAGGTGACCAGCCGGGTAAGCAGCTCATCAGCCTGCAGCCGATGGTCCGTGCGCACTGACTCGAGGAGGGTAATCGCCTTGGCCACCGAGCGCCGCCGACGGGTGGTCTCATTGCCCAGAATCCCCTCGAGCATTTGCGCGGGTGTCATGCGATGGCTTCCCGGATTTTTTCGAGTACGTCTTTCGCACTGGCAGGAATCGGTGTCCCGGGTCCATAGATTCCCCTGACGCCTGCGTCATACAGGAATTCATAGTCTTGCCGGGGTATGACACCGCCGACAAAGACGATGATGTCGTCTGCCCCCTGCCGCCGCAATTCTTCGATGATCGCCGGCACCAGCGTTTTATGACCGGCGGCGAGCGAAGACACGCCAATCGCATGCACGTCATTCTCGATCGCCTGGCGCGCACATTCCTCCGGCGTCTGAAACAGCGGTCCGAGGTCGATGTCGAAACCAAGATCGGCGTAAGCCGTCGCCACGACCTTCGCGCCGCGGTCATGCCCGTCCTGCCCGAGCTTGGCGATCAGCACGCGGGGACGGCGGCCCGACTGCTCTGCGAACTCTTCAATTTCCCCCTTCAGCCGATCCCAGCCCTCAGCCGAGTCATACGCCGCGGAGTAGACGCCGGTGACCTTCTGCGCATCGGCTCGGTGGCGACCGAATACCTTTTCAATTGCATCGCTGACTTCACCGACCGTGGCGCGCAAGCGTACCGCCCGAATGGACAAGTCGAGCAGGTTGCCTTGCCCGCTTTCGGCCGCTGCGGTCAGGTCGTCCAGCGCCTGTGCCACCTTCACGGCATCGCGCGATGCCTTGACCAACGTCAGGCGGGCAATCTGGTCGGCGCGCACCTTGACGTTATCAATGGCGAGGATGTCGATCGGATCCTCTTTGTCGAGCCGGTATTTGTTGACGCCGACGATTACGTCCTTGCCGCTATCGATGCGCGCCTGCTTTTCGGCCGCTGCCTGCTCAATCTTCAGCTTGGCCCAGCCGCTTTCGACGGCTTTGGTCATGCCTCCCATCGCCTCGACTTCCTCAATGATGGCCCAGGCCTTGTCGGCCATCTCATTCGTCAGCGATTCCATCATGTAACTGCCGGCCCACGGGTCGATCACTTTGGTGATCTGGGTTTCTTCCTGCAGGATCAGCTGTGTGTTGCGAGCGATGCGCGCGCTGAACTCGGTCGGCAAGGCGATCGCCTCATCGAACGAGTTGGTATGCAGCGACTGCGTGCCACCGAAGACTGCGGCCATCGCCTCGATCGTCGTGCGCACCACATTGTTATACGGGTCCTGCTCCGTCAGCGACCAGCCCGACGTCTGGCTGTGGGTGCGCAGCATCAGGCTCTTCGGGTTCTTCGCATTGAAGCCCTTCATGATGCGGCACCAGAGCATGCGCGCGGCACGCATCTTGGCGATCTCAAGATAGAAATTCATGCCGACGCCCCAGAAGAACGAGAGCCGGCCGGCGAAATCGTCGACATCCATTCCGCGGGCGATCGCGGTCTTCACATACTCTTTGCCATCGGCGAGCGTGAAAGCCATCTCCAGCGTCTGGCTGGCACCGGCTTCCTGGATGTGATAGCCGGAGATGGAGATCGAATTGAACCGCGGCATGTTCTTCGCGGTGTACTCGATGATGTCGCCAATGATGCGCATCGACGGTTCGGGAGGATAGATATACGTATTCCTCACCATGAATTCTTTCAGGATGTCGTTCTGGATCGTCCCGCTGAGCTGGGCCTGCGCCACACCTTGTTCTTCAGCGGCCACGACATAGCCGGCAAGCACGGGCAGTACGGCACCATTCATCGTCATCGACACCGACACCTTGTCCAGCGGGATGCCGTCGAACAGGACCTTCATGTCCTCGACAGAGTCGATTGCCACGCCCGCCTTGCCGACATCGCCGGTCACCCGGGGATGGTCGGAATCGTAGCCGCGGTGCGTGGCAAGATCGAATGCCACAGACACGCCCTGCGCGCCGCCCGACAGCGCCTTCCGATAAAAGGCATTCGACTCTTCGGCCGTGGAAAATCCGGCGTACTGGCGAATGGTCCACGGGCGGACTGCATACATGGTCGCCTGCGGACCGCGCAGAAACGGCTCGAAGCCCGGCAGCGTATCGGTCAGGGGGAGCGATTCGATATCTGCGGCGGTATACAACGGCTTGACAACGATGCCGTCCGGGGTAGTCCAGTTCAGGCTGGCGACGTCACCACCGGGCGCCGATCGGGCGGCGGCTGCTAGCCATTCCTGATAGCTGGCGCGACGAAACGCGTTGGATGTCTGGTCCATGAGTCTATGTTTCGGAATAATTGATTATGCGAGTCGGACAGGCCAGCCGGATGCATCGGCAAACGCGCGCTGACGGACTATGCGATGGTTTTCAGAGGGCTTTGCCCGCACAGCGGATGGCACAGGGACAAATGCCTCCCGTCTTGCAACGGGAGGCATTCGAGCCGATGCTTACGCGGCTTTGACGGCCTTGATGGCCTTGGCGAACGGCATGCTGCGCAGGCGCTTGCCGGTCGCGTT
>CAYZXP010000031.1:19248-23488 GCA_964482415.1 uncultured Bifidobacterium sp. | reverse complement strand
AGCCCCGTGGTAGCATCGGCGGGCACCATCAGGAAGTGAGGACGACCTCACCTCTCCAGTTCATGCGGGGACGGCCCCTTTTTTCAAGGGGCAATGCATCATGAACTGGGTCATTCTTCTCGCCGCCGGGCTACTGGAAGTCGGCTGGGCGATTGGTCTCAAATACACCGAAGGTTTAACCCGACCGTGGCCGACCGCCTGGACGGTTCTGTCCATGCTCTTGAGCGTTGGCTTGCTGGGTTTCGCCATGAAGTCACTTCCGGTCGGCACGGCTTATGCGGTTTGGGTCGGTGTCGGCGCCATCGGGACAGCAGTGATGGGAACCGTCCTGTTCGGCGAGCAGGCGAGCGCAATGAAATTGCTGAGCCTGCTTCTGATCTTTATCGGCATCGTTGGCCTGAAGCTCTCGGCATCCTGACAGTCCGCTCGGCGTCGCTTGCGACGCCTGTCCCGTTCCCTGAGGCCTCCGACGGGCGGATGCTGAAGTGGCAAGGGCCGGCATTTCCTCCGGCCCTTGACGTTCGCATGCAGCGGCGAGCTCAGGCGCCGGCCTTCTCGCCGGCAAACAGCTTCTGGTCGAGATAGTCGGCAAGCTGCGCCTCGTCGAGCGCGCCGGCGAAAAGGTAACCCTGGTACGCATGGCAGCCGTGCGACGCAAGGAAGGCGCGCTGGCGCTCGTCCTCGACGCCTTCGGCGATCAGGTCGAGCTTCAGGCTCTGCGCGAGCACCACGATGGTACGCACGATTGCCGCATCGGTTTCCTTGGTCAGCACGTTGCGGAAGAAGGAATGGTCGATCTTCAATTCATCCAGCGGTAGCCGCCGCAGATAGGAGAGCGACGAGTAACCGGTGCCGAAATCGTCCAGCGAAAACCCGAGGCCGGCCGCCTTCAGCATCTTCATCTTGTAGATCGTGCCATTCACGTCGTCGACCAGCAGGCTCTCGGTGAGCTCCATGCGCAACCTGCGCGGGTTCACGCCGCTGCGGCGCACGATCTCGAGCGTGTGCTCGACGAACATCGGGTGGCGGAACTGGCGTGCGCTGACATTAATCGCCAGCCTCAGTTTCGCCGTCTCCGGCCGCCCCGCCCATGCCACCAGCTGCTCGCAGGCTTTCTGCAATACCCACATGCCGATCGGCACGATCAGCCCGGTCTCCTCGGCCACATGAATGAAGTCCGCCGGCCCCACCAGCCCCTGTTCGGGGTGTTGCCAGCGCAGCAGCGCCTCAAAGCCGATCAGCGCGCCAGACTCGGCCACTTGCGGCTGGTGGTGCAGCACGAACTCGCCCTTGCGCAACGCGGCGCGCAGGTCAGACTCCAGCTGCGCGCGCCGCGACAGCCTCACCTGCATCTCCGGCTCGAAGAAGCGGATGCCGTTGCGGCCGGCAGCCTTGCTCTGGTACATCGCCAGGTCGGCTCGCTTGAGCATTTCGCTGACGGAGTCGCTTCCGGTGTCAAACACGTAGATGCCGATCGACGCGCTGCTGTGATGCTCATGCGCGTCCAGCTTGTACGGCCGGTCGAGCATCGCCAGCACCTTCTCGGCAACCATCTCGACATTGCGCGTGAACACGTCGAGCGTCTCGCGCCCGCTCTTGAGCAACACCACGAATTCGTCGCCGCCGAGGCGGGCGACCAGGTCGCTCTTGCGCACCGCCGCCAGCAACCGCTGCGCAACCTCCTTGAGCAGCAGGTCGCCGGTCTCGTGGCCCAGATCGTCGTTGAGCGTCTTGAAATTGTCGAGGTCGATGAACACGATCGCGCCATGCTCGACGCTGTGCGGACTCGCATCGACCAGCTTGTGCAGGCGGTCGAGCAGCAGCCGGCGGTTCGGCAGGCCCGTCAGCGGGTCATAGAACGCGAGGCGCTGGATCTCGGATTCGGCAGCCTTGCGCTGCGTGATATCGAGCAGGATGCCGCGCAGCGCCGCATGCGCGCCGCTGCTGTCATCGACGACGCTGCCGATCTCTTCAACCCACAGGTAGTCGCCGTTGTTGTTGCGCATCCGGTATTCGCAGCTGTACTCCATGCCGCCGCCGATGGCTTCGTCCCGCGCACGCTGCACGTCATCAATGTCATCGGCGTGCACGTGGCTGCGCCAGAAACCGCGCTGGTGCCAGTCGGCCGCGCCGAAGCCGAACAGGCGCTCGGCCTGCGGCGACACATAGCTGTAGTCGCCGTCCGGCAGCGTCGCTTCCCACGACACCGCATTGGTGCCCTCGATCAGCATCCGATAGCGGCCGATCAGCCGGCTGCGCCGCTCGCTCTCCGCGCGCAGCCGCTCATGCTGTGCGTTCAGGCTGTCGAGCATGTGGTTGATCGAATGCGCAAGGCCGGCCACTTCGTCCGAACCGCTGATCGAGGCTCGCTCGCTGATGAATCCCTTTTGCACGACCTCGCGCGCGAAGCTCTCGAGCTGCCGAAGTTGCCGTGTCAGCACCAGCGC
Organism: uncultured Bifidobacterium sp.; assembly: GCA_964482415.1. GTDB lineage: Bacteria > Pseudomonadota > Gammaproteobacteria > Burkholderiales > Burkholderiaceae_D > Pernthalerella. The sequence goes on along the minus strand of CAYZXP010000031.1, from coordinate 21,041 downwards.
CACCCGATGACCGAGCAGCACCACGGCCAGGCCGAGCAGCAGCACCAGCGCGACGATCAGCACCAGCTGGGTCGGGCTGAACAGGTGGGTGGCGGAGCGAGGCTGCACCGACACGCGCAGGCCGAGCGCATCAAGCGGCGCCGGCAAATCCATGGCTGCCGAGATCGCGCCGGCCGGCGGGCTTTTCACGCCGGCCGCCGTGCTGTTCCACTCGAGCGCCATCTTTTCGGAATACAGCACCGACGCAATGTTGAACCGGTACAGCAATGCGCCCTCGGGCTGGGTGGTCCGTGGCAGCCGGATCAGCTTGACTGCCAGCAGGTCCGGTCCCTGCCGCCCGGGCGCGAGCTTTGCACCTTCCGTTCCCTTCGCGATCTGCGCCTTGAGCCATTCGCGATCGGCGTCGGAAAAACCGGCGTAGTCATTGCTCGCGAGGTCGGCGCCGGCAAAGTCGGTGAACAGGATGGCGACCGGCACGGCGTTCACATGGTGGACGCTGGACAGAAAAGGATGCAGATAGGCGTCGCGTCCGGCCGAATCGGTCAGCGCTGACGCCAGCAGGCTGCTGTTGGCCAGCTCGCCGATGTGCGAAGCAATGCCGCGGATGGTTGAACCGGCCATCTCCGCCGAATGCTCGGCCTCGCGCGCGGTCAGCAGGCGTTCCGCCTCGCGGTTCTGCACGCCGGCCAGCCACAACAGGCCGAGCGCACTGATCAGCAGCACTGCCGCTGCCAGTCCGGCGCTGGCCCGCGCGAACTGCTTCGACAGGCTGTCGGACAACAGCGCCGCACGCCAGCGAAGCACAATGCCTTTCATCGCGGCACCAGTACGCCGTCGTCGCGATAGCGAGCCATCAGCAATTCGTTTGGCGACAGCGCCTCGTGATCATCCGGAGAGAACGCCGGATGATAGTGCTTTACCAGTCCGCGCCACGCAGGCAGGTGCTCGAGCGCATTGCGTATGCGCGCACGATCCGGCGTTCCGGCCGTGCGTATCGCCAGTGCCAGCAGGTGCACCGCGTCATACGCGTGGGCGACGCCCACTGCCGACCGGATGTCCTCGAAGCGTCTGACGCCGAGCGGCGCAGCCAGCTGCATGAAACGCTCGCGCAGCGCCGGATCGGCGTTGAAGAAACTGAAGGTCTGCACCACCGACAAATCAACCTCTCGCAGCGCCGCGCCGGCCTGCTCGACGAATTCGCCTCCGGTCGCGCCCCAATGCAGGATCAGCGGCAGTCGCTGTGCGGGCGGCAGCGCGGCCATCTCGCGCACCAGGATCGCCGACTCGTCATTCGCAACCACCACGATTGCCTGCGCGCCTGCGGCGAGCAAGCCCTGATATTTGCTGATCAGGCTGGTGTCGGCCCAGTTGATCCAGCTGCTGGAAACGATAGCCAGCCCGCGCGCATTGCGCAGGTAGCGCTCCGCCGCTTCAAGGTTGCTGCGCCCCCACGCCGTATTGCTGAGCAGGAGGCCGATGCGTGCAATGCCGCGCTTCTTTGCATGGTTCAGCATGAACGGCATCGCGATGCTGTCGCGCAGCGACACGCGAAACACGTAGTTCGGGTGCATGTCATTGCGGACGATCTTCTCGGCGGATGACCAGACGGCGATGAAGGGAATCCGGTGCTCGGCAATCAGCGGCAGCTGTTCAAGAATAACCGGACTGAAGCGTCCGCCGAACACGGCCACGAGATTGGGCATGGCCGCAAACTGGCGCAGATTGTCGACACCACGGGCAGGCACGGAACTGTTGTCGCGCAAGACCAGCTCGAGCGGCCGGCCGCCCAGCAG
>CAYZXP010000031.1:0-19148 GCA_964482415.1 uncultured Bifidobacterium sp. | reverse complement strand
CGCCGTTTATTACAATTGAGAAACAAATTTCAAAATTAATTTCCTTGTGGAATTATTTTGCCAGCACATAGTCACCCGGTGCGGACGGCAAGCCCGGATCGTCGCAGGCAATCGCGCGTGCTGAACGCCGCTGGTCGTCGCGCACGAGCCAGCCGGCCCAGTGCGGCCACCATGAACCCGCCTGCACGGGTGTCACGCGGAACCAGTGGTCGGGATCGACATAAGGATCGCTGTGCCGGCACAACGCGGCACGAAAATGCCGTCGAGGATGGCCCGGCTCGCTGCAGATGCCGGCATTGTGGCCGCCGGAAGTCAGCAGGAATTCCATGTCGGCGCCGGTCATCAGCCTGAGCTTGTAGACCGAGCGCCACGGCGCGACATGATCGGACTCGGTGGCGACGACGAAGGTCGGCACGCGGATGTCGCCGAGCGCGACAGCTCGACCGTCGACGCGATAGCGGCCGGCAAACAGCTGGTTGTCGAGGAACAGCTGGCGCAGGTATTCGCTCTGCATGCGGTATGGCATGCGCGTGGCGTCAGCGTTCCAGGCCATCAGGTCGCTCATCTGTTCGCGCCGTCCGAGCAGGTAATTGTTCACCATGCGCGACCAGATCAGGTCACGCGAGCGCAGCAGCTGGAAGGCGCCGGCCATTTGCCGGTTGTCGAGGTAGCCCTGCTGCCACATCACGTCATCGAGATAATCGAGCTGGCTGTCGTCGATGAACAGCCGCAGTTCACCGGCCTCGGTGAAATCCGTCTGCGCGGCCAGCAGCGTGACCGATGCCAGGTCGTCGCGCCCCTGCTGCGCAAGCCAGGCAGCAAGAATCGCCAGCAAGGTCCCGCCAAGGCAATAACCGACGGCCTGCACACGCTCGCGCTGCTCGCGCTGGCGCACCTGTGCAAGCGCAGCCAGCGCGCCTTCGCGCAGATAATCGTCCATGCCGAGATCGCGTTCGGCCGTCCCGGGGTTGCGCCACGAAATCATGTACACCGTGTGTCCGCGCCCGACCAGATAACGGACCAGCGAATTCCGCGGCGACAGGTCGAGGATGTAGTACTTCATGATCCACGCCGGAATGAACAGCAGGGGCTGGCACTGCACCTCGTCGGTCTGCGGCGCATACTGGATCAGCTCGATCAGCCGGTTGCGAAACACCACCCGCCCCGGCGTGACCGCCACCTCGCGCCCCGGCCGGTAGGCTTCGGCGCCGACCGGCGGATGGCCGCCCATCGCGCGCTCCCAGTCCTCGGTCAGGTACTGCAGGCCGCGCAACAGGTTCTTGCCGCCCTCGTGCAACGTCGCATCGAGCACCTCGGGGTTGGTCGCAATGAAGTTCACCGGCGAGACCGTGTCCAGCCACTGGCGTGCGGCGAACGATGCCAGTTGCTGGTGATGCGCGGACACGCCACCGATGCCCGTGGTCGCGTTGTGCCACCACTGCTGCTGCAACAGGAAGGTTTGGTAAACGAAGCAGAACGGCCACTGCTGCCATTGCGGCGCGCGAAAGCGGCGATCCTGCACCAAGGGCTCGATGCAGTGCGGGCAATCGGCCCCGCCCAGCGTGCGCGCAACATACACGGCCAGGCGCATCGACTTGCGCATCGCCTTTTCAGCCAGCAGCTGCTGCTTGCCGGGCGATGCCGACAGGTGCACCAGCCAGTCGGTCCAGGCAAGGCACGCGCTGCCCGGCGACAGGTAACCGGTCCAGCGGCCCATCTGCGCATGGAAAAGGCGATCGGCCGGCGTCGGCAGGTCGGCTTCGTCATCGGGTGGCGGTCCGGCGTCGACACGCGGCAACGCGGCCTGCACCCCGGTGGTTGCGTCAGGCAGCGATCTGTCCATTGCGGGCAAAAACGGAGTCGACCGCGTCCGCCTGCGGGCGTGCCGCTCAGGCCCGCCCGAGGCGTCGGCGCAGGCCGTCGCGGACTGCGCGCCAGCCGCCCGATGCGGACAGCGCGGCGCGCTGCAGCACACTCGCTGCCGCGCCCGGATCGCCAAGCATCCAGTCACGCAAGCGGGCGCGCAGCCGCAGCCACGCCATCGCTGCCAGCGCCGACGGCGAGAGCGCCATCTGCAGCAGCGAACGGTACACCAGCACGCGGTGCAGCGGTCGCGGCACGCCGAGCAGCTGGGCCTTGTACTGGTAGCGCCCCCACAGCAGATGGCATTCGCGCGCACCGTCGCGCAGGCAATCGCAGATGGCCCAGAAACAGCAGAGCATGCCGAGCCGGAAGGACGCCAGCGCCGGGTCGGCGGCGGCCAGCAACATCACATAGTTGTCGCCGAAACGGCAGGCAAGCGAACCGGCGCAGATGCGCCCGCCCGCAGTGGCGACGCCGACCATGCCGCGCTCGGACAGCAGCGCCAGCAAGCGCGCGGTATCGCGCCGGCTGAGTTCCGCGCGCTTGCCGCGCGCGGCCATGCTGTCGCGCTTGAACGCCTGCAGTTGCCGGACCAGCCGGCGCAATTCATCCGCACGCAAATCAGACGCAGGCCGCGCTTCCCAGCGCAAGTCCGGCAGCTCACGCTGCAGGCGATTGCCATAGCCGCGCAAAGTCTTGCGCGTAGCCTTGCCGAGCGCCGCGAAATAATCATCGACGCTGGCGGGCAGCGCGATCACATAGTTTTCGGAGAACGCCGCATGCGAGGCCGGCAATCGCGGCAGCGACGCGGCCAGCGTCACCGCGTTGAAACAGGCCGACTGTGCATAAGCGAAGCGGGAAAACAGCGCGCGGCAAAACGCTTCGGCAATCTCGGCGGCCAGCGGGATCATCTCGGTCAGCACGACGGCCTGCGTGCCACGCAGGCGGAACAGCAGCACGCCAATCACTTCACCGCGCCGGTATCCCACCCAGGTATGCGGCTGCGGTCGCTCACAGCCGCACAGCTGCAGGTGACGCAGCGACGCGTACATGCTGCCGTACAGACGTTCGAGCGCGGCCTCGGCGAATGCGGGGACGGCACATTCATAAATCTCGCTGACGATGCCCGCGGTGGCCTCGGCCGGCGCGGCATCGCAGCTCCCCGTCAGGGCCGCCAGCGGATGCGGCAGCGGGGCGTCGGGCAGGTGCGCCATGTCTCTCCCTGGTCAAGCGTTGGCTCATTGTGGAGTGACTGGCAGCGATGCCGATTGAGGGCAGCCAACTGGTCCGGGCCGCCGCCTGTGCCGGCGCAAGCAGCCGGCGCGCAGCCGCGCGCATCATGCGCTCACAGGGGAAGGTCCGGTGGGGACTGCCCGGTGTCCAAGCCGGGCAACGTGGTTCGAATCCATGCTCCCCTGCCCGCACGCCGCAGATTTTCCGTGAGCGCTCAGGAACCTCGCATTTGAAGTCGGTACCGATGTCCGGTTATCGAAATGTCGATAAGCGAATACATAAGCCGATTGTTAAATTGCGAGGGATCCATGGCATACGCTATTTCAGCTTGTAAACGGAATTCTTTTGAGGCGGGCGACCTCATGGAAGTAGACACGACAGACCAGGCCGAGACTGCCGGGCGCACGGCCACCACGATGGCCCTGGATGCGACTGAAAACCAGCGTCAGCCCATCCGGCATCAGCCGGTACTGCAACAGCGGCCGCAGCTGCAGCGCGAGCCTTTCATGCGGCAAGCCGGTCCGGACATGTCCGTAGAAACCGCGTTCGACAGGAACTACTCGCCCGAGCTGGCCCGGCTGGTCATGCAGCACGGCGAAATCAGCTTCCGGCGCCGGGACGGCAGCCTGCTTGCGCTCGACGCTGCGCATCAGGGGAAATCTGCCGCACTGCGAATCCTGCTTGGACGGGGTGACTCAACCGAGCATGTGAATGCGCTCGGACAAACCCCGCTGGTCGTTGCCGCAGCCCAAGGGCATACAGAAACGGTCAGCGCTCTCGCCGGGTACTTGCCGAACGTGAACCACCAGGATCATCAGGGCAACACGGCCCTGATGTATGCGTGCCAGCTCGGCAACGCGCCGTTGGTGGACAGCCTGCTGCAGATGCAGCCGGACCTTTCGCTACGCAACAGAATGAACCAGAGCGCCGCCGACATTGCGCGCGCACACCACCAGCCGGCCATCCTTTTCAAATTGCGCGCCTTTGGCATGCAATGAATCCGGCGAGGGAGGGGCACCGCAACCGGGTGAGCCCCTCCCCTCGCAAACCGCCTTCTCCTGAAGGCGAGCTTCAGCCAAGCTCCGCAACCATCTCGATCTCGACGCAGCTGCCCAGCGGCAGTTGCGCGACGCCGAACGCCGAGCGCGCGTGCTTGCCGGCGTCGCCGAACACTTCACCGAGCAGCTCCGAGCAACCGTTCGTCACCAGATGATGCTCGGTAAAGTCGGGCGTCGAATTCACCAGGCTCACCAGCTTGACGATGCGTTTCACGCGCCCGAGGTCGCCGTCGCAGGCCGCCTTCAGCGTGGCCATCAGGTCGATTGCCACTGCGCGCGCAGCCTCGCGCCCCTGCTCGGTCGTCATGTCGCGGCCGAGCTGCCCGACCCACGGCTTGCCGTCCTTCTTGGCGATGTGGCCGGACACATACAGCGTGTTTCCGCTGCGGACAAACATCACATAGGCGGCAGCCGGGGTGGCGACGGCCGGCAAGGTAATGTTCAGGGACTTCAGCTTTTGTTCGATGCTCATTTCAGCTCCTTCAAGTGTTGTTGCCGGCAACGCAGCGGCGGCGAGCAACCCGCCGGCATAGCAGAGCGTGCGCCGACGCTGGGCATCCACGGAGAGTAAGGGAGGAACCATGATGCTCTGACCGGGCGCCTGGTGATCGGGAAGGGATAACGGCGGGGAGAATACCGCAATTGACCGGAGCGGCGCAGGAAGCTTCGCCAGCCGCCGCCGCTCCGGCAGGGCTTGAATTCCTCGCGGATGCCCCAATATCTCGACAACTTCTTTGTAATTCAAGCAAATTCAAGCACTTACCGAGGACACCATGACCGTCGCAGAAAAACAAACCCTGGGCTTCCAGGCCGAAGTCAAGCAGTTGCTGCAGCTGATGATCCACTCGCTGTATTCGAACAAGGAAATTTTCCTGCGCGAGCTGATCTCGAACGCGTCCGACGCGGCCGACAAGCTGCGCTTCGAGGCGATCAACAACGCCGGCCTGTTCGAGAACGACAGCGAACTCGCGATCACGGTCGAGTTCGACAAGGACGCGCGCACCATCAGCATCACCGACAACGGCATCGGCCTGTCGCAGCAGGAAGCGATCGACCACCTCGGCACGATCGCCAAATCCGGCACGCGGGAGTTCTTCTCCAAATTGTCCGGCGACCAGCAAAAGGATGCTGCGCTGATCGGCCAGTTCGGCGTCGGCTTCTATTCCGGCTTCATTGTCGCCGACAAAATCACCGTCGAATCGCGCCGTGCGGGCCTGCCGGCCGACCAGGGCATGCGCTGGGAATCGGCCGGCGAAGGCGACTTCAGCATCGAGGCGATCGAGCGGTCGCAGCGCGGCACCACGATCACGCTGCACCTGCGCGAAGGCGAGGACGAGTTCCTGTCCGCGTGGCAGCTGCGCTCGATCATCCGCAAGTACTCCGACCACATCTCGCTGCCCATCCGCATGCGCAAGGAAGAATGGGACGAGGAAAAGAAGGAAACGGTGCTGAAGGATGAATTCGAGACCATCAACCAGGCCAGCGCGCTGTGGGCGCGCAGCAAGTCCGACGTCAGTGAAGAGCAGTACAAGGAATTCTACAAACACGTATCGCATGACTTTGCCGATCCGCTGACCTGGACGCACAACCGCGTCGAAGGCCGCAGCGAATACACGCAGCTGCTGTACATCCCGGCGCGCGCCCCGTTCGACCTGTGGGACCGCAACCAGCGCGGCGGCATCAAGCTGTATGTGAAGCGCGTCTTCATCATGGACGACGCCGAACAGCTGATGCCGGTCTACCTTCGCTTCGTCAAAGGCGTGATCGATTCGAACGACCTGCCGCTGAACGTCTCGCGCGAGATCCTGCAGGAGTCGCGTGACGTGAAGGTGATCCGCGAAGGCTCGACCAAACGCGTGCTCGGCATGCTCGAAGAGCTGGCAAACGCCGACGAGCAGGAAAAGAAGGACAAGTACGCGAGCTTCTGGCAGGAGTTCGGGCAGGTGCTGAAAGAAGGCATCGGCGAGGACGCAAACAACAAGGAGCGCATTGCGAAGCTGCTGCGCTTTACCAGCACGCACAACGACGGCGATGCGCAGGACGTGTCCTTCGCCGACTATGTCGCGCGCATGAAGGACGGTCAGGACAAGATCTACTACGTGACTGCCGACAGCTGGACTGCCGCAAAGAACAGCCCGCACCTCGAGATCTTCCGCAAGAAGGGCGTCGAAGTCCTGCTGCTGACCGACCGTGTCGACGAATGGATGCTGTCCTTCCTGACCGAGTTCGACGGCAAGGCGCTGGTGTCGGTCGCGAAGGGCGACCTTGACCTCGGCAAGCTCGAGGACGAGGGCGAGAAGCAGCAAAAGGAAGCCACGCAGGACGAGTACAAGGAACTGGTCGGCAAGATGAAGCAGGCGCTCGAACAGAAGGCGGCCGATGTGCGCGTCACCTTCCGCCTGACCGACTCGCCCGCCTGCCTGGTGTCGGGCGAGCATGAACTGTCGGGCAACCTGCTGCGCATGCTGAAGGCGGCCGGACAGAAAGCACCGGACAGCAAGCCGGTGCTTGAGATCAATCCGAACCATCCGCTGGTGCAGCGACTGAAGTACGAAGACGCGAAGTTCGACGACTGGAGCAGCATCCTGTTCGATCAGGCGCAGCTGGCTGAGGGCGGGCAGCTGGCCGATCCGGCCGGCTTCGTGAAGAAGCTCAATGACATGCTGCTCGGGATGGCGCTGAAATGAGCGGCGTGACGATCTGGCACAACCCGAACTGCAGCACCTCGCGCAATGCGCTCGCGCTGCTGCGCGAGCGCGGTATCGAACCGGACGTGGTGCTCTACCTGAAGAACCCGCCGGACCGTGCCACGCTGCTGGCAACGATCCAGGCGACCGGTCAGCCTGCGCGCGCGCTGCTGCGCGACAAGGAAGCGCTGTGCGCCGAGCTGGGACTGGGTGCCCCGTCGACAACGGACGATGAGCTGGTCGACGCGATGCTCACGCATCCGGTGCTGATCAACCGGCCGGTGGTGATTACTACGAAAGGCGCACGGCTGGGCCGGCCGCTGGAGAAGGTGCTGGAAGTATTGGGTTGACGATGCAAGGCGAAGGCACGGGATGCCGACCTTCGCCGGAATGACGGTTGTAAAGTTTTGCAGCTTCTGAAACGTCCTCCCGGCGCAGGCCGGGATACGGTGAATCAACCGCAGCGCACTGTCCGTCGCGATGACCGCCATCAGCCGGCCATCGCGACCAACATCCTTATCGCCCGCCCGTCACATCCATCAGCACGCCGGTCACATACGACGCCTGCTCCGACGCGAGCCAGACGATCGCCTCGGCCACTTCCTCGGCAGTGCCGCCGCGCTGCATCGGCACGCCGGCCTTGGCGCGATCGACGCGGCCCGGTTCGCCGGCCAGCGTGTGAATATCGGTATAAATCAATCCCGGCCGGATCGCATTCACGCGTATGCCTTCGGCCGCGACTTCCTTCGACAGGCCCAGTGTCATCGAATCGACCGCTCCCTTCGCGGAGGCATAGTCGATGAACTCGTTCGGCGAACCCAGCCGTGCCGCCGCCGACGACACGTTGACGATGTTGCCGCCCTTGCCGCCGTATTTGGTCGACATCCGCAGCACCGCCTGCTTCGCGCACAGGAAACTGCCGAACACGTTGGCACTGAACACGCGCTGCCAGCGATCCAGATCCATCTGGTCGAGCCGCGTCTGATGCTCGAGCATGCCCGCATTGTTGATCAGCACCGACAGCGTGCCGAGCTGCTCATCCACCGTCTTGAACAGGCGCAGCACATCGGCTTCGATGCCGACATCGGCCTGCACGGCGATCGCCGTACCGCCGGCAGCGCGAATCTTCTGCACGACGTCATCCGCGGCTGCCGCATTGCTCTGGTAGCTGAGCGCCACGCGCCAGCCGCGCGCTGCCGCGATCAGTGCGGTCGCTGCGCCAATGCCGCGGCTGCCGCCAGTGACGAGCATGATGGGTTGGGTCATTGCCTGTCTCCTCCTGGAATAGTTGTGCGGCGATTCTAACCTGCACGTCCGGGCCCTCCCCTCTACAATTCCTTAATGGCTTCTTCCGCACCTCCGCTGCTGACCGGCTTCCCGCCGGCGATGCAGCCCGACGCCCGCCTGCTGATCCTCGGCAGCTTTCCCGGCGAGGCCTCGCTCGCCGCGCAGCAGTACTACGCGCACCCGCGCAACCAGTTCTGGCGGCTGCTGTCGGCCGTGCTCGCCGATGACCTCGCGTCGCTCGATTACCCCGGCCGGCTGGCGCGGCTGGCTGCGCACCGGATCGGCCTGTGGGACGTGATCATTGCCTGCGAACGCGAAGGCAGCCTCGATGCGTCGATACGGCGCGCGCAGGTTGCCGATTTCTCCCTCCTGCACGCCGGCTTTCCCGAACTGGAAACGATCGCTTTCAATGGCAAGACCTCGGGCCGCTTCGCGCCGCAATTCGCGGCCGCCGGCTTCCGTACGCTGGTGCTGCCTTCGTCGTCGCCGGCGAATGCGCAGCTGTCTTTTGACGAAAAGCTAGTAAAGTGGCGGGCTTTGCTGTCCTGAGCCCGACGCCATGAAACGCCCGCCTGCCCCGAAATCCCGCCAGCCGAAATTCGCGCCGATCACGCTGTCCGAGCATGACGGCGTACGCTACCTGCACTTCGGCACCGAGTGGGTGCAAGGTGCGATGCGCGTCAGGAAGCCGGACTGGATCGAGCTCGAATACGCGCAGCAGATGATGGCCTGGATGCTCTTCATCGACCAGCCGCGCCGCATCGCGCAGCTCGGCCTCGGCACCGGCGCGCTGACCAAGTTCTGCCACCGCGAATATCCGCAGGCGCAGGTGACGGCGGTCGAGCTGAATCCGAACGTGATCGATGTCTGCCATTCAATGTTCCGGCTGCCGCCGGACGACGACACGCTGCAGGTGCTGCAGCTGGACGCCGAACTGTTCGTCAACGACCCCGCGAACCGCAAGTCGCTCGACGTGCTGCAGATCGACCTGTACGACGCGACCGCGCGCGGTCCGGTGCTGGACTCGCCCGAGTTCTACCAGGCCTGCGCGCGTTGCCTCACCGACGAAGGCATCGCCACCATCAACCTGTTTGGCGACCACCCCAGCTTCCGGCGCAACATGCCGGCCATCTGCAGCGCGTTCGACCATGTGCTGGCGCTGCCCGAAGTCCACGACGGCAACGTCGTGGTGATCGCCTTCAAGTCCGAGCCGGAATTCGACTTCGCCGACCTGTACGAACGCGCAGCCGCCATCAAGGCGATGACGAAGCTGCCGGCGCGCTCCTGGGTCAATGGCATCAAGTCGGCGGTCGGTTCGCCGGGCTGAACAGCTGCCCCTGCCGCGGGCCGAGGCTGGCCAGCAGGTCGGCCACCGTCGGGTAGCGCAGCCGCACGCCGAGCTCGCCCTTCATCCGGCCGTTGTGCAGACGGCGCGACTCCGACATGAACGACAGCAGCATCGGCGACACGCGTTCGACCAGCTGCGCGCGCGGCAGCCGCGGCGGATGCGGCAGTCCGAACGCATCGGCGACCGCATCGAAGTAGTCGCCCATCTTCAGGTCCGAATCGTCGACCGTGTGGTAGACGCGTTGCGGCGCCGCACGGAACACCGCCAGCGCGACGATCTTTGCCAGGTCGTCCGCATGAATATGGTTGGTATAAGGGTCATCGTCAGGCAACAAGGCCGGCGTACCCTGTCGCAGCCGCTCCACCGGCAAACGGTCGGCCGCATAGATGCCGGGCACCCGCAGGATCGCCAGACGGGCACCGGACTGCCGCGCCCAGCGCCGCAACACCTGCTCGGCGTCCACGCGCCGCACGGCACGCGCGTTTTTCGGCGCCACCGGCCGGGTTTCATCGAACAGCGCGCCGCCGCAATCGCCATAGACCCCGGTCGTGCTGACATAAACCACCGTGCCGTGTCGGGGTAAAATGGCGGCCAAATTGCGGGTACGGCGGTCCCGTTCGCCGTCGGACGGCGGCGGCGCAAGGTGGACGACGGTGTCCGCCAGCCCCTTCAGCCGGTGCAGGCTGTCCGGCTGGTCCAGATTGGCCACCACGGGAATGGCGCCGGCGGCGCGCAGTTCCGGAATGCGGTCCGGCCGGCTGGTGACGGCGAACACGCGGAAGCGATCGCGCAGCAGCGGCAACAGCCGCAAGCCGACATCGCCGCAACCAACGACCAGCAGGCGCGGCCTGCCCAGGATTTTCAGACCATTGTTTTTCATTCGCGAGATTGTATGACGTTCCAGGTAAGCGTTAACCCGAGCGGCCGCCAGTTCAGCTGCGAGGCCGGTGAAACCATTCTGGCGGCGGCCATTCGTGCCGGCGTCGGCTTGCCGTATGGCTGCAAGAACGGCGCCTGCGGCAGCTGCAAGGGCAAGCTGATTTCGGGCAGCATCGAACTCGGCAAGCATCAGGAACGCGCACTGCCCGCGGCCGACCAGACGACCGGCCACACGCTGTTCTGCTGCGCGGTGCCGCAGTCGGACGTGGTGATCGAGGCACGCGAGGTGCTCGGCGTCGGCGATTTCCCGATCAAGAAAGTGCCGGTACGCGTGGCCAAACTCGAACGCGCGGCCGACGACGTGATGATCGTGTCGCTGCAGCTGCCGGCCACCGATCGCATGCAGTACAAGGCCGGCCAGTATGTCGAGTTCCTGCTGAAGGACAACAAGCGCCGCGCGTACAGCATCGCCACGCCGCCGCATTCGGACGAACTGCTGAGCCTGCACATCCGCCACATGCCCGGCGGCGTCTTCACCGACCATGTATTCGGCGCGATGAAAGAGCGCGACATCCTGCGCTTCGAGGGGCCGCTCGGCACCTTCTTCCTGCGCGAGGACTCCGAGAAGCCCATCGTGCTGCTTGCATCCGGCACCGGCTTTGCGCCAATCAAGGCCATCGTCGAGCACTGGGCACATGCGAAGTCGACCCGCCCGGTCACGCTGTACTGGGGTGGCCGCCGCCCGAAAGACCTGTACATGCATGCGCTGTGCGAGCAATGGGCGAAAACGCTGCCGAACTTCCGCTATGTGCCGGTGATCTCGGACGCGCTGCCGGAAGACGGCTGGAGCGGCCGCACCGGCTTCGTGCATCGCGCCGTCATGGACGACCTGCCGGACCTGTCCGGCCACCAGGTCTATGCGTGCGGCGCGCCGCTGATGGTCGACGCCGCGCAGAAGGACTTCACCGCGCAGTGCCGCCTGCCGGAAGAGGAGTTCTACGCCGACTCGTTCACCTCCGAGGCCGACCTCGCGTCCGCCTGATACCCGCTGCCCCCTTTACCGACGCACGATCATGAACAAGCCTGAAGCCGTGAACAAGTCCTTCGAACAATACGACACCAACGCGCTGCTCTACATCACCAACCGCCCGCCGCTGGTCTTCACCGAAGGCCAGGGCATGTGGCTGACTGACCATGACGGCAAGCGTTACCTCGACTGGCTGCAAGGCTGGGCGGTGAACTGCCTCGGCCATTCGCCGCAGTGCATACAGGACGCGCTGGCGGCGCAGGCAAAGAAGCTGATCAATCCGTCGCCGGCGTTCTACAACGAACCGTCGATCCGCCTTGCGTCGCTGCTGACGCAGCACTCGTGCTTCGATCGCGTGTTCTTCGCCAACAGCGGCGCCGAGGCGAACGAAGGCGCGATCAAGCTGGCGCGCAAATGGGGCAAGCTGAACAAGAGCGCCGCCGGTGACAACCGCTACGAGATCATCACCTTCGACCACAGCTTCCACGGCCGCACGCTGGCGACGATGTCGGCCTCCGGCAAGGCCGGCTGGGACGCAATGTTCGCGCCGCAGGTACCGGGCTTCCCGAAGGCCACGCTGAACGACCTCGCGAGCGTCGAGGCGCTGATCACCGACAAGACCGTCGCCGTGATGCTCGAACCGGTGCAGGGCGAAGGCGGCGTGATCCCGGCGTCGAAGGAATTCATGCAGGGGCTGCGCGCGCTGACGAAGCAGCACAACATCCTGCTGATCGTCGATGAAGTGCAAGCCGGCATGGGCCGCACCGGCAAGCTGTTTGGCTACGAACTGTCCGGCATCGAACCGGACATCATGACGCTCGGCAAAGGCATCGGCGGCGGTGTGCCGCTGGCGGCGCTGCTGTGCCGCGAGCCGTTCGCGGTGTTCGAGCCGGGCGACCAGGGTGGTACCTACAACGGCAATCCGCTGATGACCGCGGTCGGCGTCGCGGTGCTGGAAGAGCTGCTGAAACCCGGCTTCCTGCAATCGGTGGTCGACAAGGGCAATTACCTGCGCGACGGCCTGCTGAAGCTGTGCGACCAGCATGGCATGGAAGGCGAGCGTGGCGAAGGCCTGCTGCGCGCGCTGAAGCTGGGTTCGCCGATCGGCGGCAAGATCGTCGACATTGCGCGCGATCTCGCACCGCAGGGCCTGCTGCTGAACTCGCCGCGCCCCGACCTGCTGCGCTTCATGCCGGCGCTGAACGTGACGCATGAAGAGATCGACCTGATGCTGGCCTTGCTGTCGGACGTGATCGCGTCGGTGCAGCCATAAGCGCGCCCTACTCCGCCAGACAACGGCGCCCCATCGGGCGCCGTTTTTTCTACTCGCCGTCCGAATCGATTCCCGAGCCTGAGACGCGTGTGCGGCTGACTGACACGGTATCGTCCTGATCGCGGGTCAGGTCCGCATGCAAATCCGCGATGCGCTTCAGCAGCGCCGTGTCGGGTGACACGAAGGCGATCACCCGGTCCACTCCCTGATGCTGCGCTTCGGCTTTGCGCTCCAGCGCAGCGCTGATCTGCCCTGTCAGTCCCTTGTCAGTGCAGACCGGTTGGCCGGCCTGGAAGCTGTCAGGCTGCGGCTCGATCACGATGGTTCCGGTCGTTTTACCGATCGCGGCGTGGATGAGGTCATACATTTCCTGCGGCGTGCGGTCTTCCTTTGAGGTCTCGTTGAAGGGAGGGCAGCTTGCCAGGGTGGTCGCGCGCGAAGCGATCGCGCTGAACTCGTGGACCGGCTCGCTGCCGTTCGCGTGGGCGCCGACGCTCCATATCTCCAGCTGCCACAATTCTTTCGGTTCGCTCCGCAGGTACGCCGGCGTTTCGGCACCCAGCAACTCCCGGGCAGTGCCGTATCCGACAATGCAGCGGTCTGACACGACCTCGGCCGGCCTGCCGCTCAAGATGCGCACTTGCTGCCCCTGTGTGGGCAGCGCGAACGGTGCAAGGCCCTTGGGCTTCAAGACGCCGCCTTCGTGCAGCGCCTTCAGGTTCAGCGCAAGGAATTCGCCGGTCAGCCGGCCCTCCTTCATGATCTGCGCGCGCACGTTCTGCAGCAGCCTTTCCTTGCCCGGCACCTTGTCGAGCACGGCCCCAAGCCGGTCGCATACCCGGTCTGCCTGCTTGTTCCGCTCGCTCTTTCCGGAAAACCACGCGCGCAACATCTGGAGAACACCGCCGGGCCGGATGAACAGCGCCTTCTGCCCGCTGCTGATCTCTTTCTGTGTGGGCGACAGCTCGACGATCCCGCGGCCCTTCAGTCTGTCGGCAATGTCGGCCAGGTTCGTGCTGCTCAGGGTTATCGCTGTATCACGGCCCATGTCGACCTCCGCGGATCATGCCGGCGGCGGCCGACGGCATCGATATTCAAATAGTTTCCGAACGCTTCCAAAGCAGTGCGCTTGCGCAGGCAAACGACCTCCCTTGCGCCCTCACCCGTCTCGTGGCCGGCATGCATCTCTCCCATGTTCCTCATCGCCTGCGCCTGCGCCAGCGCTGCGACACACCTGTCGTCGGACAGCACGATCCTGGCCATATCGCCTCCTCCCGTGTTACCGCATCGTGCGCAAGCCTGCTTCGACACGTCGACTAGAACACGCCCGCCCCGTCTTCCGGCGGGGATGCTTGCGCCCGGGATTTTGCATTCGGCGTACCGATGTGCCCGCCCCCTCCGGACCGGCCGAACAGTACCTCGCAGTTATCCCTGATCATTTCCAGCCTTTGCTTGTCCTTGCAGGCAAAGGTGATGGCCATGTCCTCGCCGCTGATCAGCTTTTCATTCAGGATCTTGCGAGCCTTTTTCAGCATGGCGAGAACCATCGCATCGCGCCGCAGTTCACTGTCGACGCCAGACATTCCGACATCGAGCATCTCGTCGCTGACGTCAATGACCACCGCGCCCTCGCACTCCCGCAACGCCAGCTCGAGACGCAGCTCGAAGCGCGACTGGTAGCCAGCCCAGTTCGCATCCGGATCGAAGCCGAGGTTGTCCCGGATCGCGATCAGTGTTTGCGTGGGCAGTCCGGGCGGCTTGCCGAGGTTTTCGAAAGCACCGGTATCGGCAGTGAGCGCTGCAGCCAGCTCGGGAAGCTTGCGGGCAGTCGACAGTTTCGCGATGGTGGAATCCGCACTGACCTGCAGCGCATCCATTTCCAGCAGGTGCATGCCCAGCCCGGTGCCTTCGGCGCGGGCCTGCCCGCCTTGCAGGGGCAGCACCTTGCCGTGCCGGTTGCGGCTGGCGATGTCCCGGGCAAGGTCATGCCCGCTGAAACTTCCGTTGTGCTCGATCCGCTGCCGAATGTTGTGCAGCAGCTGGGAGGCTCCCTTCCTGCCCTGCAGGATCTTTTCGAGTTCCCGGCAGACGGCACCAGCGCGCTGCTGGCGATGTGCCATCGAACCGAAAAAGAAATCGCGGACATCATGCTTGAAATCGTCGAAGGCCTCGGACCAGTTCCTCTCCCTCAGGTGGATGGCCACCACGCCGCTGCGGCCGGATTCCTCCTCCTTGATCCGCATACGGCTCATGTCGCCGAGTCGCTCCAGCATGTCTGCAATCTGCTGCGTGTCATCGGACTTACGAATGACGACGGTGGGTGGCTTGCCCATTCCTGCCTCCCGGGAGTGTCCAACCGATGTATTGCCTTCGCATGCAGGCTGCCTTGTCCTTCATGGTCACCACTGGCCAGGTCATCTGCGTGCGGCTCATTGCATCCATGCCTGTGCGGCCGCGAGCACCTGCGAGTTTGGCGAAGCGAAGATCACCTCGCGGGATTCGGGCGGCGGCGGCTGAGTCATGCCGTGCGCCGCCTCGCAGGCCGCGCTGTCGATCTCGGGGTCGCCGGTGAGCGCGATGACGACGCGCCCGCTCAGGCTGTTCAAATGCGTGAGGAAGAAATCCCTGGGCGTCGCAGGCGTGGTCTGGTGGACGCCGGTGCGCGAAAACGCGAACAGTCTCTGCGCCGCGCCCGGCGAGAACAAGCGCCTGAGCTGCTCCATCAGCCCCACTTCGCGCAGGTAGACGGTGCTGGCCGTGGACTGGTCGAGCGTGGCCTCGACCTTCGAGAACATGCCGAAGTTTTCCAGCGGCTGCTGTATGTGCGAGCGGCTGGTCTGGGAATCGACCTGAATCTGTCCCATGGTGTCAGCCCTTCTTCCATTGCGCCGTGGGCAGGTCGCCTTCGTCGAGCTCAGGATGGCCCTCGATCTTTGCGCCCGCGGCGGAGAACCGCCGGAATTTGTCGAGTTCGTCGCCGCCGGACCGCCGGCTGGTTCGGGCATGGACGGTGAAATGCGTCATGGCGGGGCTCCACGGGAAGGACGGGCGGACTACCTAGAGAGTCACCACCGCAAACCCCGAGTCCCCTTTGCACACGGGATTAGTGCATCGCTGACGCAAATGAAAAACGGCCCGCACAAGCGGGCCGTTTTCGTTGCCGGAATCGCTTGCGTTCGGCGCTTACTTCTTCGGCGGGATATACAGGTCAGTGATGCTGCCCAGCCCCATTTCGGCCGCGAACATCGGCGTCTCCGACAGCGTCGGGTGCGCATGCACGGTCAGCGCGAGATCCTCGAGGTCGGCGCCCATTTCCATCGCCAGCACGGTCTCGGCCAGCAGCTCGCCGGCGTTCACGCCGACGATGCCGGCGCCGATGATGCGCTTGGTGGTCGGGTCCCACAGCAGCTTGGTGACGCCGTCGTCGCGGCCCATCGCCAGCGCGCGGCCGCTCGCCGCCCACGGGAAGCTCGCCTTCTCGAACGGAATGCCCTTGGCCTTCGCCTCAGCCTCGGTCACGCCCATCCATGCGATTTCCGGGTCGGTGTAGGCGACCGACGGAATGGTCATCGCATCGAACTCGACCTTGTGGCCGGCGATCACTTCCGCGGCAACCTTCGCCTCGTTGGTGGCCTTGTGCGCGAGCATCGGGTCGCCGCAGATGTCGCCGATCGCGTAGATGTGCGGCACGTTCGTGCGCTGCTGGCGATCGACCGGGATGAAGCCGCGCTCGTTGACGATCACACCGGCCTTGTCGGCAGAAACTTCCTTGCCGTTCGGGCGGCGGCCGACGGCCAGCAGCACCATGTCGTACTTCTGCGGCTCGGCCGGCGCGTTGTCGCCCTCGAAGGTCGCAACCAGGCCGTCGGCCTGCGCTTCCAGTTTCGTGACCTTGGTCTTCAGCATGATTGCTTCGTAGCGCTTCTCGATGCGCTTCTGCAGCGGCTTGACGATGTCGCGGTCGGCGGCCGGGATCAGGCCGTCGGCGAATTCGACCACCGACACCTTCGCGCCCAGCGCGTCATACACGCAGGCCATTTCCAGGCCGATGATGCCGCCGCCGATGACCAGCATGCGCTTCGGGATCTGGCGCAGTTCAAGCGCGCCGGTCGAATCGACCAGACGCGGATCGTCATACGGGAAGCCCGGGATCTTCGCGACCGCCGAACCGGCGGCGATGATCGCATTGCGGAACGCGATCGTCTTCACGCCGTCGGCCGTCTCGACCGCCAGCGTGTTCGGCGACGAGAATGCGCCCTTGCCCTGCACGACCTGCACCTTGCGCGCCTTCGCCAGGCCGGAAAGACCGCCGGTCAGCTTCTTGATCACGCTTTCCTTCCAGCCGCGCAGCGCGTCGATGTCGATCTGCGGCGCGCCGAAGCTCACGCCGCTGTGCGACATCTCTTCGGCTTCGGTGATCACCTTGGCCGCATGCAGCAGCGCCTTGGACGGAATGCAGCCGACGTTCAGGCAAACGCCGCCGAGCGCCGCATAGCGCTCGACCAGCACGACCTTCTGGCCGAGGTCGGCTGCGCGGAACGCGGCGGTGTAGCCGCCGGGACCGGCGCCGAGCACCAGCGTGTCGCATTCGATGTCGGCGCTGCCGGCGAAGCTGGCTGCCGCGGGCGCAACGGCCGGCGCGGCCGGGGCTGCCGCAGGCGCGGCGGCCGGTGCAGCCGCTGCCGGCGCTTCTGCGGCGCCGGCCGTTTCGAGCATCAGCACCACGCTGCCTTCGGCGACCTTGTCCCCGAGCTTGACCTTCAGTTCCTTGACGACGCCGGCGGCCGACGACGGGATCTCCATGCTGGCCTTGTCGGACTCGACCGTGATCAGCGACTGCTCGGGCTTGATCGTGTCGCCCGGCTTGACCAGCAGCTCGATGACTTCCACTTCCTTGAAGTCGCCGATGTCGGGGACTTTGATTTCGATGATGCTCATTGTTTGGCTCCGTTATCTTTGCATCGGAAAACTGATCACGCGGCACGGCAGCGCCGAACTCTTGTCGAACTCCGCGCCGGCCTGCACGCCCAGCTCGGCGATCTCGCGCGCGCTGCCGAGGCGCTCGTACGCCGCGTACATGGCGCCCAGCGCGAAGCACTTGCCGCTGCCGATCGCCCAGAAGCGGTCGAAGCTGAACACCTCGCGGTACGAATACACGCCGAAGATGCCGTGCGGGTTCGCAATCAGCGTGGTGATCTGCGACGACTCATAGGGGTCGTCTTCCTCTTCCTTCACGTTCAGGAAGTACTTGTCCTTCAGGATCTGGTGCACGCGCGTGAAGGTGTCGAACACTTCGTCGCGCGAGCCCAGCCTGCAGTCGTCGCCCATCTCGGTCAGCAGCTTCTTCATCACCGGGAAATGCGCGGTGGTGCCGGACAGCGACACATACGAGCCGTTGACCTCGATGATCTTCTCGTTCGCCTCGTACGCCTGCGACAGCCGGGTGTCCCCGAACGTCACCAGCGAGTCGGCGGCGATGGCGATCTGGTCATCCTTGCGGACGACGACGCAGGTGGTCATCGCGCTGCGTTTACAGCAGGGAGCGGCGCATGTCCGCGAGCACTTCGCCCAGATAGACGATGAAGCGCGCGCCGAGTGCACCGTCAATTACGCGGTGATCGTAGGACAGCGACATCGGCAGCATCAGGCGCGGCGCGAAGGCCTTGCCGTCCCAGACCGGCTTGATCTCCGACTTCGACAGCCCGAGGATCGCGACTTCCGGCGCATTGATGATCGGCGTGAACTGCGTGCCGCCGATGCCGCCGAGCGACGAGATCGTGAAGGTTGCGCCCTGCATGTCGGCCGGCTTGAGCTTGCCTTCGCGCGCCTGCGCGGACAGTTCGCCCATCTCCTTCGCGATCTGCGCGAGGCCCTTCTGGTCGGCGTTCTTCACCACCGGCACCACCAGCCCGTTCGGCGTATCGGCCGCAAAACCGATGTTGTAGAAGTGCTTGAGGATCAGGTTCTCGCCGGCTGCGTCGAGCGACGAGTTAAAGGCCGGGAATTTCTTCAGCGCCGACACGCTGGCCTTGATCACGAACGCGAGCATGGTCAGCTTCACGCCGGACTTCGCCAGCGACTCGTTGGCGCTCTTGCGGAATTCTTCGAGGTCGGTGATGTCGGCCTGGTCCCATTGCGTGACGTGCGGGATCATCACCCAGTTGCGGTGCAGGTTCGGGCCGCTGATCTTCTTGATGCGCGACAGCGGCTCGAGCGAGGTCTCGCCGAACTTCGAGAAATCCAGCGACGGCCACGGCAGCAGGCCGAGCGCGGCGCCGCCACCGCCGGCAGCGGCCGGCGCAGCGCTGGCGCCGGACATCACGCCCTTCACGAAGCCCTGCACGTCTTCCAGCAGGATGCGGCCCTTCGGACCGGTGCCGGTCACGCGGGTCAGGTCGACGCCGAGCTCGCGCGCGAACTTGCGCACCGACGGCGATGCATGCGACTTCGCGCCGTTGGCGGCCGCCGCACCGGCCGGTGCCGGCGCAGGGGC
>CAYZXP010000030.1:20682-23521 GCA_964482415.1 uncultured Bifidobacterium sp. | reverse complement strand
TCATGATGGCCTGCGCCTGCGGGAATCATCGGGAAGCAATTCTCCTCCGCCGCGACGTGCACGTCGAGGAAATACGGGCCGTCGCTGGCGAGGCACTCGGCGATCGCGGCGTCGAGTTCGTCACGGCGGCTGACGGTGCGCGCCTGCCAGCCGAAGCCGCGCGCGACCGCGACGAAATCAGGCAGCGCTTCGGTATAGCTGTGGCTGTAGCGGCCGCCGTGGATCAGCTCCTGCCACTGACGCACCATGCCCATGTAGCCGTTGTTGGACAGGATCACCTTCACCGGCGTGCGATGCTGCATCGCGGTCGACAGCTCCTGGATGTTCATCAGGATCGACGCATCGCCGCTGACGCAGACCACGGTCTTGTCCGGATTCGCGATCTGCGCGCCGATGGCCGCCGGCAGGCCATAGCCCATCGTGCCGGCGCCGCCCGAGGTCAGCCAGCGCATCGGCTGCTCGAACTTCAGGTATTGCGCCGCCCACATCTGGTGCTGGCCGACGTCGGTCGACACGACCGCGTCGCGGCCTTCGAGCTGCTTCTGCAGCTGGCTGACCAGCGCCTGCGGCACGATCGCGTCCGGCGTGTCTTCGAAAGCCAGCGACTGGCGCGCGCGCCATGCATCGATCTGGCGCCACCAGTCGCCCAGCCGGTCCGGATCCGGGCGCAGCTGCCCGACACGCGCAAGCAGTTCAGCCAGCACTTCCGCGCAGTCGCCGGCCAGCGGGATGTCGGCCTTGACGATCTTGCTGATCGACGTCGGGTCGATGTCGACATGCAGGATCTTCGCGTGCGGGCAGAAGTCG
The DNA here is from genome assembly GCA_964482415.1 of uncultured Bifidobacterium sp. Lineage (GTDB taxonomy): Bacteria > Pseudomonadota > Gammaproteobacteria > Burkholderiales > Burkholderiaceae_D > Pernthalerella. The sequence goes on along the minus strand of CAYZXP010000030.1, from coordinate 22,714 downwards.
GCCAGACGGCTGGTCACGCGGTCGTCGAAGCGCGCGCCGATGCAGACCACGAGGTCGGCTTCGTGCATCGCCAGGTTCGCCTCCAGCGTGCCGTGCATGCCCAGCATGCCCAGCCACTGCGGGCGCGACGCCGGGAAGGCGCCCAGCCCCATCAGGGTCAGCGTGCAGGGCACGTTGGTCGCTTCGACCATCCGGGTAAACAGTGCGCAGGCTTCGGCGCCGGAATTCACCAGCCCGCCGCCGCCGTAAAAGACCGGGCGCTTCGCGTCGCAGATCGCGGCGGCGGCCTCGCCCAGCAACTCGGCCGGCGTGCTGCGCGGCAGCTGCGGCGCGGGCGCACCGGCGCAAGGCTCGCTCGCCGTCACCGGCGCGAGCTGAATATCTTTAGGGAAGTCGATCAGCACCGGGCCCGGACGGCCGCCCCTGGCCAGCGCATGTGCGGCGCGCACGGTGGACTCGACCTGCGACGACTGGCGCACCTGCACGTTCCATTTCGTGATCGTGCGCGAGATGCCCAGCGCATCGCACTCCTGGAAGGCGTCGGTGCCGATCAGCGAGGTCGCCACCTGGCCGCTGATGCACAGAACCGGCACCGAGTCGCACATTGCGTCGAGCAGGCCAGTCGTGGTGTTGCTCATGCCGGGACCGGAGGTCACGAAGACCACGCCGACCTTGCCGGTCGTGCGCGCATAACCCTGCGCCGCATGCACGGCCGCCTGCTCGTGCCGCACCAGCACGTGGCGCAGCCGCGGCTCGGCATGCAAGGCGTCGTACAGGGGCAGCACTGCGCCGCCCGGATAGCCGAAAACGGTGTCAACGCCGAGGTCGAGCAAGGTGCGGATCAGCACCGCCGCCCCGTTCGGGCAGGTGGCGGGTTGGACATCCGCGATGGCGGAGAGGGTTCGGAGTTCGGCTACTGTGTTCATGCCGACAATGTACTGACTTGGCAACAGAAAAGGCTTCCGTTTTTTTGCCAAAAACCAGAAAATTCAGAAAATCTTTCCGGGATACAAGGAATTCACAGAATGGAACTGGATAAATTCGATATTGCGATCCTCGAAGCCTTGCAAAAAGATGCGCGGATCAGCCTGCAGGAACTTGGCAAGCAGGTCGGGCTGACCTCCTCACCCTGCTGGAACCGGGTCAAGCGGATGGAGGAAGCCGGCGTGATCGAGGGCTATTCGGTGCGGGTAAACCCGGAAAAGATCGGCCTGACCGAGACCGTGATCCTGCACGTCACGCTGGACAACCACTCGGACGAGGCGCTGTTCCAGTTCGGCCAGGCGCTCGAGGCGGTGCCGGAGGTCATGGAAGCGCTACTCGTCTCCGGCGATTACGACTACTACATCCGCGTTGCGGTCGAGGGCACCAAGGGCTACGAGCGCTTCCTGCGCGAAAAGCTGTACAAGATTCCCGGCATTCGCAACAGCAAATCGAGCTTTGTGCTGCGCCGGCTGAAGGAGAGTCAGATGCCGCTGCGTCGAACGATCCGGGACGAGGACTGAGAGCGGGCTCATCCCCGCAATCACCGCCTGTCACCACGCTTCACCTACCCCGCCATCACCCTCCCCTGCACCGTCTCCGCCGCCACCGCAAACAACCCGGCGCCGAGGTGATGCAGCGTATGCAGTTCCGGATGGCGCCCGTCCATCATCCAGCGGCCGTTCGCGAACACCCGGGTATCCGACGATGCGGACACCACCTCGACGAAAAAGGTGTCGTACGCCTGCTCGGTGTGCGGCTCGGCGATCACCCGGCATTCGAGCCAGCCGATACAGCCTTCCACCAGCGGCAGCCCGAGCGCCGGGCCGGTGAATGACGCAATGCCGTAGCGGTCGAATTTGTCTTCGGCCGGCATCGGATCGTCACGGCCGCTGACGCTGCCCACCGTATAGGTCAGGTCAGCCAGTGCACGGCACGGCAGGTTCAGCGCGAGCATGCCGGTCTTCGCAACCTGCTCGCGTGTATAGGTGTTCTTGTCGACCACCACCGCAATGCGAGGCGGAGTGAACTCCACCGGCATCGACCACGC
>CAYZXP010000030.1:16677-20582 GCA_964482415.1 uncultured Bifidobacterium sp. | reverse complement strand
GCATCGCAAGCCGCTTTCATCAGCCGGCTGTCGGGCGTACCCGGCTGCACATCGATCCAGTGACCGACCAGCGTGTGTTCGGCGACGGACTCGCCCTGCCCCATGCGGTCGGCCATCTTGTGCACGCTGAGCACGCGCTTCTTTTCGCCGCGGCAGTTGTATTCGGTCGGGTACAGCACGGAACGATACTGCTTGCCCTGCTCATCGGTCGCCATATGCAGGTCATGCAAGTCCCAGATGAAAGCGATCCCGCTCATCACAACCATCCGCACCGGATCGTAATAACGGATTTCACCATCGGTATTCGCATAGGGCTCCCAGCTCTGCGCATACGCAGACGAAGCAAGCAACAAGGCAGCGGCCGCAAACAGCTTCTTCATTTTCTTTCCACCCAGCATGAAGTTAGAACCGATAACAATAAACCAGCGCGGTTTTTTTTGCTTTCAGTTGCTAAACGACCTCTCTGCGCGACCGCTTTCCTCCCGACGCCACAATCGCCCCACTGTTCCTGTTGCCTAAAGATTATTTCAAAATTGATAAAAGAATAAGCGTTTTTAAATTTACAACATGTTGCATGTCGAATATCATCGGCCATCGATTCGCTTAATCGATCATGCGCGCCTCATAAATTTTCTACAAAGCAAGAAAATCAGCAACGAGAGTCCATGACAGCACAACGAGAGACCGCCAGATTTACCACCAACATGCTTCTGGCCGCACTGAACGCCGTGCTGTTCGTGCTGGTGTTTTATCTTTACGTCGTCTCCGAACGGAAAATCGACGACGCCAACAATCTCCGCTTCGAAACCTCGTTGTATGCCGACGAATTGCGCGATTCTTCCGAGGCATTGACGCGGGCTGCGCGCAGCTTCGTGATCACCGGCGATGCCAAATACCGCCGTCACTACCGCGACATCCTCGACGCGCGCGACGGCAAGCGTCCCATGCCTCAGCACGGCGACCAGCCCGACTGGGATATCGTCAGCCTGGACGAACCGCCGCTGGAAGCCTTCGCGAAGCGCACCGGGGAAATGGTCACCCTGTGGAAGCGGCACCAGCTTGAGCTCGAGGGCGTACACCTGCTGAAGCAGGCCAAAAATGCGTCGGACAAGCTGGTTCAGATTGAAATGGAAGCGATGCGCATGGTCGCCTCAGCCGACCCGGTGACCGACGAGATTCGCCTGCGCGCCAGCGAGATGCTGCACGATGCGAGCTACATGAGCGCCAAGCTCGAGATCATGCGCCCGATCAACGAGTTCAATGAACTCATCGACGCGCGCACCAAGGCCACGGTCAAGCGGGCGATGGACAATGCAACGATCTGCCGCGCCATGTTTGCAACGCTCGGCGCGTTTTTCCTGATCCTCCTGCTGCGCAGCCACCGCAACCTGCACGCGATCCTCGGCGACTCGCCGGAGTCGCTGTTCGATCGCATCGTCGCCCTCGGCAAGGGCGAGTTCGCGCCGATGAAGGCGGTACCGAAAGGTCTCGAGAACAGCGTGGCCGGCTGGCTCGCGCACACCCGCGAAAAGCTCGCCAAGGTAGATGCCGAACGACGCGACGCGCTTGACCGCGCGCAGCACGCAATGCACCTGTACGCAGCGCTGAACCACGCCAACCAGGCCATCCTGCGCAGCACCAGCAAGGAACAGATGCTGGCCGAGATCTGCCGCGGCGCCGTCGTGTACGGCGGAATGAAGATGGCATGGATCGGGCTGGTCGACCAGGGAACGAAGCGCGTGCGTCCGGTCGCCACCTTCGGCGAGCACCTCGACTATGTGGCCCGCCTCGACATCAGCGTCGACCCGGTGCAGCAGTCAGCCTACGGGCCGACCGGCACAGCGATCCGCACCAACCGACCGGTCTGGATCGACGACTTCCAGCAGAGCCCGGATACCGCGCAATGGCGCCACCAGCACGGCCGCCATCGCTGGGGTTCGTCGGCAGCGCTGCCGCTGCACCATGCCGGCGAAGTGGTCGGCGCATTCAACCTGTACAGCGCCGAAATTGACGCATTCGACGAAGACATCCAGGACCTGCTGGTCGAAATGGCCAGCGACATCGACTACGCGCTCGACGCCTTCGAGCGTGAGGCCGAGCGCCAGCATGTGCTGAGGCTGGAAGAGTTCCGCCTGTTCGTGCTGGAACGCCTGACTGAAAAAATACCGCTGTCGACCATCCTGCAGCAGATTGCCGAGCGCATCGAGGCGCTGTTGCCCGGCCGGCTCTGCTCCATCCTGACGCTCGACCCCGATGGCGAACGGCTGAAAGTCGCTGCCGCGCCCAGCCTGCCGGAGTTCTACAACAACGCAATCGACGGCCTGCGCATCGGGGCCGGCATCGGCTCTTGCGGCAACACGGCCTTCACCGGACAGCCGACGATCGTTGAAAACATCGCCACCGACGCCGGATGGGAGGGTTACCACGACCTCAGCCGTCGCGCCGGCGTGGCCGCCTGCTGGTCTTACCCGATCGTCACGTCCAACAAGCAGGTGCTCGGCACCTTCGCGATCTACGCGCGCACGCCGTCGGTGCCGGACCGCGACGCCGAGCAACTGATCGAGACCACCTCGCACCTGATCGCGCTGGCGATCGACAGCAAGCGTTACGAAGACCGCATCCAGTACCTCGCGCACTTCGATTCGCTGACCTCATTGCCGAACCGCGTGCAGCTGCAGGAACAGGCGCACTACCTGCTGCCGCGCGCCGACCGCGCCGGCACCAGCGTGGCGCTGCTGTTCATCGACATCGACCGCTTCCAGCACGTCAATGATTCCTTCGGCCACGGCGTCGGCGACACCCTGCTGATGCAGCTGGCCGACCGCCTGCAGCACGCGGTGCGCGATGACGACACGCTGGCGCGCTTCGGCGGCGACGAATTCGTCGTGATGCTGCCCGACACCGATGCGCACGGCGCCACCGTGGTGTCGCAGAAGCTGCTGGACGTGGTGCGGCAGCCGACACGAATCGAGCAGTTCGAGATGTCCGTCACCGCGTCGATCGGCATCGCGCTGTATCCGGGTGACGCCAAGAGCTTTGACGAACTGCTGAAGCAGGCCGACAGTGCAATGCACCGCGCCAAGCGCGACAACGGCGGCGGTTTCCGCTTCTATTCCGGCGAGATGCAGGCGCTGTCGATGCGCTACCTGAAGGTCGAGGCCGCGCTGCGCGCCGGCCTGGAGCGTCGCCAGCTGTTCCTGCAATACCAGCCGCAGATCGACCTCAAGTCCGGCAAGGTGACCGGCGCCGAGGCGCTGTTGCGCTTCCACCATCCGGACCTGGGCGTGGTCAGCCCGGACGAATTCATCCGGGTCGCCGAAGAGACCGGCCTGATCCAGTCGATCGGCGAATGGGCGCTGCGCGAGGCGGTGCGGCAGACCCGCGAATGGCTGGATGCCGGCCTGCCGCTGAAGACCATTGCGGTCAACCTGTCGGCGGTGCAGTTCCATCATGAAGGACTGGCGCAGATGATCGCGGAAGTGCTGGAAAAGGCCGCGCTGCCGCCCGAATTCCTCGAGCTGGAACTGACCGAAAGCACCGCGATGCGCGACCCGCAGGCCGCGATCGCGCTGATGCACGAACTGCACGAGCGCGGCATCGGTCTGGCGATCGACGATTTCGGCACCGGCTATTCGTCGCTCAGCTGCCTGAAACGCTTCCAGCTGTCGAAGCTGAAAATCGACAAGTCCTTCGTGCGCGACATCGATTCCGATGCGGATGATCGTGCAATCGTCAGCGCCGTGATCAACGTCGCGCGCGAACTCGGCATCCGCACCATCGCCGAAGGCGTGGAAACCGAGGAACAGCTGCGCTTCCTTGCCGCCAGCGGATGCGGCGCCGTCCAGGGCTTCCTGTTCAGCAAACCGCTGATGGCCGACGAGTTCGAGGCCTACTGCCGCAGCTCG
>CAYZXP010000030.1:2062-16577 GCA_964482415.1 uncultured Bifidobacterium sp. | reverse complement strand
ACATAGGTCGGGTACAGGTGCGCGGCCAGCGCGTACGCCGTGCAGTTCACCGCATTGATGAACAGGCCGTGCACGCCCAGGCCGAGCAGGAAAGCGTTTGTATGCTGCGTGATGTCGATGCCCTTCAGCGCAAACGCGCTGATGGCTGACAGCAGCGCGAAGCTCATCATCGGCACGCGCGAGCCGAAGCGGCTGATCACCAGCGCGCAGGCAATCGCGCCGATCACGCCGCCGAGGTTGTAGGCCGTCAGTCCCATGCCGGCCAGCTTCGGCGACAGGCCTTCGGCGGTCAGCATCGTCGGCAGCCAGCTGAACGCGCTGTAGATCGACAGCAGCGTCGCGAAGAAGCAGACCCAGATGCCGACGGTGTCGCGCAGGCGTTCCGGCGTGAACAGCGCACCGAGGCTGGCGCGCTGCTGCGGCGCGCCGTCGTCCTGTCCGTCATGGAAGCCCATGCCCGCAGGCACCTCTACTGCCATCCGCGCCAGCAGCGCGCGCAGCTCTTCCCAGCGCCGCTGCACGCGCGCGAGATAACGCGGCGACTCGGCCAGCGAAAAGAACAGCACGATGGCGTACGCCAGCGGGATCGCGCCACCGGCAAGGAACAGCGAACGCCAGCCGAATACGGGCAGGATCTGCGAGGCGAACAAGCCCGCCAGCATGCCGCCGAGCGGATAGCAAATGATGGTGGTGGTCACGGCCAGCGTGCGCAGCCGCTGCGGCGTGTACTCGGCCGTCATCGTCGATGCGCACGGCAGCGCCGCGCCGATGCCGAGTCCGGCAAAGAAACGGATCAGCGCGATCCCCTGCACATCGTGCGCGAAGCCGATCAGCATCGTCGCGCCGCCGAACAGGAACACGCTGCAGACCAGCAGCAGCCGGCGGCCGATGCGGTCGGCAATATAGCCGGCGATCATGCTGCCGATGGCCATGCCGAACAGGCCGGTGGCCACCGCGACCGAAAAGGCTTCGCGCGGCACGCCCCAGTCCCTGATGATGGCCGGTATCGCGAAGCCGATCAGCTGGCCGTCGAAGCCGTCAAGGATCATTGCCAGCGAAGCCAGCACGTACATGAGTTTCTGGACCGGCGTAAAGCGGCCGTCGATTGCCTGCCGGACGTCGTACAGACCGGCGGATGTTGCAGTTGCTGACACGTTCATTCCTTTGTTTCTGGTGTCGTGGGAACAGGGTGGGTCTCCTCCCCTGCGAGGGTAAATCAGTCGAGCGGACGGTAGCCGAGCCGGGCCGACGCCTGCTCCGAGCATTCGCGGATTTTTTTCGCGGTGTCGCCATGCCAGCTGACGTCAAAGCTGCCGGCCGGACCGATGGCGGTGATGCCCAGCCGGATCGCGCCGCTGTGCTCGAACACGGGCGCGCAGATCGCATTGATGCCGGGGATGGGTTCGCCCTGCACGCGCGCCATGCCGCGCTTGCGGATGTCGGCGAGGATGACCTCGAGCGCGTCCTTCTTCAGGTCGGCCGCGCCGAAATCACCGGCCACGCCGCTGCGGCGCTCCTGCTCGATCATCCGCTCCACCTGCTTCGGCGGCAGGAAGGCGGCGAACACGCGACCGGTCGCGGTCGCCTGGATCGACATCACCGTGCCGGTGCGCATGTTGACGTGGATCGGATAGCTTGATTCGCTGATGTAGATGATGGTCGGCCCCTGATTGCCCAGCACCGACAGGCCGATCGTCTGGTCAATGTCGGCCGCCAGCTGCGTGATCATCGGGATCGCGATGCGCACCGGGTCCAGCAGGTGCAGGCTGATCAGGCCGAGCTGCAGCGCAAACGGCCCCAGCTCGTAACGCCCTGTCAGCGGGTTCTGCTCTATCAGTCCGAAGCTGCCGAAGCTGACAAGGTAAGGATGCGCCTTCGCCGACGGCATGCCGGCCTTCTTCGCCAGGTCGCCCAGACTCATCGGCGCGCCTTCGTCGACCAGCGCGGTCAGCAGGCGCCCGCCGATTTCAATCGATTGAATGCCGCGACGGCTTTTCTCTTCTTCCATGGCGAACCGGAGGGGTGGTGACGGTGACGGCGGAGTTTACGGACGGATTCGCCAAATGTAAACGGTTCGTTATTGTTGAATTGGTTGACCAAAAACGAATCGGCGGGTAATCTGCGCCCGTTCGGCCGTCATCCGTGCCCGACATCATCCGGTGTCGGCATCAACACGGGAACGACCACCCGCATCAGCAACGTCATCCCGGCGCAGGCCGGGATCCAGCGACTTTGACCCAGCGCCGGGCAAATCCGGCAAGTGAGGACCCCATGACCGAAAAGAAATTTGCCTCCCAGGGCGACCTGCAGGAAAAGAAGACCAGCTTCATCAAGCTCTCCGACAACGCCTATGCGTACACCGCCGAAGGCGACCCGAACTCCGGCGTGATCATCGGCGACGATTCGGTGATGGTGATCGACACCACCGCTACCCCGGCGATGGCGCAGGCGCTGATCAAACACATCCGCGAGATCACCGACCTGCCGATCAAGTACGTCACGCTGACCCACTATCACGCGGTGCGCGTGCTCGGCGCGTCTGCCTATTTCAACGAAGGCGCAGAGCAGGTGATCGCGTCACGCGGCACCTATGAAATGATCGTCGAGCGCGGCGAGCAGGACATGCACTCCGAGATCGACCGTTTCCCGCGCCTGTTTGCCGGCGTCGAGACCGTGCCCGGCCTGACCTGGCCGACGCTGGTGTTTGACCGTGAACTGACCGTCTTCATGGGCAAGCTCGAAGTGAAGATCATGCACGTCGGCATGGGCCACACGAAGGGCGACACCATCGTCTGGATCCCGTCGCAGAAGGTGCTGTTCTCCGGCGACCTCGTCGAATACGATGCAGCCGCCTATACCGGCGACGCGCAGCTCGAAGAGTGGCCGCAAACGCTCGAGACCTTGCGCGCGATGGGCGCCGACAAGCTCGTGCCCGGCCGCGGCCCGGCGCTGATGAATCCGGCCGAAGTGAACCAGGGCCTCGACTACACGAAGGATTTCGTCACCACGCTGCTGTCGTCGGCAAAGGAAGCCGTCGCCAAAGGCCTCGACCTGAAAGGCGCGATGGCCCACACGCGCAGCCATATGGACCACAAGTTCGGCCACGTGTTCATCTACGAGCACTGCCTGCCGTTCGACGTGACCCGCGCGGTCGACGAGGCCAGCGGCATCAAGCATCCGCGCATCTGGACCGCCGAGCGCGACAAGGAAATGTGGCACGCGCTGCAGAGCTGATCCCGGAAAAACAAGAACACCCCGCACGCCGGAGAGACACGGATGCACCAGACCTATACCTACCAGAAGTTCCCCTATGCGCGGCCGCCCGAACTGGACGGCGGCGCAGCGAAGCGCCACCCGCTGGTGGTGATCGGCTGCGGCCCCGTCGGGCTGGCCGCTGCCATCGATGCGCGCCAGCACGGCATCCCGGTGCTGCTGCTCGATGACGACGACACCGTGTCGGTCGGCTCGCGCGGCCTGTGCTATGCAAAGCGCACGCTGGAGATTCTTGACCGTCTCGGCTGCGGCGACCCGGTGGTCGCCAAGGGCGTCGGCTGGGATGTCGGCCGCACTTTCTTCCGCGACGACGAAGTGTTCAACTTCAACCTGCGCCCGCAGCCCGGCTTCAAGCGCCCGGGCATGGTCAACCTGCAGCAGTACTACCTTGAAGATTACATGGTGCGGCGCGCGCTCGACGCCGGCGTCGCGATCCGCTGGAAGAACAAGGTGGTGTCGGTGCAGCCGCACGACGACCATGTGAGCCTGCAGGTCGAGACGCCCGACGGCATCTATGCGGTGGAAGCCGACTGGCTCGTCGTCTGCGACGGCGCGCGCAGCCCGGTCCGCACGATGCTCGGCCTCGACATCGAGGGCAAGGTGTTCATGGACCGCTTCCTGATTGCCGACGTGATCATGAAGGCCGACTTCCCCGCCGAGCGCTGGTTCTGGTTCGACCCGCCCTTCCATCCGAACCAGTCGGTGCTGCTGCACCGCGAGGCAGACGACGTCTATCGCATCGACTTCCAGCTCGGCTGGGACGCCGATCCGGAGGAAGAGAAGAAGCCTGAAAAGGTCATCCCGCGCATCAGGGCCATGCTGGGCGACGACCGCGAGTTCACGCTCGAATGGGTCAGCGTCTACACCTTCCAGTGCCGCCGCATGAATGACTTCCGGCACGGCCGCTGCCTGTTCGCCGGCGATGCCGCGCACCAGGTGTCGCCGTTCGGTGCGCGTGGCGCGAACTCCGGGGTACAGGACGCCGACAACCTGATATGGAAGCTGAAGCTGGTGATGGACGGCCGCGCGCCGCTGCACCTGCTCGACACCTACAGCAGCGAACGCGCGCATGGCGCCGACGAGAACATCCTGAACTCGACCCGCTCAACCGATTTCATCACGCCCAAGGGCGCGGTCAGCAAGACTTTCCGCAACGCCGTGCTGGAACTGTCGCGCGACCTGCCGTTCGCGCGCAAGCTGGTCAATTCGGGGCGGCTGTCCGTGCCCTGCTTCCTGACCGGCTCGCCGCTGAACACGCCGGACAGCGAGAGCTTCGCCGGCGACATGGTGCCGGGCGCGCCGATGGACGATGCGCCGGTCGAGGTCGACGGGCAGGCAGGCTGGCTGATCGATCAGGTCGGCGGCAACTTCCGCGCGCTGTATTTCTGCGACGACGCCGCTGCGATCCCCGAGGGCATGCAGATGCAGCTGCTGGGCATGGGCGAGGCGCCGATCCCGGTCGAGCCGCTGGTCGTCGCGCGCAAGGCCGGAAAATCCCCGCTGAAGACCGTGGTGGACGCCGAAGGCATGGCGTTTGCTCGTTATGACGCAACGCCGGGCACGCTGTACCTGATCCGTCCCGACCAGCATGTGGCCGCGCGCTGGCGCGAAACCGAAGTGTCGCGCGTGGTGGCAGCCGTAGCGCGTGCAACCGGCAATTTCATCGAGGAGTGAACACGATGCCGCTGATTCTCGAACCGAATTTTCGCGAGGAAGGCCAACGCTATTTCCGCGACTTCTCGCCCGGCGACGATTTTTACCAGCTGCTGATCGACACCCATCGCGGGCTGACCGACGAGCAAAGCGCGCAGATGAATGCAAAGCTGATCCTGATCCTGTCGAACCACATTGGCGACATCGCCGTGCTGCGCGAAGCGATGGCGCTAGCGCGTGCCGGCACCGCCGAATCCTGAACCTGTCCGGAGGCCCCATGCTGATCCAGCACATCCACCACGTTGCGTACCGCTGCAAGGACGCGAAAGAAACTGTCGAGTGGTACACGAAGCACCTTGGCATGAAATTCGTGCTGGCGATCGCCGAGAACGAAGTGCCGTCCACCAAGGCGCCGGATCCGTACATGCACATCTTCCTCGACGCCGGCAATGGCAACATCCTCGCGTTCTTCGAACTGCCGAGCCAGCCGCCGATGGACCGCGACCGCAACACGCCGGCGTGGGTGCAGCACCTGGCGCTGAAGGTCGATTCGAAGGAGACGCTGCTGGCGACCAAGGCAAAGCTGGAGGCCGCAGGCATCGAGGTGATCGGGCCGACCGACCATACGATCTTCAAGAGCATCTACTTCTTCGACCCGAACGGGCACCGGCTCGAGCTGGCTTACGATTGCGGCACGCCGGAGATGTACCGGAAGCTCGATGAAGTGAAATGGGACATGCTGGAAGAATGGAGCCGGACGAAGAAGGCACCGGCGCATGCGGCATGGATGCATGACGGGAGCATGGCGAGCTGAGTTGTGGCGCAGCCATCGTGGTCGGAGGTCAGTGCAGAGTCACCGGATCCCGGCAAGAGACGAGCCAACACAACATCAAAAGCCAGAAACACAGAAAAATGACCACCCTGAACGAAACCCACTCCCCCGCCCTGCGCAGCTGGGTCGCCTCGGCGCATGCCGCCGGCACTGACTTCCCGATCCAGAACCTGCCGTTCGCCAGCTTCCGCCGCAAGGCAACGGACGAAGCTTTCCGTGGCGGCGTCGCAATCGGTGACCAGGTCGTCGATCTTGCCGCCGTCTCCGCAGCCCGCCTGTTCACCGGCCCGGCCGCCGAAGCCGCGCAGGCCGCATCGGCGGCCACGCTGAACGCCTTCATGGCGCTTGGCCCGACCGCATGGAGCGCGCTGCGCGCCGCACTGTCGCAGGCACTGCGCGAAGGCTCGCCGCTGCAGCAGCCGCTGTTCGCGTGCCTCGTGCCGATGGCTGACGTCGAGTACGCGTTGCCCGCACAAATCGGCGACTACACCGACTTCTACACGTCGATCCATCACGCAACCAACATCGGCAAGCTGTTCCGTCCGGACAATCCGCTGCTGCCGAACTACAAGTGGATCCCGATCGGCTATCACGGCCGCGCCTCCAGCATCGGCATCTCCGGGCAGGCGCTTCGCCGCCCGCAAGGTCAATTGATGCCGCCGGGCGCAGAGCAGCCCGTGATCGGCGCCTGCAAGCGCCTCGACATCGAACTCGAGCTCGGCATCTTCATCGGCGCTGGCAATGACCTCGGCACGCAGGTGCCGATCGCCGAGGCCGAGCAGCATGTGTTCGGCCTGTGCCTGCTGAACGACTGGTCCGCGCGTGACATCCAGGGGTGGGAATACCAGCCGCTCGGCCCCTTCCTGGCAAAGAATTTCGCGACCACGATCTCGCCGTGGATCGTCACGCTCGAGGCGCTCGCGCCGTACCGCACAGCATTCACCCGCCCGGCAGGCGACCCGCAGCCGCTGCCCTACCTCGACAGCGAGGCCAACCGCACACACGGTGCGTTCGACATTCGCCTCGACGTCACGCTGCAGACTGAAAAGATGCGTGCCGCCGGCGAGCGCGGCCACACGCTGAGCGCGACCAGCTACCGCCATGCGTACTGGACGATTGCGCAGATGGTCACGCACCATACCGTCAATGGCTGCAACCTGCAGCCCGGCGACCTGTTCGGCAGCGGCACCTTGTCCGGTCCGACGGCAGACCAGGCCGGCGCGCTGATCGAGCTGACTGAAGGCGGCAAGAAACCGATCGCGCTGCCGAACGGCGAGCAACGGACCTTCCTGGACGATGGCGACACCGTGATCCTGCGCGGCTGGTGCGAGGCGCCGGGAGCGGTGCGCATCGGCTTCGGCGAGTGCCGCGGACGGGTGCTGCCCGCGACCGGCAACTGATCCGAAGACCCGCCACAAACGACAATGCCCGCATCAGTGCGGGCATTGTCTTTCCTGCTCGCCTGTCGTGTGCAGGCTGTCAGACGATCACGAAATTACACGGTCACCACATCGGCCGGGGCCAGCAGGCCTGCGTTGACGATGCCAACCAGATCCACCGAACCGTCAGCATGGAGGAAATCGCCGGTCGTCTCGCCTTCGGCAATCTTGCTCCACAGGCCGTCGCCGTCACGATCGACATAGATATCGAACTCGGCGCCGACATATTCCGCTTCGGTCTTGACGATGAACGTATCGCCGTCCACGCTCAGCACGCTGTAGCTTTCGTCGGCATCGGCGTAATCGATTTTCCAGCCGCGCTTGCCCAATTCGTAAGCCTGCGTGACTTCCTCGCCTGCCAGATCGAACTTGTAGTTCTCGGCCCGAAACAGCGCCGTGTTCACGACGTCCAGCTCGAAACTTTCGATGAAGCGGCCGTCGCCGTCCTGATCCGAATAGACGCTGAATTCCGTCTTGCTCTTGCCAGCCTTGGTGGCCTCGACTTCGACGATGCCGGTGCCGCCGGACGTGAATGTGCCGGCCTCGGTCACGAACGTCGTGTTGGCGATCGATTCGAACTTCATGTAGGCGCCTTTGACCGCGTACATCGCCGTCACATTGCCGTCAGCGTCAAACGTAAATTTTTTCTTGTCAGACATGCCATTGCTCCAGTTGCTCAGGGTTGCGAAAACTCCGGGCCACGCGATCCGCCGTCAGCGGGTGCACTGCCGTGGCTCCATGCAGGCATTCTGGAACCGGAAGCTGAAGGACAAATGAACGTTTAGGTTATCTATTTAATAATCGTGTAAACAAATAGTCGAGTTTTCCGTTCAGCGCGGATGAACGCGCGCTTGCTATATTTGTTCCTTTACGCGAAACGTCTGACGACCAGCCTCATGAGGATTCTGTTACTGGAAGATGAAACATCGCTGGCCGACGCAGTGGCGACACGGATGCGCGGCGACGGCATCGCCGTCGACGTCGTCGCGACGATCGCCGCCGCCAGGACCGCGCTGGCCAGCGCCACATACGACGCCGCCATCTTCGATCGTTCTCTGCCCGACGGCGACGCGATGACGCTGCTGAGAAGCCTGCGCACGCGCGGCGTGCCGATTCCTGTGCTGATAGCGACCGCGCGTGACCAGATCAGCGACCGCATTGCCGGCCTCGAAGCCGGCGCCGACGACTATGTCGTCAAGCCCTTCGATTTCAACGAATTGCTGGCCAGGCTGCATGCGGTGATCCGCCGCTACGAAGGCAACCCGAGTTCCGTCATCCGCATCGGCAAGTACGAAATCCATCGCGTTGCGCACTGGCTGCGCGCCGACGGCGAGCTGATCGACCTCACCGCAAAGGAATGGGCCGTGGTCGACAAGCTGGCCGCCCGCCCGAACAGCATCGTCACCCGCGAGGCGCTCGAGTCCGCTCTCTACAGTTTCAATGATGAGATCGGCAGCAACACCGTCGAAGTCTACATAAGCCACATCCGCAAAAAGATCGGCAAGGACGCCATCGAAACAGTGCGCGGACTGGGCTACCGTTTCACCGGGCGCTGAAACATGGCGGTGCAGAGCATCAACCGCCGGCTGTACTACCGGGTCGTCACGGCGGTCACGGCGCTCTGGCTTCTGGCCGTGCTGGGCGTAGGCTGGGTCGTCAAGCGCGAGACCGACGAAGTGTTCGACAGCAGCCTGCAGGAGCTCGGCCAGCGCCTGCTGGCGCTGGCGGCGCAGCAGATCGAGCGCAATGGACAGCCCGAGCCGGAAAGGCTGCAGCCCATCCAACATGAGGAATACCTGACCTATCAGGTGTTCGACTCAAAAGGCCGGCTGCGGCTGCGCTCGCACAATGCGCCGTCCACGCCGTTCGATGCCCCCGGGACACCGGGCTTTCACGACGTGAACGGCCAGCGCTTTTTTGTCGACGCCAGCAATGACCGCAGTTACCTGATCAAGGTCACCGAACCCTCAGACCATCGGCATGACACCTATCTGCACATGCTGCAGTTCCTGCTGATGCCGCTCCTGCTGCTGTGGCCGTTGTGCATGGGCGTGATCTACCTGAGCGTCCGCGACGCGCGCAAGTCCTTTGCGCTGTTCAGCCGGAAGATTGCAGAACGACGCAGCGCCGACCTGCGGCCACTGGACAAGACCCGGCTGCCGCTGGAACTGCATCCCGTCAGCGACGCCGTCAACGCGCTGATGGGCAGGCTCAAGCAGGCGCTCGATGCCGAGCGCAGCCTTGCCGCCAACAGCGCGCATGAGCTGCGCACGCCGATCGCCGCGGCGATCGGCCAGCTCGACCTGCTGCGCTCGACAGACCTCCCGGCCGATGCATTGCAGCGCGTCGGCGCCGCGCTCGACAAGCTGCGCGGACTGCAGACCACGGCGGTGAAGCTGCTGCAGCTGTCGCGCGCCGAATCCGGCGTTGCGCTGAACATGCAACCGGTGAACCTGACGCAAATACTTGCGCTGCTGGCCAACGAGCTCCGGTACCACGCCGGCCCGACCTACCGCTTTCAGCTGCCGCCAAATCCCGTCTGGGTGCGCGGCGACATGGATGCAATTGGCATCGCCGTCCAAAACCTGCTGGAGAACGCCGGAAAATACGCGACAGCCGACAGCGAAGTCATGGTCGACCTGCAGGAAGGCGGCACGCTGTCCGTGCGCAATGACTGCGACGCAGTCGCACCCGACAAGCTGGGTGAGCTCACCCGGCGCTTTGTGCGCGCCAGCCAGGGCCAGCCTGGCTCGGGCATCGGACTCGCCATCGTCGCCACGATCTCGGCGCATTGTGGTGCGCGGCTGCGCCTGGACTCGCCCTGCTTCGACAACGGTCGCGGCTTCGAGGCGACGGTCGCATTCGCGCCGTCACAACCCGCCGGGAAACCCGACGCGCCGGCAAGCTGAACACCGCCTCAGAACCCTGCTTCGCGCGCCAGCACCGACAGCGCGCGTTCCACGTAGGTCCAGCCGATGCGCACGCCATCGGACCGGATCGCCACCGTGCCGTTGACGAAACGGCCCGGCGCCATGCCGGGCCACGGGGTGCCGTAGGCCGGCGTCAGCAGCACGCGGTACACCGACTGCTCCGGCACCAGCACACCATCATGACGGCGCGCGGACACAGGTCCGCCGGCGGCGCTCGCATACAGGCCGGACGGCAGCTGCCGTGTCGCATCGCGATCGATCTGCGCGACAGTCAGCCGTACCGCGCGCCCTTCCGCATCGACGAAGCGCGCCTCACCGCCCTCACGCACCTGTTTCAGCGCGGCCTCGTCAACGAAAGTCTCGGCAACAAAGCCCGCCGCCGGGTTGACCAGCATGCCCAGAGGCTCGCGCGCCGCGACCCACTGCCCGGGCACGAGGTCGGGCGCCAGCTCGGGCACGATGCCCGGGAAAGGCGCACGCAACAGCAGGCTGTCGATCTGCTCATCGACGGCCTTGCCGTCAGCGACCGCCCGCGCCCACTCGCCCTCGCGGCTCAGCAGGTGTGAACGCGTGTCCTCGCGCAGCCCGGCGCTCGACGCCTGCCAGCGCAGCCACTCCTCGCGCACCAGCGACAGGTGGCGGCTGGCCTGCAGGTCCGGCTGTTCCAGCCGCAGCAGCGGCTCGCCCGTGCGCACGGCATCGCCGGCGCGCACGTTCACCGCCGCCAGCCGCGCGCCGACCGGTGCGCGGATCACCAGATACTCGGCCGGACGCACGACACCGGCGACCACCATCCGCGCCGGCAGCGGCACGAACAGCAAGGCCACCGGCAGCGCCAGTGCGCACAGCCACAGCGTCATCCTCAGCGCGCCACGGCGACCGCGCAGCGCGCGCGGCAGCAGCGTGCGCCACGCCGCCAGCTCGCCAGCCAGCGGCCGCACGATGAACCAGCCGACTTCGATCGCGAACAACAGGATGCCGACCAGCTTGATGAAAAACTGGTAGACCACCAGCGCGATGCCGAAGAACACCACCAGCCGGTAGATCCACACCACCCATGCAAACGCAATCAGCAGCCGTCGGCGGTGCGGCGGAAAATCTTCCGGCGGCCGCTCGCCCGTCGCAAACAGGATCTCGCGCAGCCGCCAGCGCGCCAGCGCAAAGCTGCGCTCGTGCAGGTTCGGCAGGTCCAGCCAGTCGGACAGCACGAAGTAACCATCGAAGCGCATGAAAGGACTGAGGTTGACCGCCAGCGTGGTCAGCCAGCTGGTGGTGGCCAGGAAGAAAGCGGCGGTCTTCAGCCCACCCTCCGGCAGCCACGGCCACGCAAAGGTCGCCCACGCCGCCACCGCCAGTTCCGCCAGCACGCCGGCACTGGCCACCTGCAGGCGCTTGCGCGGGTCGGCGATGCGCCAGGCTTCGTTGGTGTCGGTATAGGCCATCGGCCACAGCAGCACGAAGGCCACGCCCATCACCGGCACGCGGCAGCCATGCCGCTTTGCCGCGAACGCATGGCCGAGTTCGTGAATGAATTTCACCGCCACCAGCGCGACCGCATAACTGGCCGCGCCGGTGAGGCTGAACGTGTCGACCAGCGAATTCAGGAAGCGCTCGGATTCACGCATCACCATCATCGCGCCGGCCAGCAGCGCCAGCACGGTCGCCAGCGCGAAGCCCCGGCTGAACGCGAACTGCGCGATCGGCAGCCAGCGCGCCAGCCAGGCATCCGGTCGCCACAGCGGCACCCGGAAAAACAGGTAATGGTGCAGCGCGCCTTTTAACAGCGACCCCTTCGCCGCGGCCGCCATGCCGGCCATCTGCTTCGCCTGATGCCGGCCAGCGGTCGACAACAGCTGGTTCTGCTGCAGGAAGTCCAGCACCTGCAGCACATGGGCCGCGCCGATCTGCAAAGGCGTCGCCGCGCTGACGCTGTCGGCGATCGCCTTCGCATCGCCGAGCGACCAGCGAGCGAGGATCTCGAAGCTCATCCAGTCGATCCGGTAGAAGCGATGGCGCGCCGGATCATGCAAGGTCCAGCTCGGCTGGCCGTCGGGCAGGCGCGCCCCCTCGGACACGTCGAGTTCGTCGCGCAGCGCCGGCAATGTGATTCCCTGCACGGCCTGCCCTACCAGCCCAGCCACGCGCGCGCGGCTGCCCACGGCTTGCGCAGCAGCCAGTAGCCCACGCTGACGTGGCGCGACTCGATGCGCGCGGTGCCCTTGGCGCCGATGCGCGGCAATGCCTGCCCGGGCTCCAGCCGGGCGCGCATCCGGTACGCATAGCTGCCGTCCGGGCGCTCGGTGGCGTCATACGACAGGTAGCGCATCCTCGCGCTGACCGGATGCAAGGGATCCGAATTCAGGTGCACACGCACCAGCGCCTGCTCGGGAAAATTCACCAGGTCATGCACCGGAACCCAGGCCTCGACCTCGACGTCGGCCGGGTCCGCTATCCGCAGAATGCGCTCGCCGACCACGACCGGTTTGCCGGCCCAGGCCGACGGGTCATCGATCAGCACCACGCCGTCGCGCGACGCCAGCACGCGGGTGCGGCCCTGCTGGCTCTCGGCCAGGCCGAGCTCGGCGCGCCGCTCTTCGATGCGACCTGCGAGCTGAGGCAGCTGTGCCTTCGCCTGCGGGTCCGACAGCGCACGCTGCACTGCCTGCTGGTAATCCGCCTCGGCTGTTGCCAGCGCCTGCGCGGCCACTTCAATGCGGCTGCGCAGAACGCGTTCGTCGAAGCTCAGCAAAGGCTGTCCCTTGCGCACAGCCTGGTTCGGCGCGACGTCGATGTGATCGATCACGGCGTCGAGCGGCGCACGGACGATTTCCGCGCCTTGCGGCACCAGCTCGGCCGGCGCGAGCACGGTCAGCGGCACCGGCATCGCCGATGCCAGCGCCAGCAGCGGCAGCGCCCACCAGAGCTTGCGCCGCCACCATGGACGATGGGCGCCCTGCTGCGCGCCCGAGCCAAACCAGCGGCGCCAGCCACCGCGAGACTCATCGGCACGCAGCGCGTGCAGCGCATGCGCCCAGCCGCGCGACCATTCGGCCAGCAGTGCGAGCTCGGAATCCGACACGGGAAAATCACGCGCAACCAGCAGGCCGGCGCCGTCGAGCGCGATCCACGCCGCCTCGGCAGGCAGCCAGTCGGACCATGCGTCGCACAGCGGTTCCGGCAGCGTGGACGCGTCGATCCGTACCGGACCGGCCTGCACCGTCAGCGCGCCGGCGAGGCGTTCCAGCCATTCAACGTAAGGCGCGTTCCGCTCAACCGACACGGTGCCGGACAGGCAGGCAACGCGGCCACCCTCGAACAGCGCGGCCTGCCGGTAGGGCAGCAGCGCATGCGTGCCATTGACGAGCAGGAAGCGCAGTTCTTCCTGTGACGCGGCCTGCCGCGCCTGCCGCAGCAGCGCAAGCAGTTCCGCCAGCTGTTGCGGTGTCGGAGCGGCAGCCGTCATCCTGTCGATCATCCCCGTGCCGCACGCAGCTTGTCGCCGAGTCCGGGACGGCCCGACTTCTGGGACGGCGCCGGCTCACCGGCAACCCGCTCCGGCGTGCCGCGAAGCGCATCGCCGACGCGGAAGCGGAACAGCACCGATGCCTCGCGCCCTTGCTGGTCGCGCGCCGTCAGGCGGATCGGCAGCTCGCCGCGAGAGTCCGGCGCCGGTACAGCGACAAAGACGCCGCTGCGCGCATCAAAGCGCAGCCAGTCCGGAAGCTTGCCGCCATTGGCCAGCGTCGCCTGCAACTGCACCTGCGCGCCGCGCTCGGTATGAACGAAGGCGTCCCACGGCACGGTGAAGCTGCCGTCCCGTCCGCCCTCGACGAACTGGTCCGGCATGCCACGGAACACCAGCAGGGACGGCACCTCCGCGGGAATCACCGCCGCGTGCCAGTCATCCTGCTCGGTGTAAGAATCGAAATTCGCCATCCACGCCGGCAGTCCGCCCGGCTCGGCCGCGGCGTCAAAGTCGACCGCGAGCCGCTCTCCGGCATCCGTATCGCCATCGATATCGGCGTTATCCGCCGCCCACCGGTACAGCCCGTCCACAGCCGCATTCCGGCCCGGCGCAGGATCGCCGAACAGCGAAGACAAGGGTGTGCCGAACGGCGACACGCCACCGAAGACAGGCGAAGGCGCAGCTGGCAGGCCGGCATCCGGTCGCCCCGGCGGCAGCGGCGACAGTGCGGCGCCCGGAGGCAGCGGCGGCGGCGTAACGGGCACCGGCCCGGGGCCAGTATCAATGCCGCCGGGCGGCGGATCAACCGGCGGAGGATCCACAGGCGGAGGATCCACAGGCGGAGGATCTATTGGCGGCAGCGATCCGCCACGATCCGCCCGTCCGACCGGCACACCCGGGTCCTTCAGGTAGCCGGTGCGCG
>CAYZXP010000030.1:0-1962 GCA_964482415.1 uncultured Bifidobacterium sp. | reverse complement strand
CCACGATCCGCCCGTCCGACCGGCACACCCGGGTCCTTCAGGTAGCCGGTGCGCGCATCGTTGTCGCCGAAGCTGTTGTCCGTCAGGGTGATCACGATGGCCTGCAGCATGCCGTTCTCGTACACATACTGCGCACCGTCGCCGCCCGGCGCCCGCTGCGTGTAGTCATACCATCCAGCCGCGCTGATCAGGTTGCCGTCAAGGTCGCGCAGGCTGAGGCCGCTGTCCGCGTACTGTTGCAGCGCTTCGGCCGACACGTATTTCATGTAGCGAGTGAACTCGCCTTCGGCCACGCCCGAGCGCGAGACGTCGATGCGTATCGTGACCTGCAACCCGTCGCGCGCCTGGTCACTGTCGAGCAGGCCCATGCTCTGCAACGGCTCGATCGCGAACTGTATCGGATCCCAGCGCGCCCCCTCCGGCTTGCCGCCGGCAAGCATGTCGGGGTCCAGCACCTTCACGCCGGTCAGCTGCGCGCTGTCATCAACGGCGTTGTTGTCGTCCGGCAGAGCGATCCACAACGAAATCACCGACGCCAGGTTCGACGCACGCGCGGCGAAGGCGCCCGGATCCGCGACCGCCGAAGCAAAGCGGTCGGCCGTCGACCAGGCAAGCGTTGCAACGGCGTTCTGGTTCGCATCAGCGATGCCGTCGCCGTTCAGGTCGCCGAGCCCGCCGCTGACCAGGCTGGCAAGTACGTTTTCCACATTCGCATTGATGCCGTCGCGATCCAGCGGATCGCGCGCATCGAAGGTCAGGATCAGCCGCGAGCCCTGCCGGCCGTCCGATGAAGCCACCACGAAGGCATCCAGCGTCGCGCCGTCGGCGGGCCGGTATGTGTAGGCGCCCGTCTGCGTGTCCAGCAGCAGCGTCGAGCCGCTGGCCAGCGTGCAGGTGATGATGCTGCCCGGCGGCGGCGCGCCGAACAGACGCGCATCGGCATTCGCCTGCGGATCATCGACGCTGGCGCGTGCGGGGACCACGAAGCAGAAACGGATCGTCTCGCCGTCGGCATCGACCCAGTTCGATGTGCCGGCATCCCAGCGCAACGGCATGCGATCCTGGCTCATGCCGCCGAGATGGCCAAAGGTGACCACATCGCCGCTGCTGGCATCAACGCGCCGCAGTACGGTCTGGTCGAACAGGCCTGGAATGCTGTCGATGGTCATGGGCCCGGACAGTTCGCTGCCAAAGCCGTCCTTCCATGTCTGGACCGCATAGTCGCCGTGCTGCAGCGCCTGGCTGAAAACCAGCGTATAGACCGATTCGCCGGATTCGCTCGTATCGAGCACGAACAGGCCTTCGTTGGGCACGAGTTCGAATTCACCGGTCTCGGGATTGCGCAGGTACAGGCGGATTTCCTGAACGCCCGGCTCGGCGGTGATCCGAACCGTTGGCGTGTCGTCCAGCGTCAGCAGGTCCGACGGCGTAGGATCCGTGGCCGTCTCGGTCACATCGACGATGACGGGCACGACCGACGGCCCCGGTTCGACGACATCGGCAACCGTCACCGTGATCATCTGCCAGCTTTCATTGCCGGCTGCATCGGTCGCTTTCACCTTCACGATGTACGTGTTGTGACCAGAGGTCGTGCCATCGCGCGGCGCCTCGAAATCTGGCGCGGCGACGAATTTCAGCACGCCGGTGTCCGGGTCGATCTCGAACTTCGCGGCGTCTTCACCGCCGCCCAGGCTCCATGTCACGTCTTCATCCGCGGTCAGCGTCGCGACCGTGGTCGTGTTCTCATCGACCGTCTTGTTGCCGGTCTCGTCACCAGCTTCACCGGACGGGCCTTGGATTTGAGGTGCGGCGTCGTCGGCATCGGCGACCGTCACCGTGATCGTCTGCCAGCTCTCATTGCCCGCGGCGTCGCTTGCTTTCACCCGCACGATGTAGGTATTCGATCCGGTCGTCGTCCCGTCAGTCGGCGCTTCGAAATCCGGCGCGGTAATGAACTTCAGC
>CAYZXP010000029.1:22816-23958 GCA_964482415.1 uncultured Bifidobacterium sp. | reverse complement strand
TAGATCACGTTCTTCGACTGCTCGAGGCCTTCATAGAAGGTCGGGTAGTACAGCAGGCCGTTCTCTTTCTCGACAACCGGCAGCACCGCCTTGCGCGACGCCGAGGTCCAGCAGCCGAAGATGGCGGCGACACGGTCGTTGGCGAGCAGCTTCTTCGCCTTCTCGGCGAAGGTCGGCCAGTCGGACGCGCCGTCTTCCTGGATGATCTTGATCTTGCGGCCGAGGATGCCGCCCATCGCGTTGATCTGCTCGATCGCCAGCCGCTCGGCCTGAATGGAGCCGGTCTCGGAGATGGCCATGGTGCCGGTGGCCGAGTGCAGCTGGCCGACGATCACTTCGGTGTCGGTGACGGCGAGCTTGGTGGTGTTGACCGCGGCCGTGGCCGGCGGCGCTGCGAATGAAAAGCCGGGCAGTGCGACGGCCGCGCTGGCTGCGAGACTCAACAGCGCCTTGCGGCGGCCTGCGGATTTGAGGGATTGATCAGACATTCGATTTCCTTTCACACGAGGGCGTTTCCGGGGAGATGACAGCGACACTGTCGATGGCCTTGCTACAGGCGGCGGGATCTTTTGTGATGGCGCCGCCGTGGTTGCACGGCTTGGAAGCAAGCGTAGGTTTTCGCGACGCAGCGCAGCAATACGCTGTTTGACGTAAGCGCTGCGCAGCACGCGCAGATACAAATGCCGGCCTTATCTGCTATTCAGGCGAGCGCTCCGACATGGGGCGCGCGCGGCCGCAGTACACCGGTCCGCTACGCCCCACCGCGGGGCGGGGATTGCACCTTGCGAGTGCGCGAATGTCGAAACACCGCTGCGGCATGCCGCGAATGCCGCACTACGTCATTTGACGTACGCCGATCGGGGGCTCGCAATGGGTGTGGTGCAGAAATTGCTATGCGGGTAAGGCAAGTTGGAAGCACCGGGCTGCCGCACCCGCTTCAACGGCCATTCCATAAAAAATAATCATCCCCGCCGACCGGAGCACCGCTTGAATTCATCGTCTGTCCAGCGCATCGTCAAGAGCCGGCGCGACTACAACACCTGGGTGGCGAACGAGACCCTGGAGGACTATGCGCTGCGCTACACGCCGCAGAGCTTTCGCCGCTGGTCCGAGTTCAGCATCGCCAACACCGCGCTCGGCGC
>CAYZXP010000029.1:11219-22716 GCA_964482415.1 uncultured Bifidobacterium sp. | reverse complement strand
TTCGCCATCGAGGCATCGATCATGGCGCAGGCCGTCGAGATGGCCTGGGGCGTGCCGCTGGCCTGGGGCTACGTGCTGTGCTCAGTGGTGATCATTCCGCTGGTGATCCACGGCGTGACGCTGCTTGGGCGCGTGCAGGCGTGGACGCAGCCGCTGTGGGGCGTGCTGATGGCGCTGCCCTTCATCGCGATCCTGATGAAGGAGCCGCAGGCGGTGTCGCGCCTGCTGGCATTCGACGCCGGTCTGCCGCAGGGCGGGCAGTTCGACTGGGTGCTGTTCGGCTCGGCGGCGACGATCGCGTTTTCACTGATTGCGCAGATCGGCGAGCAAGTCGACTTCCTGCGTTTCCTGCCGCAGGCACAGCCCGGCAAGAAGGCGCGCTGGTGGTCGGCGATGCTGCTGGCCGGCCCGGGCTGGGTGCTGATGGGCGCGGCCAAGATGCTCGGCGGCGCGCTGCTCGCATTCCTGCTGATCGAGCAGGGCCTGCCGGCTGCCGAGGCCGTCGAGCCGACGCAGATGTACCTGCTGGCGTTCGGCTACGTATTCTCCGACCCGCGCTGGGTGATCGGCGCCACCGCACTGTTCGTGCTGGTGTCGCAGCTGAAGATCAACCTGACGAATGCCTATGCCGGTTCGCTCGCCTGGTCGAATTTCTTTGCACGCCTCACGCACCATCACCCGGGCCGCGTGGTGTGGGTGGTCTTCAACGTACTGATCGCGCTGCTGCTGATGGAGATCGGCGTGTTCGCAGCGCTGAAGGAAGTGCTGACGCTGTACTCGATGGTGGCGATCTCGTGGATCGGCGCGCTGGTGTCGGATCTCCTGATCAACAAGCCGCTCGGGCTGTCGCCGGCGCGCATTGAATTCCGGCGTGCGCACCTGTACGACATCAATCCGGTCGGCGTGGGCGCGATGGGCATTGCGGCCCTGCTGTCGGTCGCCGCGCTGGCCGGCGCTTTCGGCGCGACCGCCGCCGCACTGGCTCCGTTCATCGCGCTGCTGTCGGCGCTGGCGCTGGCACCGCTGCTGGCCGTCATCACGCGCGGCCGCTACTACATCGCGCGCGAGCCTGACATCCACGACAACAGCACCAGCCGCCAGTGCGTGATCTGTGAAAACCATTTCGAACCGGCCGACATTACGCATTGCCCCGCTTATGCGGGCGACATCTGCTCGCTGTGCTGCTCGCTCGACGCACGTTGTGAAGACCGCTGCAAGAGCGGTTCGCAGCTGACCGAACAGTTCCACGCCGTGATGGATGCGCTGCTGCCGAAGCGGGTGGCGGTCTGGCTGAAGACCGACGTCGGCCATTACCTCGTGATGCTCACGGTGTTCGCCATCGTGTTGCTGGCCACGCTGGGCACCCTGTATGCGCTCGAGATGGCGCAGCTGGCCGGCCTGCCGTCCTATGGCCTGCCTGACCTGAACGGGCTGTTCGTCAAGCTGTTCGCCGCACTGTTCCTGCTGACCGGCATCGGCACCTGGTGGCTGGTGCTGAATGCGGAAAGCCGCCGGCAGGCCCAGCAGGAATCCGAGCGGCAGAACCGGCTGCTGATGACGGAAATCGACGCGCACGAACAGACCGACCGCGAGCTGCAGCGCGCAAAAGACAAGGCCGAGGCGTCGAACCTGGCGAAGAGCCGCTTCGTGACCGGCATGAGTCATGAGCTGCGCACGCCGCTGAACAGCATCCTCGGCTATGCGCAGATCCTGCAGACCGACCCGTCGCTGCCGCACAACCGGCAGAACGCCGTCAGCGTGATCCGCCGCAGCGGCGAGCACCTGCTGTCGCTGATCGACGGCATGCTCGACATTGCGCGCATCGAGGCCGGCAAGATGCGGCTCGATCGCGGTGAACTGCGGCTGCGCGAATTCGTCGACCAGCTGGTGCAGATGGTCGCACCGCAGGCCGCGCAGAAAGGGCTGCGATTTCATTTCGAGGAATCGGGCCGCATACCGCAGGCCGTGCATGCGGACGAAAAGCGCCTGCGGCAGATTCTGATCAACCTCTTGGCCAACGCGATGAAATTCACCGACGCCGGCTCGGTGACCCTGCGCGTCAGCTACGCGCGCGAGATCGCGGTGTTCGAGGTCGAGGACACCGGCATCGGCATTGCGCAGGACGACATCGACCGTATCTTCCTGCCGTTCGAGCGCAGCAAGTCAGCCAATCAGCGCAAGGAAGTCGGTACCGGCCTCGGTCTGGCGATCTCGAACATGCTCGCGCACATCATGGGCGGCGAGCTGAGCGTGACCAGCGAAGTCGGCCGCGGCAGCCGCTTCCGCCTGCGCATCTACCTGCGCGAGGTGCGCCAGCCGACGCAGCCGGACGCCGCGTCCGCACAGCCGCAGGGGTACCTCGGACCGCGCAAGCGGCTGCTGGTGGTGGACGACAACGCGTCGCAGCGCGAGATCCTGCGCGAGATGCTGCAGCCGCTGGGCTTCGACATGGTCGAGGCCGACAGCGGCGAAGCCTGCCTGCAAACCATCGGCGAGCATGACCCCGACCTGGTGCTGATGGATATCGCGATGCCCGGCATCGACGGCTGGGAAACCTGTGAGCGACTGCGCGAGCGCGGTTACGATGACCTGCCGGTCATCGTGGTGTCGGCGAACGTATTCGACCCGACCGCGAAAAAGGGCGAGAGCATGCTCTGCAACGATTTCATCGCCAAACCCTTCCTGCTGCCGGACCTGCTGTCGAAGCTGAAGCTGCACCTCGGCATCGAATGGGCGGTGGCGCCGGTCGCCGCGCCGGCAACGCAGCAGCCGATGCGCGTGGTGCCGCCGAAGGCCGCGCTGGCAAAGCTGACCGAGCTGGGCGCGATCGGCTACGTGAAAGGCATCCATGCAGAACTCGATGCGCTGGCGGCGCGCAATCCGCTGTATGCGCCGTTCTGCGCTGAGCTCAGGACACTGGTGGAACGCTTCCGCCTGCCCGAATACATGAATCGTTTGAAGGAGTGGGTACATGAGGACATGGACCGCATTGGAGGGTGACGTCGCGCTGATCGTCGACGACGTGCCCGAAAACCTGGCGCTGTTGTCGGATGCGCTGTCGGAGGCCGGCTATTCGGTGCTGGTCGCGACCGATGGCGCGTCGGCACTGGAGCTGCTGCAGCGGGTGACGCCGGACATCATTTTGCTCGACGCAGTCATGCCCGGCATCGACGGCTTCGAGACCTGCCGGCGGATCAAGGAAATGGACGCCGTGCGGCATGTGCCGGTGATGTTCATGACCGGCCTGACCGAGACCGAGCATGTCGTCAAAGGTTTCGAGTCGGGCGGGCTCGACTATGTGACCAAGCCGATCGAGCCGGCCGAGGTGCTCGCGCGCGTGGCCACGCACATTCGCAATGCGCGGATGCTGGCGCAGGCCACGCATGCGATTGACGCGGTGTCGCATGCGGCCGTGTCCCTGCGTGCCGACGGCATGCCGCTGTGGCAGACGCAGCAGGCCGGCGAATGGCTGTCACGGTATTTCCCGGACGACGCGATCGCGCCGCGCTCTCTGCCGGCAGCGGTGCGCGACTGGCTGCAGCCGGCGCTGGCAGCCGGCACCGAGGGCACGCCGCTGTCGGTCGCGCGTGACGGGATGGCGCTGTACCTGTCGTTGTCGCGACGCCGGCATGAGCTGCTGCTGCTGCTGGAGGAGAAACCGGTCGAGGCCGATGCTGCCGCGTCGCTCGAACAGTACCAGCTGACGCCGCGCGAAACCGATGTGCTGAGCTGGGTCGCCAAGGGCAAGACCAACCGCGACATCGGCGAGATCCTCGGCATGAGCCCGCGCACGGTGAACAAGCACCTCGAGCACATCTACGTGAAGCTGGGCGTGGAGACGCGCTCGGCGGCGGCGGCGCTGGTCGCTTCCCGGCTGGCAGCGTGAGCGGCTGACAGCTCGCCCGCGCAGTCCGCTTCGCGTAGCGGACTACGTCGAATGACGCATCGGATTTTTTGCGCGATTCGATTAACTTTGAACCTGACCGTCCGCGATGGTGCTCACGCCATCGCCGGCACGCTTCACCCGTTCAAAGGAGAGTCAGATGTATCACGGTGACATTTCGAGCAGCAAGGACACCGTCGGCGTGGCCGTCGTTAACTACAAGATGCCGCGGCTGCACACCAAGGCCGAGGTGCTCGACAACGCGCGCAAGATCGCGGACATGATCAAGGGCATGAAGGTTGGCCTGCCGGGCATGGATCTGGTGATCTTCCCCGAGTATTCGACACACGGCATCATGTATGACGCGAAGGAGATGTACGACACCGCCGCGGCCGTGCCGGGCGAGGAGACCGAGATCTTCGCCGAAGCCTGCCGCTCCGCGAAAGTATGGGGCGTGTTCTCGCTGACGGGCGAGCGGCATGAGGAACATCCGAACAAGGCGCCGTACAACACGCTGATCCTGATGAACGACCAGGGCGAGATCGTGCAGAAGTATCGCAAGATCATGCCGTGGGTGCCGATCGAGGGCTGGTATCCGGGCAACTGCACTTATGTGTCCGAAGGACCGAAAGGTCTGAAAATCAGCCTGATCATCTGCGACGACGGCAACTATCCGGAAATCTGGCGCGACTGCGCGATGAAAGGCGCCGAGCTGATCGTGCGCTGCCAGGGCTACATGTATCCGGCGAAGGACCAGCAGGTGCTGATGGCCAAAGCAATGGCCTGGGCCAACAACAGCTATGTGGCGGTGGCGAACGCGGCTGGTTTCGACGGCGTGTATTCGTACTTCGGCCACTCGGCCATCATCGGCTTCGACGGCCGCACGCTCGGCGAATGCGGCGAAGAAGAGATGGGCATCCAGTATGCGCAGCTGTCGACCTCGCTGATCCGCGACGCGCGCAAGAACATGCAGTCGGAAAACCACCTGTTCAAGCTGCTGCATCGCGGCTACACCGGCAAGATCAATTCCGGCGAAGGCGACCAGGGCGTCGCTGCCTGCCCGTACGACTTCTATGCGAAGTGGGTGAATGATCCGGAAGGCACGCGCGAGATGGTCGAGCAGATCACGCGGCCGACGGTCGGCACCGAGGAGTGCCCTGTGCCGGGCATCCCGAATGCCGCCGACAAGGTGCACAGGTAATTCAGCAGGCCCGATTCCTCCAGGTGGGGCACTTGTGCCGGTCTGGTGTCTCCAGATCGGCTGTTTTTTCCGGATACCGCCATGCATGCAACCACCGACATCGCGCAATACCGCGTCGATGACGAACCTTATTACCTGCCGGTGGGCGACGAAGTCTCACAGTTCGAGGCCGCCTACTCGGCACGCCTGCCAGTGATGCTCAAGGGCCCGACCGGTTGCGGCAAGACGCGCTTCGTCGAGCACATGGCGTGGCGGCTCGGGCGCCCGCTGGTCACGGTCTCCTGCAACGAGGACACGACCGCGTCGGACCTGACCGGACGCTTCCTGCTCGACGCAAACGGCACCTACTGGCAGGATGGCCCGCTGGCCGTCGCCGCGCGCGCGGGCGCATTCTGCTATCTGGATGAAGTGGTCGAGGCGCGACAGGACACGGTGGTCGCGATCCACCCGCTGACTGATGCGCGTCGCAGCCTGCCGCTGGATCGCCGGAATGAACTGCTGCACGCGCATCCGGACTTCCAGCTGGTGATCTCGTACAACCCCGGCTACCAGCGGATGCTGAAGGACCTGAAGCAATCGACCAAGCAACGCTTCGTGGCCATTGATTTTCATTATCCGGCGCCGGAGGTGGAAGCCGATATCGTGATGCACGAAGGCGGCGTGTCAGAAGACATCGCCCAGAAGCTGGTCGGCATCGGCGGCAAGATGCGCAACCTGAAAGGGCATGGTCTGGACGAGGGGGCGTCGACACGCATGCTGGTGTATGCAGCAACGCTGATCGCGAAAGGCATCGCGCCGCTGGCCGCCTGCAACATGGCGCTGGTGCAGCCGATCAGTGACGACCCGGACATGCTGGAAGCGCTCGGGAGCGTCGTGAAAAGCTTCTTCGGTTAAGGCGTCATGAGCGCCAGCGCCGCCCTTGCCAGCGACTACGGCCTCGACGCGGCCAACGCGAGCCTGCGGCATTACCTGCGCGCGCTGTGGCGACGCGATTTCCGGCTGCAGCCCTGTGCGCGTCCGGCGACGCAGCTGCGCCCCTACCTGTCGGAAGCGGGCATCCACCTGCCGCCGCGCTACGCATCGCACCGCGGCGCGTTGCTGCGCGACCTATACCGCGCAGCCGCTGCGCATGCGGCCGCGCATGATGCCTTCTCGCTGCAGCGCTTCGAGCGCCGCCGGCTCAGGCCGGTGCAGCTGGCCATCATTTCGCTGCTGGAGGATGCGCGCGTCGAACAGCTGGCGATCGATGCAATGCCGGGACTGCGCAGGCTGTGGCTGCAGTTCTTCGATCCGCGCGGCCGCGACAGCACGAGCGTGGAGGCGTTGCTGCTGCGCCTGTCGCATGTGCTGCTGGATCCGACGCGGATCGACGACAACCCGTGGGTGACCAAGGCGAAGCGGCTGTACCTGGCATCGCAGGCAGATGGCAGTGATCCGCTGGCGTTGCGCGAGCTCGGCATCCTTCTCGGCAACGACATCGGGCAGATGCGCGCGCAGTTCAATGCGAAGTCGTATCTGGTGGAGCCGCTGTACCGTGACGACAACCTCTTCCTGTGGGACAGCGATGCGCCGCCGGAGGAGACGAGGGCAGAGGACGCCGGCTTCAGCGCCAGCGACACCGCGGCCGAGTCGAGCCAGCGCTTCGACGAGCGCGCGAATGATGAAGCACGGGCCCGACCGCGCACGGTGGCGGCGGCCGCAAACGACGATGACGCGCAGGATCCCGCGCGGCTGACGTATCCGGAGTGGGACGACCGCATTGGCCACTACCGGCCGCACTGGTGCAGCGTCATCGAGCAGGTTCCACCGATAGCAGATGCCGGCGCACTGCGCGAAGGCCTGTTGCGCCATGCGGCGCTGTCCTCCCGGCTGGCGCAGCTGCTGCAGGCGCGCAAGCTCGGACAGGCGCACCGGCTGCGCCGCCAGCCGGACGGCGACGACATCGAGATAGACGCGCTGGTGCGCGCGCAGTCGGCGATGCGCTGCGGCGAAGCACCGGACATGAAACTGTACCGGCGCACGCGGCTGCAGCGGCCGGACCTGTCGGTGCTGCTGCTGCTGGACTTGTCAGCATCAACGCGCGCTTCGCTCGGCGAGTCGACTTTGCTGGCACTGATACGCGAAGCCAGCGTGCTGCTGGGCGATGCGATTGCGCAGGGTGGCGACCGCATTGCGATCCACGGATTCAATTCGAACGGCCGGCACGAGGTCAACTACCTGCGCTTCAAGGAATTCGACGCGCCGCTTGATGATGCGGTGCTCGGGCGACTGGCCGCCGTCGATGGTGCGCTGTCGACGCGCATGGGTACGGCAATACGGCACGCAAGCAAGCTGATGAGGCAGTCCCACGCCGCGCAGCGGCTGGTGCTGTTGCTGACCGACGGTGAGCCGCATGACATCGACGTCTTTCATCCGGGGCTGCTCGCTGCAGATGCCGCACGCGCCGTAGGCCGCTCGGCAGCAGAGGGCACGCCGGTGTTTTGCGTGTCAGTCGATCCGGCCGCAGAAACCTGCCTGCGCAAGATCTTCGGCCCGCACAACTACCTCGTGATCGACAGCGTCGCGCAGCTGCCGCAACGGCTGCCGGAGTTGTACCTGCGGTTGGCCGGCTGACGCAGCCAGACTGTCGCTCCCTCTAGCGTGTCGTGAATGACCAGCGCCTTTCCACCGGAACGCCGTCGACACTGCCGGCAAATTCCACCTCGTGCAGCACGCCGCTGCGCAGCCGCGTCAGCGGAATGATCGCTGCGGCAGACGGCGGCGTGTCGCGGTCGCTGCTGCTGTCGAGCTGCGCCGTCTTCAGCGCCACCTGACCGCCTTGCTCGCGGATCGTAAAACGGCTGACCAGCAGGCGGGTACCGAGGGGTGCATGCACACTGACCGGATAGCCGACGGTGTCGCGGCCCGCCACCGGATCGGGCGTCTCCTGGTCACTGGAGACGCGGGTGCGGACGCTGCGCTGGTCCGGCAAAGGCCAGACGACGACGCGGCCAGCCAGCTGGCCGGCACTGCTGCGCGACGCCACGAAGTTCACGTTCAGCCAGTAGTAGCCGCCGCCGCGATGCGCATCGCCCGCACCAGCGAGGTCGAAACGCGGCTCGAGCATCAGGTAGCGGTGATAGATCGCGCCGAGCAAACCTTCGGCCGCCGCAAAACCATCCGCTTCCGCCGTAGCGGCGATCACTTCGCCATCAGCCTGCGCCTGCGTGTCCAGCGGGTAGCCGGCGGCACGCAGCCGCTCGGTTGCGGTCACACCGGTGAAGCCGGGACGCGACGGGTCTTCGTCATGCGTGATCAGGTTGTTGAGTTGCTGGTAGGCGGCATGCGCGGCAGCAGCGCGGTCAAGTTGCGCTTCGCGCGTCACGGTCTGCAGTCCCGCCTGCGTCCGGCGGTAATTGATCCACGCCAGCCCGTCGCTCGCGACATCGCCGCTGCTCGCCGGCCCGGCGTTTTCCTGCGTGCTCAGCTGTGTCGCGCTGGTGCCGGTCGATGTGCCGCCGTCGCCGTCGCTGCAAGCGGCAAGGAAAGCGATGATCGCAACACCCACCGCCTGCCGTGCAGCCCGCGCGCCGATTTGCATGGAGATCTCCGTCGATGCGGCCTCGTCACAAGCACGAGCCCTTTCCTGCGCTGCGCAGGCAGCGAAGGTTCGACCGGTTCGATGTGCGTTGGTTCGGAGGTGCCTTGCCCTCGACAAGCCGGGAGCGCAGGACGCGGAAGCGCAATGCGCCAGGTTCAGGCGGGCGCGATCAACTCGCTTCGAACAAGCCCGCGCTGCGATTCTTTCGCACCGCATTCCACGGGAAGATCTGACCGTTCATCGCAACGTATACGCCGGGTTCGCACAACATGGCGGCGGCACAGGCAAAACCGAGATTGAACTGTGCATCGGAGCCGTCAATCCGGCAGGGCACCATCGCGCCGGTCAGCACGATGGTCTTCGCGAGCCCCTCGCTGCCGAGCACTTCGGCTGTTTCGCGCATCGTATCGGTGCCGTGCACGATGACGATGCGGTCTTCTTCGCTGCGGGCGCAGGCTGCGCGTACCTGCTGCCGGTGTACGTCCTGCATGTCGAGCGAGTCCAGCGCAAGCAAGGGTTCGAACCGGCAGGGCACGGTGATGCGTGCGCGTTCGAGCAGCGAGGGCAGGATGCTGTCGCCGAAGACGAGCTGGCCGCTCAGCGGATCGTATTGCTTATCGAAGGTGCCGCCGGTGGCAATGATGCGCAGGCTCATGAAGGTCGCGGGAAAAGGTAACGAATATTCCCGATGATAGCGCGGACCGAACGATGCGCAGGAGCGTGGAAACCTACGGACAAAAAAAGGGGAGTGGGACTGAAGCCCACTCCCGAAAAAGCTGGGCAGCACAGGCGATAACGCTTGTGCCACCCGCCATCCGAGACAAGATGGACTTGCATGGTAAGAGAGGAGGAAGCGACGAATCCAATGCTATGTTGTCATGAGCGTATTCGTCGGATTTCCTGCCAGCGCAGAATGACCTGACAAGCTCTTAGAAGTTCCGGCGACCGAACAAATATTCTGTTTTCACATCGCCGTCGTCTGCCGTTACACTGCGGCGTTCGTTTTCATTCTGTTCGCTTTCCCGAGCAAGCTCTGATGAAGCCTATCGCCCCCGGCACTGTCGTCTTCCATCGCTATCGCGGCTACGGCGTGATCACGTCGGTCAATCTGCTGACAGGCTGGATCTCTGCGCGTTTCGGCAGTGAAGGGCGCACGCTCGACTTGAACCTCTCCTGCGACCAGGTGCAGCATGCCGATGGCGAGCCGATCCGGTTTCGCCGGACGCCGCCGGACCGCATGCCACACGGTCGGCTGATGGCAATGATGCGCGAACTGCATCGTGCCGGTTATCAGCGGCTTTACCTGTACAGCTGGCCGAAGCCGTCCGGACTGCACTGGCGCTGGCACTTGTTCACCGGACCGCGGCAATGGCTGCAGCGCAGCTGGCGCGAAGGCTGGTACGGCTCTGGTGCCGAGTACAACCTGAATCCGGTACTGGGCTGGGGCGACAAGCCGGGGGATTCGGTGCATGAGCTGCTGTCGGCACTGGCAAAGTTTGATCCGCAGGGACTGGCGCAAGCGCTGGGCCGCGATGACGACCATGCCGACTGGTTCGCCGATGTCTGCGATGCGCTGCTGCCGAATTATGCGTTCTCGCTCGGATGGGACCAGGCGGCCGGACCGCAGCCGGAATACTTGCCGGTGATTCCGCTGCGCGCGAATGTCGCGCCGTACAAAGGGCGGGCGCTGCCGTGGCCGCCGGGCTGGAAGCATCTGTGGCGCAATTTGCCGCACGCGTCGGGCACCCCGCCGCGCCTCATCGTCACTCGAACAGTTCGCGCTGGCGTCCCTTCAGACGCCGATCGTTGATCGAGGCAATCGACATTTCGCGCCGGCCGGCGATCAGCTCGATTGCATCGCCTGCCTGCAGCTGGCCCGGCTCGATCACTTTCAGATAAACGCCGGAACGTCCCGACTGCAGCATCTGCTTGACCGCATGCGCATAACCCATGCGCGCGCCAAACTTGAAGCAAGGCTGGCGCGGCTCGGTCACTTCAAACAGCACGCCACCGATACGCAAGCGGTCGCCGACCCACAACGCGTTCTCCAGCAAGCCTTCGCTGCAGAGGTTCTCGCCGAACAGGCCCGCCTCGGGTGTGACTTCACGTCGCAATGCGTGCCGCATCTGCTCGGCCCAGAACCCGTGGTGCTCGCTCGGATACAAGTACACCGCCTTGTCGAGCCCGCCGTGCACGCTGAGGTCGGCCTGCTCGTCGCCGACAATGCCGAGCGGCCTGACTTGCACAGCGCCTTCCAGCGCCTGCTTGCGAATCGCCGACATCACTGACTGCGCGTGTACTTGCGCACCGACGAACAGCGGCGCCACCTTGCCGGCGTGGACGCTGAGGATCTTCATGTCCTCGCCTCTGCCGCACGCTGCGCAATAATTTCGAACAGCGGACGGAAATACATGTCGTAGCTGTCCTGTTCGACATAGCCGAGATGGGGCGTCGCGAGCAGGTTGTCGAGCTGCAGCAGCGGTGCCGTCGGCGGCAGCGGTTCAGTCTCGAACACGTCGATCGCGGCAGCTCCCGGATGTCCGTCGCGCAGCGCGGCCTCGAGCGCGCCGGGCGCGATCAGTTCGGCGCGGCTGGTGTTGACCAGCAGGGCGTCGGATTTCATGCGTGCCAGGTCGTCGGCCGTGACCCGGTGCCGCGTGCTGTCGGACAGCCGCAGGTGCAGGCTGAGCACATCAACAGACGAGAAGAAGGCTTCACGGCTGTCTGCTGCAGAAAAGCCATCAGCGACCGCTTTGTCGCGACTCGCTTCGCTGCCCCAGACACTGACCTGCATGCCGAAGGCCTGTGCATAGCGGGCGACACGCTGGCCAAT
>CAYZXP010000029.1:0-11119 GCA_964482415.1 uncultured Bifidobacterium sp. | reverse complement strand
GTGCGTTCGCGGATCAGTACCAGCACGTCAAACGGCGCCAGCCGTATCGCCAGCTGGCCGATGCCTTTCGCGCCATGGTGGAACACCTTCACGTCGAGTCCGTCGAGCAGCGGGAAGCAGGGCAGACGGCGTACGGCGTCCTGGTAGTCGTCGAGGATGGCGATTTTCATCAGGTTCGAAAGCAAAAATCCACTCCCAGCGAGAAACTTTGGCGATCTGGCTGGAATATCATTTTTTATTGAAATTTGAGCGACAAAGCCGGCATTTAAATAATTCCCGGCATCGATTTGAGAGAGAGCAGCGAAGCTTGGGCGCCGTCGGGAGTACAATCACTCCACCCCTCTCGGGGATAAACCTATTCTAAACGAGACAGCTCAGCCAGACGCCCGCCGCACACACCGGCGCCGGGCAGGCAACGCGGTGAACCTCGCCGCCCTCGACAAGACCGCCGTTCACCCTTTGCGGGTGCCACAAGCTGACGACGATCCTGCCGGCCAGGCCAGCTGCATGGCATGGAGGAAGTGCATGAATCAGCCCGTGATGGCCGGCGTCGCGCCGGTCAATCCGCCCGCGTATGTCAAACACCGTCAACTGATCGACTGGGTGACGGAGATCGCCACCCTGACGACGCCTGACCGCATCGTCTGGTGCGACGGTTCGCAAGAAGAGTATGACCGCCTCTGTGCGCAGATGGTCGCGGCCGGCACGATGAAGCAACTGAACCCGGCAAAACGGCCGAACAGTTACCTCGCCAATTCAGATCCGTCGGATGTTGCGCGCGTCGAAGACCGGACCTTCATCTGCTCGATGAAGCAGGAAGACGCCGGCCCGACCAACAACTGGATTGATCCCGCTGAAATGCGCGCCACGCTCGGCGGGCTGTTTGCAGGCTGCATGCGCGGCCGCACGATGTATGTGGTGCCGTTCTCGATGGGTCCGCTGGGCTCGCCGATCGCGCACATCGGGGTCGAACTGTCGGACTCGCCTTACGTCGCGGTCAACATGCGCATCATGACGCGCATGGGCAAGGCGGTGTATGACGTGCTTGGCAGCGACGGCGATTTCGTGCCCTGCGTGCACTCGGTCGGCGCGCCGCTCGAGCCCGGACAGAAGGACGTGCCGTGGCCGTGCAATGCGACGAAGTACATCGTCCACTATCCGGAGACACGCGAAATCTGGTCGTTCGGTTCGGGCTATGGTGGCAATGCGCTGCTCGGCAAGAAGTGCTTCGCGCTGCGGATTGCCTCGACGATGGGCCGCGACCAGGGCTGGCTGGCCGAACACATGCTGATTCTCGGCGTCGAGTCTCCGGTCGGCGAAAAGCACTACGTTGCAGCCGCGTTTCCTTCAGCCTGCGGCAAGACGAATTTCGCGATGCTGATTCCACCGGCAAGCCTGAAGGGATGGAAGGTCACGACGATTGGTGACGACATCGCGTGGATCAAGCCCGGCGCCGATGGCCGGCTGTATGCGATCAACCCGGAGGCCGGTTATTTCGGCGTGGCTCCCGGCACCAATGCCAAAACGAATGCAAACTGCATGGCCATGCTGGAGCGCGACACGATCTTCACCAACGTCGCGCTGACTGATGATGGCGATGTCTGGTGGGAGGGCATGACGAAGGAAGCGCCTGCTCACCTGATCGACTGGCAGGGCAAGGACTGGACGCCGCAGATCGCCGCCGAGACCGGCCGCAAGGCAGCGCACCCGAATGCACGCTTCACCGTGTCGGCGACGCAGAACCCGGTGCTGGACGCCGCCTGGGATGATCCGCAGGGTGTGCCGATCTCAGCCTTCATCTTCGGCGGACGCCGCTCGACCACCGTGCCGCTGGTGACCGAGGCGCGCGACTGGGTCGAGGGCGTGTACATGGCAGCGACGATGGGTTCGGAAACGACCGCGGCGGCCGCTGGCCAGCAGGGTGTGGTGCGACGCGATCCTTTCGCAATGCTGCCCTTCATCGGCTACAACATGAGTGACTATTTCGCTCACTGGCTGAAGATTGGCCGACAGCTTGAGCAACAGAGCGAACCGTTGCCAAAAATCTTTTGCGTGAACTGGTTCCGCACCGGCCCCGATGGCAAGTTCATCTGGCCCGGCTTCGGCGACAACATGCGCGTTCTGAAGTGGATGCTCGACCGGATCGCCGGCCAGGCCAGCGGCGGCGAGCATGTATTCGGCGTGACCCCGCGCCATGCCGACCTGCAGTGGGACGGCCTCGAGTTTGCGGAAGACATGTACGACATGATCACCGCAATCGACCGCAATGCATGGGAAGCCGAACTCGAGCTTCACGACGAGCTGTTCGACAAGCTCAGCCACCGGCTGCCCGCCGAACTGGGCGCCGTGAAATCGGCGCTTCAGGCGCGGCTGGCAGACTAGGTCTGGCGGGCGCGCCTTCGCGCGCACCTTGCCAATTGAACCAACGGCCGGAAGCTCCGGCCGTTGGTTTTTTCATGACTCGTTGCAGCGGCCGGATGAAAGGTGGCCGGCTCTCTGCATGACGAAATTTGCGAGTGGTGGCTGTCAATCGGCCACTGCCTTCGTCGCGAGTTATGATTTCGGGCTTGATCAAAAATTCGAACAATGGCCCAACCCTCACCGCTTCCTGTCCGAGACGGCGTCTCTCCGAGTTTTGCCTGGCTGCCGCATGGCCGCTGGGCGACGCTGGGTCACTACCTGGCTGAGCGCTTCCCGATGGTCAGCGAAGACAGCTGGCGCGAGCGGATGGCGCGCGCCGAAGTGCTGGACAGCCATGGACGCCGTGTCGGCTATGACGATGCCTTTCCCGGCGGCGCCTGCATCTTCTACTACCGCGAGCGACAGGGCGAAACACGCATTCCGTTCGACGAGACCATCCTGTTCGCCAACGATGAACTGATGGTCGTCGACAAGCCGCACTTCCTTCCGGTGACGCCGGGTGGCCGCTTCCTGCACGAGACACTGCTGGTTCGGCTCAAACGCAAGACCGGCATTGACACGCTGACGCCGATCCATCGGCTGGATCGCGAGACGGCCGGCGTGATGCTGTTCTCGGTAAATCCGGCCACGAGATCGCTGTGGCAATCACTGTTTCGCTTCCGCCAGGTGACGAAGGTTTATGAAGCGATTGCGCCGTTTCGCGAAGACCTGAAACTGCCGATGGAAGTTTGCAGCCGCATCGAACGCGACGAGCAGTTCTTCCGCGTTCGCGAGGTGGAAGGCGAACCGAACGCATTCAGCCGCATCGAGCTGATCGAGCAACGCGGCCCGCTGGCGCTGTACCGGCTGCTGCCGGTGACGGGCAAGATGCACCAGTTGCGTGTCCATATGAATTCCCTTGGCCTGCCGATCGTGAACGACGGTTTCTATCCGGTGGCCCTTCCCTGCAAGGGCGATGATTTTTCATCGCCGCTGAAGCTGCTGGCCCGGTCGATCGCATTCGCTGATCCGGTCACGGGTGAGCAGCGCCAGTTCGACAGTACGCAAACGCTATGAATCCGACCTCTCCCGCAGTGTCCGCAGCCCGGCAAGACATTCCTTCCAACGCGATTCTCGCATTGTCTGTCGGCTCCTTCGGCAGCGGGATGTCGATGCGTATCGTTGATTCCATGCTGGTCCGGCTGGCCGGCGATTTTGGGGTGACCCTCGGCGTGGCAGCGATGGCGATCACGGCATTCGGAGTAGCGTATGGCCTGTCGCAATTGTTGTTCGGCCCACTCGGCGACCGCTACGGTAAATACCTTGTCATCGCCTGGGGCTGCGTGGCCTGCGCATTCACTGCATTGTTGTGCGGATTGGCGCCTGATTTCTCGTCGCTGCTGCTGGCTCGCATGCTGGCCGGCGCCACCTGCGCGTCGGTGATTCCGCTGTCGATGGCATGGATCGGTGACGTAGTGGCGTATGAGGACAGGCAGGCCGTGCTGGCGCGCTTCCTGATCGGGCAAATCCTCGGGCTGTCGACCGGGATCATGTTCGGCGGGATCAGCGCGGACTATCTCGACTGGCGATTCCCGTTTTTCCTGATCGCCGCATCCTTCCTCGTAACCGGCATTTACCTGGTCCGCATGAACGGCCGACTGCCCGCCCATGCGAAAGCAGTACACAAGGCCGAAGGCCATGCGCTGGCGCGAATGGTGGGGGAATTTCGCAAGGTTCTTGAGGTCCCGTGGGCGCGCAAGGTCCTGGGGACCGTGCTGACTGAAGGCGCGCTGGTCTACGGCGCGCTCGCCTTTGTGCCGACACACCTGCACACGGTGCATGGCCGGTCGCTGGCGACTGCGGGGCTGCTGGTCATGCTGTTCGGACTCGGCGGCTTCCTGTTTGCGATGCGCTCTCGCTCAATGGTCAGGCAGCTCGGGGAGGTGGGACTGATACGCTATGGCGCAATGCTGATGGCGGCGTCGATGGTGACGGTCGGATACAGTCCGCTATGGTGGACTGCGGTACCGGCATGCTTCGTGTTCGGCCTCGGCTTCTACATGATGCACAACACGCTGCAGATCAATGCGACTCAGATGGCGCCGGAACGGCGCGGTGCGGCCGTGGCCTCGTTCGCGTCCTGCTTCTTCCTGGGACAGTCGGCGGGAGTAGCAGCCGGCGGCGCCTTGCTGGCGTCCGTCGGCACATCCCATTTGCTGGCGGCGGCCGGTGTCGGTGTGCTGCTGATTGGCGGGCGCTTTGCCCGCCTCAGGGCAGCCAGGCAAGCTTAGTCGCGTGCGGCAAAGTTGCGCAGTTCGGCGGCAAAGCTCGGTTGCATCTGTTCCACTTCGCGCGCCATGGTTTCCAGGTCGCGCGAGGTTTCGGCACGCTCCAGATTCTTCGCGCTGACGTTACTGCTGCGCAGCAAAGCGGAGAACGGATTCTGGAAGCTGAAGAACAGCGGCTTGAACGTTTCGGACGCGGCAACGAAGAAATTCTGCATGATGGCTCCCTCAAAAACTTGTTTGTTGCGGCGCAGTATACGGGGCAGGATGATATAAGAATAGTTTTATTTTCTTATGCCGAATATAGTTTTATGATATATCTCACCTGTTGTCATAATCGATTGCCAATCCTATGAGCTTCCTGACCCTCGACCTGAACTTGCTGCGAGTGTTCGACGCGGTGATGACCGAACAAAACCTCACTCGTGCTGCAAACCGGCTGGCGATGACGCAGCCTGCGGTGTCCAATGCTGTTAAACGTCTGCGCGATGCGCTCGGTGATGAGCTGTTGATCCGTACTGCCCACGGCGTCAAGCCAACGGCACGGGCTGAATCGCTGTGGCCTGCGGTTCGACGTGCTCTGGCTGACCTGGAAGAGGCTGTCGCGCCGCGCAGCTTCGAACTGGCCAAAGCCAATGCGACCTTCCGGATGGCGATGGCGGATGCCACTGCAGGCCTGCTATTGCCGCCGCTGGTGCGCCTGATCGAAGGCGAAGCGCCCGGCATCGATATCCGCATGGTTCCGCTGACGACGCGCGAGCCGCGTCCGATGCTGCTGCGGGGCGATATTGATCTCGCGATCGGCTTTTTCCCCGGTGTGGTCGCCCAATTGCAAGGCTCGACCGAGACGCCCGTGCGGCACGAGCGGCTGTATGCGGGCCATTACGTTTGCGTGATGAGAAAGAATCACCCGCTGGCCGATCAGGAACTGACGCTGGATCGCTATTGCGATGCCAACCACTTGCTGGTCAGCTTCTCCGGACGTGCGCGAGGATTGGTAGATGATGCGCTGGTGGCATTGAACCGGGAGCGAAGGATCCTGTTGACGGTCAACCAGTTCTTTACAGCAGGCAAGGTGGTTGCCGCCTCAGATTTGCTGATGGTGATCCCGTATCACCTGATCGATGCGACAGGCATGTCTGAACAGTTGATCAAGAAGAGCCTGCCGTTCACCTTGCCTGAAGTCCACATCGACATGCTCTGGCATGAACGCGATGCTCGCAGTCCCGGTCATCGCTGGCTGCGAGAACAGTTGCGCAACTCAAGCGCACTGGCGAATCGTTCGCTCGAAGGCAAATAAGACAAGTTTTTCCCCTGAAGCCGGCATCGCCGGCTTTTTTTTCGTTTTCTTTACGCCAAGCAGCTTGATTTTGCGCGTATCGCGCAACTTTGACGCGTCCACAGAAGGCCTCGCCGCAACCCTCGCAGCCGTAATTTCGCCGGAATTGGAACGGACCCGAATATTTTTTAAAAGCTGGAAAGCAGGGGTCGGGTTTTACCCACAGCTAATTCACGGGTTATTCACAGGTTTACCCACATTTATTGCAGGCGCTTTTGCTTTTCCGGTTTTTCTTTATTTGTTCTTTAAGCTTTGTATTTAATATTGGTAGTGATAGATAAGCTGGACGAAAATCTGTGGATAACTGCAGTTTTCCCTTTACCGTCATGCGGTTGGAAGAAAAATAAAGTCTGAATAGCAGGGCTGGGAACGAAGGATACTTTTGGGATAAAAAAAGCGGTTCACAGATATCCGGTGCTTATCCACTTTTCTCGTTCCAGTTGTCCCGAGGGTTTTCCACAGGCGTGAAGTCCGATGGAGTGGCTATTTGCTCCAGAGATTGCCCATCAGGCGGAAGGCGGTGGCAATTTGTGGTTCGGTTTTGCGGCTGCCCAGGCAGATGAAGGACAGCTGGGTGGTGACGCTCACGCTGTCTGCAATGACCAGCCCGTGAGCCTGTGATTCGCGTAGTGCAATCGAGTCCCGCACTAGGGACAGGCCGATGCCGGACTTCACGAGATCCAGCATTGACGCCTCCTGGTCGACCAGCGCTACAGTCAGCGGTTGTATGTGCCGTGAGCCGAATACGTCAGACAACAGCCGGTGGTGTACCGATTCCGGCGGTGACCAGATCCATGGCAGTTGTGCCAGGCTCTCCCAGCCCTTGCCCCTGACGCGTTTGGCCCAACCCTGAGGGGCGAGCACGTGATAGGTAAAAGAACACAACTCGATCGCATGCAATTGCGCTTGTACCGGGCCGAGGTAGTAGCCAACATCGATCTGCGCGTCGCGGATTTGCTGCTGTACCCACCCTGACATGCCATGCCTGAGTTCGGTCGAGATCTGCGGATAGCCCTCGACCAGCATCTTCAGGAAGGCGCCTAGCCGGGTGAACTCGGGATCGAGGATGGTGCCGATGGCCAGTTTGCCGGACAGGGTGGAATGCAATGACTGCGCTGCCTGCAGCAGTTCCTGGCTACCGGCGATCACCTTCTCCGCCAGCGGCAGCAGCTTTGCGCCATCGGCGGTCAGGGTCAGGCCGGCAGGCGTTCGGGTGAAAAGTTGCAGATCCAGATTTTGCTGCAATGACTTCAGTTGCAGGCTGACCGCAGGCTGCGTCAGATGCAAGCGCTCGGCGGCGCGGGTGAGGTTGCCTTCACGGGCGACGGTTACAAAGGCGCGCAGTTGCGTGAGATCCATTGTTGATCATAAGAATTTCTTAAGATGTATTTGATGATAACTCATTGGATTCAAGGGTCTGCGTGTAATAAGCTCGATGAAAACGCATTAAATACAAAGGATTTCTTATGAAGCCTACCGAAGCAATGATTTCGCATTTCATCAACGGCCAGCTTGTGGCGCCTGCCAGCGGCCGCAGCCAGCCGG
Source organism: uncultured Bifidobacterium sp. (assembly GCA_964482415.1). Taxonomy (GTDB): domain Bacteria; phylum Pseudomonadota; class Gammaproteobacteria; order Burkholderiales; family Burkholderiaceae_D; genus Pernthalerella. Next base: position 3,550 of record CAYZXP010000029.1, on the reverse strand, counting down.
TGTACAACCCTGCGACCGGATCGCCGGTGGCGCAAGTCGGGCTGGCGAGCGTCGATGAAGTCAATGCTGCTGTGGCTGCGGCATCGGCCGCAGCGCCTGCCTGGGCGGATACAGCTCCTCTGAAACGCGCGCGGGTGCTGTCCAGGTTCAAGGAGCTGATCGAGAAGCACCATGACGATCTTGCGGCGATGATCACGCGTGAGCACGGCAAGGTGTTCAGTGATGCGAAAGGCGAGGTGATACGGGGACTGGAAATCGTCGAGTTTGCTTGTGGCATTCCGCAGCTGCTGAAAACGCAGTTCACCGACAACATCGGTGGCGGCATCGACAACTGGCAGTTGCGCCAGCCGCTGGGCGTCACCGCAGGCATCACGCCGTTCAATTTCCCGGTGATGGTGCCTTTGTGGATGGCGCCGGTCGCCATTGGTTGCGGCAACACGTTCGTCCTGAAGCCATCCGAGCGGGATCCGTCACCGTCGCTGATGCTGGCTGACCTGTTCCGACAGGCCGGACTGCCGGATGGCGTTTTCAATGTGGTGCAAGGTGACAAGCTGGCCGTTGATACTTTGCTGCAGCATCCTGAGGTAAAGGCGGTGTCTTTTGTCGGATCGACCCCGATTGCCGAGTACATCTACACCGAAGGCACGAAGCGCAAGGGCGCGTATCCGCTGCGGGTGCAGGCCTTGGGTGGAGCGAAGAATCATCTGGTGGTCATGCCGGACGCCAATCTCGAACAGGCTGTTGATGCACTGATCGGTGCAGCCTATGGCTCTGCCGGCGAGCGCTGCATGGCCATCTCGGTTGCGGTTGCCGTTGGCAGCGTGGCCGACAAGCTGGTCGATATGCTGGTGCCGCGCGTGAAGGCGTTGAAGATCCGCAATGGCATGGAAGCCGATGCCGAAATGGGTCCGGTGGTGACGGCCGCGCACAAGGCAAAGATCGAGTCCTATATCACGCAGGGGGAGCAGGCCGGTGCGCAGCTGATCGTGGACGGGCGTGGCTACCAAGTGGCAGGGCATGAACAGGGATTCTTTGTCGGCGGTACGCTGTTCGACAAGGTGACGCCTGAGATGACGATCTATCGCGAAGAAATTTTTGGTCCGGTGCTGTGTGTGGTGCGTGTGCCGGATATGGCAGCGGCAATTGAGCTGATCAACGCGCATGAGTTCGGCAATGGCGTGTCGCTGTTTACGTCCGACGGCAATACCGCCCGCGAATTCTCGCGTCGCATTGAAGTTGGTATGGTCGGCGTGAACGTGCCTATCCCCGTGCCTATGGCCTGGCACTCCTTCGGTGGCTGGAAGCGTTCGCTGTTCGGGGATACGCATATCTACGGCGAGGAGGGCGTACGCTTCTATACCCGCTACAAGTCCATCATGCAGCGCTGGCCGGAGTCGATCGGCAAGGGTGCCGAATTTACGATGCCGGTGGCGAAGTAAGCAGTCGACGGGGGCCGCGATGCAGACACGAGAGAGTGCAGGGACTTACGACTACGTGATCATCGGCGCCGGCAGCGCTGGTTGCGTGCTGGCCAACCGGCTCACGCAGGATCGCGACGTGCAGGTTTTGTTGATCGAAGCCGGCGGCAAGGATGACTATCTGTGGATACACATTCCGGTCGGCTACCTGTATTGCATTGATAACCCGCGTACTGACTGGCGCTACCGGACTGAGGCCGATCCGGGCCTGAACGGTCGCAGCCTGATTTACCCGCGGGGCAAAGTGCTGGGCGGCTGTTCGTCGATCAACGGCATGATCTACATGCGCGGGCAGGTGGGTGATTACGATCGTTGGGCGGACGCGACCGGCGACGACCGCTGGCGCTGGGATCAGGTGTTGCCCTTGTTCCTGCGCACCGAAGACCATCACGGCGGTGGCGATGCTTTCCATGGCGCTCGTGGTGAGTGGCGTGTCGAGAAGCAGCGCCTGCGCTGGGAAATCCTTGATGCTTTCCGCGAGGCGGCACGACAGACGGGCATTCCGAATACCGATGATTTCAACCGGGGCGACAACGAAGGCTGCGGTTATTTTGAAGTGAACCAGAAATCTGGCATCCGCTGGAACACGGCGAAGGCCTTCCTGCGACCGGCGGTACAACGTGGCAACCTGACCATCATGACGGGATGCCACGTCGAAAAACTGGTGCTGAAAAAAGGGCCGCAGGGCGTGGTGTGTACCGGCGTGGAATTCACCGGTGGCGGACGCGCCTGGACGGCAGAATCGACACGCGAAACTTTGCTTTCAGCCGGCGCGATCGGGTCGCCGCAAATCTTGCAGCTCTCCGGTATTGGTCCGGCATCGCTGCTGCAGCAGCACGGCATAGAGCCTGTGATCGATCGGCCGGGCGTTGGTGAGAATCTGCAGGATCATTTGCAAATTCGCATGGTGTTCAAGGTGCAGAATGTGAAGACCCTGAACGTCCTGGCTAACAGCTGGCATGGAAAGATGCGCATCGGCGCCGAGTATTTGCTGAACCGCAGTGGTCCGATGTCGATGGCCCCCTCGCAGCTGGGCCTGTTCACCCGCTCTGACCCGTCGCAAAGCAGCGCCAACATCCAGTACCACGTACAGCCCTTGTCACTGGACCGCTTCGGCGAACCCTTGCATCGTTTCCCGGCCTTTACGGCCAGTGTCTGCAACTTGCGCCCGACGTCGCGCGGACATGTACGCATCGCTTCCGGCGATCCGTATGCTGCACCAAAGATCGCACCGAATTACCTGTCGACTGCCGAGGATCGCAAAGTCGCTGCTGACTCGTTGCGCCTGACCCGGCGGATAGCTGCGGCACCCGCATTGCGTGCGTATGCCGCTGAAGAGTTCAAACCGGGGCCGCAATTCCAGAGCGATGAACAACTGGCGAATGCGTCCGGGGATATCGGCACCACCATTTTCCATCCTGTCGGCACCTGCAAGATGGGCAGGGCAGGCGATCCGATGGCCGTTGTGGACAGCGAGCTCCGGGTGATCGGGGTTCAGGGTTTGCGTGTGGTCGACGGATCGGTGATGCCTTTCATTACGTCAGGCAACTGCAATTCACCCATCATCATGATTGCCGACCGTGCCGCCGATTTAATTCGCGGGCACCGTGCCGGCCAGTCGCAAGCGCCGGTCAGCAAGCGAGAATTTGCCTGATTATATTGAATATCAATATATATGCCGATAGTAATCACTAACAAACAGCTTTCTTCTTGAGCCACAGGTAGTGCAATTCTCGCCGTGATTTCGAGCGAAGACAGGCAGTCGGTCTTTCGGGGCGCGGCAAGGTTTTCCCTGCGGCTGAGCAAAGCGAAAATCTTCGTGCATTTAAAGCCAGCGATTCACTGAGGTCCGCCACCGGAAGGAGATGGACCGAAATAGCCGAAGGTCTGGGATTGTTCCTTGAGTTGCCGGTAGCTCCGGCAACTACCTCCTGTGGCAGTACGAGTTCATTCCTGATTCAGATTCCTGATGGAAGCCTCTCCCGAGCTTTACGTTGTACTGGGCCTGGCGGCACTGCTCGCCGGTCTGGTTGATGCCGTCGTTGGGGGCGGCGGCTTGATTCAAGTCCCGG
>CAYZXP010000028.1:0-24373 GCA_964482415.1 uncultured Bifidobacterium sp. | reverse complement strand
GCGCCAGCAGGGTCTTGCCGGAGCCGGTCGGGCCGATCAGCAGGATGTTGCTCTTCGCAAGCTCGACTTCATCTTTTTTGCCAAGATGACGCAAGCGCTTGTAATGGTTGTAGACGGCCACCGCCAGCGTGCGCTTGGCGGTTTCCTGGCCGATCACATACTGGCCCAGCAGGTCGAAAATCTCCTGCGGGGTCGGCAGGTCCGACTTCGGGCTGACCGATTCGACCGCCGCCGCTTCGTCCCGGATGATGTCGTTGCACAGGTCGATGCACTCATCGCAGATGAACACCGACGGGCCGGCAATCAGTTTTTTAACCTCATGCTGGCTCTTGCCGCAGAATGAGCAATAGAGCAACTTTTCACCACTGGAAGACTTCTTATCAGACATGGGCTGGCTGTATGCGTAAATGTGGGTCGATCTTACCTTCGAATGCAGAATCCGTCATCCCGCTTCGCAACGGACAGGACAAACCGGTAGTTGTGAACGAACAACTACCGGTCCCGCGCTGCCGGGGATGAACGGCACGCGCCGGATCAGCCGCGATGCGTCAGCACCTGGTCGATCATGCCGTACTCGACCGCCTGCTCGGCCGACATGAAGTTGTCGCGGTCGGTGTCCTTCACGATCTGTTCGATCGACTGGCCGGTCTTTTCCGCGAGGATCATGTTCAGGCGTTCACGCAGGTAGAGAATCTCGCGGGCCTGGATCTCGATGTCGGTGGCCTGGCCTTGCGCGCCGCCGAGCGGCTGGTGAATCATGATGCGCGAGTTCGGCAGCGAGAAACGCTTGCCCTTGGCGCCGGCCGCCAGCAGGAAGGCGCCCATCGATGCGGCGAGGCCGGTGCACAGCGTCGACACGTCCGGCTTGATGAACTGCATCGTGTCATAGATCGCCAGGCCAGCGGATACCGAGCCGCCCGGCGAGTTGATGTACAAGGAGATGTCCTTGTCCGGATTCTCGCTCTCGAGGAACAGCATCTGCGCAACGACCAGGTTTGCGGTGTGATCGTTGACCGGACCCACGAGGAAGATCACGCGCTCTTTCAGCAGGCGCGAGTAAATGTCATAGGCACGCTCGCCACGGCCGCTCTGCTCGATCACCATCGGCACCATGCCGAGCATGTCAGTATCGAGGGCGGATTTGCGGTGGATGTCAGTCATTGTCTTTCCCGTTGGATGATTAGCGCGGTCGCAAAAACAAAACGGCCGCAAGCGGTAGTGTAACCAAACTTGCGGCCGCTTATCAGGGCAACGCCCAAAGGCGTTACGCCTGAAAGATCAATTGCCCATCAGTTCGTCGAAGGACACGCTCTTTTCTGCCACCTTGGCTTTCGACAGCACGAAGTTGACGACGTTCTCTTCGATCACCAGCGCTTCGACTTCGGCCAGGCGGTTGCGGTCGCTGAAGTAGTACTTCACCACCTGCTGCGGATCTTCATAGGCCTTCGCGAAATCATCGACAAATGCCTTGATCTGTTCGGCGGTCGCCTGCAGCTGGTTCAGCTTGACCAGTTCCGACAGGATCAGGCCAAGGCGAACGCGACGGTCGGCCTGAGCGGTGAACAGGTCTGCCGGGAACGGCATGTCATTCACGTTGATGCCGCGCTGGCGCATGTCCTGGCGGGTTTGCTCCGCGAGACGCTCGGCGTCCTGCTCGAGCAGTGCCTTCGGCACGTCGAGTTCGGCGACCTTGACCAGCACGTCCATCACGCTGTTCTTGGTGCGCGCCTTGATGCGGCTGCCGACTTCACGCTCGAGGTTGGCACGGATGTCGTCGCGCATCTTCTGCAGGTCGCCGTCGGCCACGCCGAGGCTCTTCGCGAAGTTTGCATCGACTTCCGGCAGGTGCGCCCATTCGACGTTCTTCACGGTAATCGTGAATTCGGCCGTCTTGCCGGCCACGTCCTTGCCGTGATAGTCCTCCGGGAAGGACAGCGTGAAGGTCTTCGTCTCGCCGGTCTTCAGGCCGATGGTCGCGTCTTCAAATTCCTTCAGCATCTGACCAGCGCCCAGCACGAACGGGAAGTCTTCGGCTTGGCCGCCCGGGAATTCAACGCCGTCCAGCTTGCCAACGAAGTCCACGGTCACGCGGTCGCCGTTCTGTGCCGACGTGTCCGGGCCGCCGTCGCCATGCGCGCCGGCTTCGCCCTTGGTGTGATAGTGCACGCGCTGCTTGCGCAGGATGTCGATGGTCTTGTCGATCTCGGCATCGGTGATCGCCGCGGTGCTCTTCTCGACTTCGGCGCCTTCCAGGTCGCCGATCTTCACTTCCGGATAGACCTCGAACGTCGCCTGAAACACCAGCGCGTTGTCGGCTTTCTCGTCGGCCTTCGGTTCGATGCGCGGATAACCGGCGACGCGCAGGTTGTTTTCAGCGGTTGCGTCGCCGAATGCCTGGCCGACCTTGTCGTTCAGGACTTCGTTCTCGACCATTGCGCCGAACTGCGCTGCCACCATCTTCAGCGGTGCCTTGCCAGGACGGAAGCCAGGGAACTTCGCGGTACGCGCACGGACTTTCAGGCGCTTTTCGATTTCTTCGTTGACTTCGGCCAGCGGCACGGTCAGCGTGATGCGGCGCTCAAGTTTTTCCAGGGTTTCGACTGCAGTTGCCATGTGAATCGTCCAAAAAGTTAATCATCATTCGGTTGGTGCGAGGAGGGGGACTCGAACCCCCACACCATTGCTGGCGTCAGGACCTAAACCTGGTGCGTCTACCAATTTCGCCATCCTCGCGGCAACGTCCCCCAGCCATTCGGGCCCGGGCGCCGTTTCAACAAATGCAAAGGGCGACCCTGCGTCAAAGCGGTCGCCCTGCGTTGCCATGGTAGTGGCTGTTTGACTTCAGGCGCGAATTCTACTGAAAAAAGCGCAAGCCGTCCCGAAAAATCGCTGCCCTGCCCGCCTGCGGCCGCCTCAGGCCGGCCGCTTCACGCGGAACCATGCCGCATACAGGGCCGGCAGGAACAGCATGGTCAGCAGCGTCGCCACCACCAGCCCGCCCATGATCGCCACTGCCATCGGGCCCCAGAAGACCGAACCCGACAACGGGATCATCGCCAGCACCGCGGTGGCGGCCGTCAGTACGATCGGCCGGAAGCGGCGCACCGCCGAGCCGACGATCGCATCCCAGGCCGGCACGCCCTGCGCAATGTCCTGCTCGATCTGGTCGACCAGGATCACCGAGTTACGGATGATCATGCCGAACAGCGCGATCACGCCCAGCTGCGCGACGAAGCCGAACGGCCGCTGCAGGATCAGCAGCGCCAGCGCCGCGCCGGCCACGCCCAGCGGACCGGTCAGGAACACCAGCACCGAGCGCGAGAAGCTGTGCAGCTGCAGCATCAGCAGCGTGAACACGATGAAGATCACCAGCGGCACGTTGGCCGCGATCGCATCCTGCGCCTTGCCGCTGTCGGCGATCGCGCCGGCCAGCTGGATCTGGTAGCCGGCCGGCAGAACCGCACGGATCGCCTCCAGTTGCGGGTCGATCTGCGCGGACACGGTCGGCCCCTGGATGCCGTCGACGACATCCGACTGCACCGTGATCGCCCAGTCGCGGCCCTCGCGCCAGACCACGCCCGGCTCCCAGACGAAGCGCGGCGTGGCCAGCTGCGACAGCGGGACCGCGCGGCCGCTGGCCGCCGGAATGCTGACACTGCTGAGCGCCGTGATCGTCGAGCGCTCGTCCAGCGGCTGGCGGACCACAATGTCGATCAGCTTGTCGCGTTCGCGGAACTGCCCGATCGTGGACCCTGAAAGGATGGTGTTGGCCGCCTGCATCACCGACTGCGACGTCAGGCCGATCGCGCGCAGCTTGCTCTGGTCCAGCTCGATGCGCAGCACCTTCACCGACTCGTTCCAGTTGTCGTTCACGCCGATCGCATTCGGGTTTTTCTCGATCACCGCGCGCACGCGGTCAGCGAAGTCCCGCACCACGCGTACTTCCGGGCCGGTCACCTTGAACTGCACCGGATACGGCACCGGTGGTCCGTTCGGCAGCAGCTTCACGCGGCCGCGCACTTCCGGGAAGTCAGTGCGGAACGCGTCGATGATCTTCAGTCGCAAGGCGTCGCGCGTCTTCGCATCCTTCGGCAGCAGCACCAGCTGCGCGACGTTCGACTGCGGGAAAATCTGGTCGAGCGGCAGGTAGAAACGCGGGCTGCCGGTGCCGACGTACGCGGTCACGCTCTCGACGCCGGGCTGGCGCGCAACGAAGGCCTCGAACTTCTTCACCTGCGCCTCGGTCGCCTGGTAGGACGAGCCTTCCGGCAGCCACAGCTCGACCATCAGCTCGGGCCGGCTCGAGTCCGGGAAGAACTGCAGTTCGATGAAGCGGAAACCGAAAACGCCGAGGAAGAAACCGGCGACGGTCAGCAGGATGGTGGTCTTGCGCCACTCGACGCACCAGTTCACCACGCGCTTGAGCCGCGAGTAGAACGGCGTGTCGAACAATTCGTGGTGACCATCCGCATTCGACGCCGGCTTTACTTTCAGCAGCAGGAAGCCGATGTACGGCGTGAACAGCACGGCGACAAACCACGAGATCAGCAGCGCGATCACGTTCACCGAGAACATCGAGAACGTGTACTCGCCGGCCATCGACTTGGCGAAACCGATCGGCAGGAAGCCGGCGGCCGTGATCAGCGTGCCGGTCAGCATGGGCATGGCGGTGGATGTGTACGCGAACGTTGCCGCGTCGAAGCGCGACAGCCCCTCCTCCATCTTGCGGACCATCATCTCGACGGCAATGATCGCATCGTCAACCAGCAGGCCCAGCGCAATGATCAGTGCGCCCAGCGAAATCTTGTGCAGGTCGATGCCGAAGATGCGCATCGCAAGGAACGTCGCTGCCAGCACCAGCGGGATCGTCAGCGCAACCACCAGGCCCGGGCGCGCATCGATGCGGAACGGCCGCGTGTGCAGTCCCAGCGACACGAAGCTGACCACCAGCACGATCAGCACGGCCTCGGCCAGCACCTTCAGGAACTCATTCACCGACGCGCTGACGGCACGCGGCTGGTCGGCCACCCGTTCCAGCGTGATCCCGACCGGCAGCTTGGTCTGGATCCCGGCGGCCTTGTCGTCCAGCGCCCGGCCCAGCTTGATGATGTCGCCGCCTTTCATCATCGACACACCGAGGCCGATGACTTCCTTGCCGTTGTAGCGCATCTTGTCGCGCGGCGGGTCAATGAAGCCGCGCGTGACCTTCGCAAAGTCGCCGAGCCGCAGGCTGTTGCCGTTGATCCGCAGCGGCATGTCCTCCAGCTCCTTCACCGTGCGGGTCTGGCCGGACACCCGCACCTGCAGGTTGTCAGTCGGCGTGACCAGCACGCCGCTGCCCTGCACCGCGTTCTGCGCATTGATCTGCTGGACGAGCGTGTCGAAGGGCACCCCGAGCTGCGCGAATTTCTTGGTCGAGAATTCGATATAGATCTTCTCGTCCTGCACGCCGTAGAGCTCGACCTTTGCGACCGACGGCACCGCCAGCAGCTGCTGGCGAACGAAATCGGCATAGTCTTTCACTTCGGCCATTGTGAAGCCGTCGCCGGACAACGCGAAGATGGTGCCGAAAGTGTCGCCGAATTCGTCATTGAAGAACGGCCCCTGCACGCCGGGCGGCAGCGTGTAGACCATGTCGCCGATCTTCTTGCGCACCTGGTACCAGATGCCCTGCACTTCCTTCGGGGGCGTGGATTCGAGCAGTTCGAGGATGATCAGCGTCTCGCCCGGCTTCGAATAGCTGCGGATCTTGTCGACGTACGGCGTCTCCTGCAGCTTCTTTTCGAGCTTGTCGGTCACCTGCTCGGCCACCTGAACCGAACTCGCGCCCGGCCAGTAGGCGCGCACGACCATCGCGCGGAAGGTAAACGGCGGGTCTTCGTCCTGCCCCAGTTTTTCATAGCTGAGCACGCCGCCGAGCAGCAGCACCACCATCAGGTAGCGGATGAACGGGATGTGCTCGAGCGCCCAGCGCGACAGGTTCAGGCGTCCCTTCATTTGGCGGCTCCGGCCGGCGCGGGCTTCGCCTGCTGGCCGAGGATGCTGACCTTCTGCCCTTCACGCAGCAGGTTCACGCCGGCCGTCACCACGGTCTGGCCGGGATTCAGGCCGGCCGCGACCAGCAGCTCGTTGCCGGTCGCGCCGGCCACCTGCACCGGCACGCGGCGCACCTTGTCGTTCTCGACCACCCAGACCGCGGTCTGGTCCTTGTCGTTGTACAGCGCCGTCAGCGGCAGGCGGATCGCCGGCGCGGTCGGCGCCGCGAAGGCGACGGTGGCGGACATGCCGAGGCGCACCGCGTCGCCCGGCTTCGGCAGCGCAATCTTGGCGGTAAAGGTGCGGGTCGCAGGATCGGCGGCCGGCGCGACTTCGCGGATGCGCCCCTCGAGCGCCTGCGCCGGGTTCGCCCAGGTGCGCACCGTGACCGTAGTTACCTGCCGCAGCGCGGCGACCTGGTCTTCCGGAATGCTGACGCGCACCTCGATGTCGCCGCTGCGTGCGATGCGCGCCACCGGCGTGCCGGCGGCCACCACCTGGCCGACCTCGGCGTCGAGCGCGGTCACCACGCCGTCGGCATCAGCGACCAGCGTCGCATAGCCGCTCTGGTTGGCCTGCACCTTCAGTCCGGCCAGCGCCTGTTCGTGGCCCGAATGCGCGGCCTTGAAAGCCGCCTCTTTCGCGTCCAGCACCGCCTGGCTGACGAAATTCTTCGCATGCAGCTCGCGGTAACGCTCGAGGTCTGCGCGGGCCAGCGTCAGGCTGCTCTCGGCCGACGCGACCGCCGCCTTCGCCTGCGCCTGCGACAGCTGCAGGTCGGACGGATCGAGCTGCATCAGCACCTGCCCGCGCTTGACAACCGAGCCGACTTCAACCTTGCGCGCGATGATCTTGCCGCCGACCCGGAAGCCGATGCGCGACTCATAGCGCGGAACCACTTCGCCCGACAGCTCGGCCGTCGCCTCGCCTGCCGCCGGCGCGACCGTCAGCGCGCGCACCGGGCGGTTGTCCTCGGTCTTTTCGACCGGCTTGGAACAGCCCGCCAGCGCCAGTACGGCAGACAGCAGCGCAGGAAGACACAGGGCGCCGGCAGGATGCCGGACGGACGTGGAGTTGAGCACGTTATATCCTTTACTATTCGGCCGGCTTTTGCCGGTGCAGGTGCGGGCGGCGGCTGCCCTGCAAAGGCGGCCGCAAATATTAATGACTCAAAGGTTAGCAATTATAGCCAACCTGAAAAATTGCAGAACACTCCCTTCCGGACGACATCCCCTCATCGCATGCCCAATTCGCACTACGAAAACTTCCCGGTTGCCTCGCCCTTGCTGCCGCCGTCGCTGCGGGCGCCGGTCCGCGTGATCTACGCGTTTGCGCGCAGTGCCGATGATCTTGCCGACGAGGGCGACGCCGCGCCGGCCGAGCGGATCGCCGCGCTGGACGCCTATCGCGCCGAGCTCGATCGCATTGACGCCGGCGCGCTGCCGCAGAACGAACTGTTCGTCGCCTTGCGCGATACGCTGACGGAGTACGGCCTGTCCACGCAGCCGCTGCGCGATCTGCTGTCGGCGTTCACGCAGGACGTGACGACGACCCGTTACGAGAGCTTTGATGCGCTGCTGGATTACTGCCGCCGCTCGGCCGACCCGGTCGGCCGGATCATGCTGGCGCTGTTCGGCGAGACGCGCAGCGAGTCGCTGTCGCAGGGCGACGCGATCTGCAGCAGCCTGCAGATCATCAACTTCCTGCAGGACGTGGCGATCGACTGGCAGAAATCCCGGGTGTACCTGCCGCAGGAAGACCTGCGTCGTTTCGGGGTCAGCGAGGCGCAGATTGCGCAAGGCATTGTCGATGAAAACTGGCGGCAGATGATGCATTTCCAGGTCGCGCGCGCGCGGCAGATGATGCGCGACGGCGCCCCGCTGGCACGGCGCCTGCCCGGGCGCATGGGCTGGGAATTGCGGCTGGTGGTGCTCGGCGGCTTGCGCATCCTCGAGAAGATCGAGGCGGTCGGCCATGACGTGTTCCGCCATCGCCCGACGCTGGACAAGGCCGACTGGCTGCGGCTGGGCTGGCGCTCGCTGCGCTTTGTCGTATAGGATTCGGGGCCACATGCCACGCCGAATACCGATAGCCCGACGCGCCCCATGACCCCGGAACAATACTGCCAGCAGAAAGCGGCGCAAAGCGGATCCAGTTTTTATTACAGTTTCCTGTTCCTGCCGCCTGAACGCCGCCGCGCGATCACGGCGTTGTATGCGTTCTGCCGCGAGGTCGATGACGTGGTCGACGAGACCAGCGATGCGCAGGTCGCGCGCGTCACGCTGGACTGGTGGCGCAAGGAAGTCGCGCAGATGCTGGCCGGCCATCCCGGCCATCCGGTCACGCAGGCGCTGCAGCCGCACTTGCAGGCCTTCGATATCCGCGGCGAGCATTTGCTGGCCGTGATCGACGGCATGGAAATGGACCTGACGCAAACACGCTATCTGGATTTCGTTGCGCTCGATCGCTACTGCTGGCACGTCGCCAGCGTGGTCGGCCTGATGTCGGCACGCATCTTCGGCTACAGCGACGAGCGGACATTGCAGTATGCGGAAAAGCTTGGACTGGCGTTCCAGCTGACGAACATCATCCGCGACGTCGGCGAAGACGCGCGGCGCGGCCGGATCTACCTGCCCGTGTCCGAGCTGCAGCAGTTCGGCGTGCCGGCGTCCGACATCCTGAATGCAAAGCACAGTGAACGCTTCGAGGCGCTGATGCGCTTCCAGACCGAGCGTGCGCAGCGCTACTACGATGAGGCGCTCGCGCTGCTGCCGGCGCAGGACCGCCGGCCGCAACGCGCCGGGCTGATCATGGCCGCGATCTACCGGGCATTGCTGGTCGAGATCGAGCGCGACGGCTTCCGCGTGCTGCAGCACCGGATTTCCCTGACACCGCTGCGCAAGCTCTGGCTTGCGTGGAAAACCTGGATACGTTCCTGAAATGAAGACGCCGTCGGTCGCCGTCATCGGCGCCGGCTGGGCCGGCTGTGCGGCCGCAGTCGAACTTGCGCGCCGCGGCGCTGACGTCACGTTGTTCGAAGCCGCACGCACGGCCGGCGGCCGCGCGCGCCGCATCGACTATCACGGGCAGGTGCTCGACAATGGCCAGCACATTCTGCTCGGCGCCTACCGCGACAGCCTGAGAATGATGACGGCTGTCGGCCTCGAGCCCTCGCAACTGCTGATGCGCGTGCCGCTGCAGATGCGCTATCCGGAAGGCAGCGGCGGCATGGACCTGCGGGCTCCCCGCCTGCCGGCCCCGCTGCACATGGCCGTCGGCGTGCTGCGCGCGCGCGGGCTGTCACTTGCCGACAAGCTGTCGATGGCGCGTTTTGCCAGCGCTGCGCGCTGGATGGGCTGGCAGCTGAACATCGACTGTACCGTGACCGAACTGCTCGAACGCTTCGACCAGACCGACCGGCTGACGAAGCTGATGTGGCGTCCGCTGTGCATCGCGGCGCTGAACACGCCGCCCGAGCGGGCGTCAGCCCGCGTGTTCCTCGCGGTGCTGCGCGACAGTCTCGCTGCAGGCCGCAGCGCGTCCGACATGCTGCTGCCGCGCGTGGACTTGTCGGCGCTGTTCCCGGATGCGGCGATCGCGTGGCTGCAAAAGCATGGCGCCAAAGTGATGCCGGGAGTGCGCGCAACCCGCGTTCGTGCGGAGGCGGATAATTGGGTCATTGAAGCGGCTGGCATGTCACATCGCTTCCGGCACGTCGTCATCGCCACCTCGGCATCGCATGCGCAAGGGCTGCTGGACGATGTCGATCCCGCGCTGGCGCGAGCGCTGGAGTTCGATCATGAACCCATCACCACCTGCTACCTGCAATACGCACCGCAAGTGACGCTGCCCTGCCCGCTGCTGGCGCTGGTCGACGATCCGGATCGCGAACACTGGGGGCAATTTGCATTCGATCGCGGCCAGCTCGATGCGGCGCAGTCGGGCTTGCTGGCTGTCGTGACCAGCGCATCGGCAATGGCGACCGGGGACGGTGCAAGCGCTCTGGAAATGTCGGTGGCGCGCCAGCTGGCAGAGGTCCTGCGCCGGCCGGACCTGGCCGTGCCGTTGTGGAGCAAGGCCGTCACGGAAAAGCGCGCGACCTTCGCATGCGTGCCGGACATGAAACGCCCGCCGAACGAGACCGCGCATCGGGGGCTCTGGCTGGCCGGCGATTACACCGAGGGCGAGTATCCGGCGACCATCGAAGGCGCGGTTCGCAGCGGCTTGCGTGCCGCCGCACAGCTGTTGCATGCGGCAGGCTGATTGAAGCGCGTGAAACCTGAGCGATTGCACACTGAAAAATTGAAGCCTGCTTGACGGCCCACTGTCGGATCCGGTGCCCGGCAGGTTGGCGCCGGGCACGCTGGTTCAGTTTCGCTTCACAGCAGGTTCGGGTGCATCATTTCATCGGTTGCAAACGGGCCCACGTGAACCGGGGTGCCGACGATATTGACCGTCACGTTGCCATGTTCCATCGCATTCGAAAACGATCGCATGGCTTCAGCAAGCCTCGCCTGCATCGCCTGTGCTTCGAGCATGACGGCGATCGACAGTTCGCTCCCCGTGACACCGGACGGCAGCATCCAAGGATCAACACATCCTCCGGTGGGCGAATGCCCGGAGGTCAGCAAGATTTGCTCGTATCGGGCAATGACATCCTGAAGATTGTGTAGCGGATCATGCGTATCTTGCCCGTCAACCGGCCACGGCTTCGGCAGGCGGGCGGACACCTGATCGATGCCAAGCGTTGGCAGGTGGGCTGAATTGAAAGCCCGGAATTCCTCCAGCCTGGCTTGAAATTGGCTCGACAACTCACTGCTGGCCAGATCCTCTTCCGGCGTAGGTACTGTCGCAGTGATGATTTCGTCGCCTGTCAAATCGTCCTGCCGCATCGATTTCAGGAGCAGCTCTTCATCAGGAATGAAGCGAGGGTAATCGGTTGAGGCGACCACCGTCAGATGGTCGACGGCGACGGGCGGCGGGGTAGTGTTGCCAGAGCCATTCAATTCCGGAGACAGCCGCGAGCCTGTCGTCATCAGGTCGCCGGCTGTGAGCTTTCCGTCAAAACTCAGCACAGGAAGCAAAGGATCGGTCGGCAGCTTGCCTTCCGTCGGCAATGACATCGGATCGGCTCTGAGAAGAGAAAGCGTGGGGATGGAAACCGGGCGGGCAAGTTCCAGGGGCATCGGACACCTCGTGCAATGGGAATGAACGTGGCTTCATGCGTTGGCCCACAGAAGACAACTCCCGGGGGAAACACGAAGGCCTCCCGAGCCGGAAGTTCGACGCCGTCGATCACTATTCAGGCTCAGGTCGGCGCCGATTTTTAAGGGGAAGCATCTGCACGGCCAGCATCATGCAGAAAAGAAGTTGCCTGATTTGATCGGGGAATTGGTGTGGCCGGTGGCCGCTCGTATGGGCTGATAATGACGATCAGACCCATTCCCTGATTTTGGACATCGCCTCATCGATACGCTCGACGCCGACCACCTGCAAGCCTTCGATCTTCTGTTTCGGCAGGTTCGATTTCGGCACCAGCGCCAGCGAAAAGCCCAGCTTGGCGGCTTCGCGCAGGCGCTCCTGTCCGCGCGGCGCGGGGCGGATCTCGCCGGCCAGACCGACTTCGCCGAAGGCCACCAGGCCGCGCGGCAGTGGCTTGCTGCGCATCGACGACTGAATCGCCAGCAGCACGGCGAGGTCGGCCGCCGGTTCGCTGATCTTCACGCCGCCGACGGCATTGATGAACACGTCCTGGTCGTACGCCGCCACGCCTGCATGACGGTTCAGCACCGCCAGCAGCATCGCCAGCCGGTTCTGCTCAAGGCCGACCGACAGCCGGCGCGCATTCGGCACATGCGAAGAATCGACCAGCGCCTGGATCTCGACCAGCAGCGGCCGCGTGCCTTCCTGCGTGACCATCACGCAGGAGCCCGGCACCTCCGCCTGATGCTGCGACAGGAACAGCGCGGACGGGTTGGAGACGCCCTTGAGCCCTTTCTCGGTCATCGCGAACACGCCGAGCTCGTTGACGGCGCCGAAGCGGTTCTTGAATGCGCGCACCAGCCGGAAGCTGGAATGCGTGTCGCCCTCGAAATACAGCACCGTATCGACGATATGCTCGAGCACGCGCGGCCCGGCCAGCGCGCCCTCTTTCGTCACGTGGCCGACCATGATGATGGTGATGCCCGACTGCTTGGCCACGCGGGTCAGCTGCGCCGCGCACTCGCGCACCTGCGCGACCGAGCCCGGCGCCGAGGTCAGCGCATCCGAATACAGCGTCTGGATTGAGTCGATCACCGCCACCTGCGGCTTCTGCTCGGCCAGCGTGTTGAGGATTTTTTCGAGCTGGATTTCAGCCTGCAGTTGCAGGTCGTCCGCGTCGATCGCCAGCCGGCGCGCGCGCAGCGCAACCTGCGCGCCGGATTCCTCGCCGCTGACATACAGCGCCTTCTTTTCCTTCGCGAGATTGGCCAGCGCCTGCAGCAGCAGCGTGGATTTGCCGATGCCCGGGTCGCCGCCGATCAGCACCACGCCGCCGGAAACCAGTCCGCCGCCGAGCACGCGGTCGAATTCCTCGATGCCGGTCGGATAGCGTGGCACGTCGGCCGCCGCGATCTCGGAGAGCTTCAGCACCGGTGCGCCCTGCACCAGCCCCTGCGGCTGCGCGGAGAAGCGGTTGCCGCCGATTTCGACGATGGTCTCGACCATCGTGTTCCATTTGCCGCAGGACGGGCACTGGCCCGACCACTTGTTGCTGACCCCGCCGCATTCGGTGCAGGTGTAGTTGGTTTTTGCCTTTGCCATTTATGCGCCCCGTACTTCGCGGCGCACGCGCGGCGCGACCGCGCACATCAGCTCGTAGCCGATGGTGTCCGCAGCGGCGGCCACCTCGTCAATCGGCAGCCCGTCGCCCCACAGCGTGACGCTGCTGCCGACGCGCGCAGCCGGCACCGGCGTCAGGTCGACGGCCAGCATGTCCATCGACACCCGGCCCAGCAGGCGGCTGCGCACGCCGTCGACGAGTATCGGTGTCCCGGTCGGTGCATGGCGCGGATAGCCGTCGGCGTAGCCGCAGGCGACCACGCCGATGCGCATCGGCGCCGGCGCGCAGAACAGGCTGCCGTAGCCGACGCTGTCGCCGGGCTGCAGGTCCTGCACCGAAATCAGCGCGCTGCGCAGTGTCATCGCCGGCTTCAGTCCGTGCAGTTCGGGCGATCCGCCGCCGGGCACGCCGCCGTACAGCATCACGCCCGGACGTATCCAGTCGCTGCGCCGCCCGGCCGAAGCCAGCAGCAGCGCGGCCGAATTCGATACGCTGGTTTCCGCGTTCAGTCCGGCCGTGCAGTCGAGGAAACGCTGCATCTGCACCTGCGGCGAAAGCGCTGCCGCCGGGTTCTCGGCATTGGCGAAATGCGTGAGCAACGACACCCGCGCGACCGCCGGCAGCGCCTGCAGCGTGCGAAACACCTGCGGCACGCGCGCCGGGCGAAATCCGAGACGGTTCATGCCGGAATTGACTTTCAGGTGAACGGACAGCGCCGCATCGCCGGCATGGTCGAGCATGGCCAGCTGTTCGTCGTCGTGCACGACGACATCGAGCCGGTAATCCCGAACGGCGGACAGCTCGGCACGGTCAAACATGCCTTCCATCAGCAGGATGGGCTTGTCCCAGCCCATGTCGCGCAGCATGACGGCGCGGTCAATCTCGACCAGCGCCAGGCCGTCGGCCGCCGAAAACGCGCGCAGCGCATTGTGCAGGCCGTGGCCGTAGGCATCGGCTTTCACCACGGCCCAGGCCTTCGCTGCCGGCATCCTGGCCCTGGCCACCGCGAGATTGGCTCGCATTGCGTCTAGATCGGTAACTGCAACAAGCGGACGGGACATCGGCGACGGACAACCGGGGGCGGGTATAAAGCCAAACATTTTACCGGAGCCTGAGCGCATTGCCCGTCTTCCGGCGGTTGGCCCTGCATTTCATGGTATAAAGCATGCCGCCAGACCCACCGCAAGAGAATCATTTGAATGAATCGCGGCTTCTACACCATCATGGCAGCGCAGTTTTTTTCGTCGCTGGCCGATAACGCACTGCTCATAGTCGCCATTTCCATTCTGGTGTCTTTCCAGTCGCCTGACTGGATGACCCCGATGCTGAAGCTGTTCTTCGTGCTCTCTTACGTGGCGCTCGCGCCCTTCGTCGGCGCTTTCGCGGATGCCTATCCGAAAGGCCGGGTGATGTTCGTCACCAACCTGGTGAAGATCGCCGGCTGCCTGATGATGTTCTTCAGCGTGCACCCGCTGCTGGCCTATGCGGTCGTCGGCTTTGGCGCTGCCGCGTATTCGCCGGCCAAATACGGCATCCTGACCGAATTGCTGCCGCCAGAAAAACTGGTGATGGCCAACGGCTGGATCGAAGGCCTGACCGTGCTGTCGATCATCCTGGGGACCGTGCTTGGCGGTGCGCTCGTCAGCGCCCGCTTTGCGGCGGCCATCACCGACATGCTGCCGGTAAATTCCTTCGAACTGAGCATGTCGCTTGAAATCGCGCTCGGCATCGTGATGCTGGCCTATGTGGCCGCGGCCGCATTCAACCTCAAGATCCCGCAAACCAACGCGCACTATCCGCGTCAGGAGCACGGCCCGTGGCGGCTGGTGCTCGATTTTTCGCATTGCTTCGTGGTGCTGTGGCGCGACCGCCTCGGCCAGATCTCGCTGGCAGTCACCTCGCTGTTCTGGGGCGCGGGCGCAACGCTGCAGTTCATCGTCCTCAAATGGGCGGCCGCGGCGCTCGACATGCCGCTGGCGCAGGCGGCGGTGCTGCAAGGCGTGGTGGCCTTCGGCGTCGCATTCGGCGCGATGGCCGCGGCCCGATGCATACCGCTGAAAAAGTCACTGTCCGTGATGCCGATGGGCTTCGCGATGGGCATCATCGTCTGCGTGATGGCGGTAGTGAAATCGGTCCCGGTCGCTTACCCGCTGCTGGTGCTGATCGGCGCATTGTCCGGCTATTTCGTGGTGCCGATGAATGCGCTGCTGCAGCACCGCGGCCACGTGCTGATGAGCGCCGGTCATTCGATCGCGGTGCAGAATTTCAGCGAGAACCTGTCCATCCTGCTGATGCTCGCGCTGTACGCGCTGCTGGTGAAGCTCGACGTTGACGTAAACGTCGTCATCGTGCTGTTCGGCCTGTTCGTCGCCGCGATCATGTGGCTGGTGATGCGCCGCCATGCGAGCAACCAGCGCGAGTACGATTCGCTGCACCTGATCGGCGAGCAGAAGCACTACGGTACCTGAGGCCTGCGCCCTTCCTTTATTTGCCGAACCGTTCGCCGGCCGCCAGCGGCCACTGGTCCGGCACCACGAAGCCGCGCTCGGTCTCCAGCCATTCGTCGCCGTGCCGCTGCAGCGCGGCCACCATCACCGGCATCGGGTCGCGCCCGAAACCCTGCCGCAAGGCCTCGGTCAGCGTAGCGCGCGGCTGCGCCTGTTCGTCGCTCAGTCGCGCCGGCGCCATCCACGCAAGGCGCGGAATGATCGCCGCCCTTTCGCCGACATGCGATCCCAGTTCGTTCAGCGTGCACCACCAACCGCGGCAGTGCTGCGGCGACACGCCGGCCTGCAGCACCGGCGGCGCCTCGCCGCGCCGGTAGAACAGCCAGCCCTTCATCAGCGCTTGCGCGCCGGCCAGCGGTTGCGGCAGCAAGGCTTGCGCGGCCGGATGGCTGCCGAGATGAAGCTGGCGGTCGAGGGTCTTGCGGATTTTTTTGCCCAGCGTGTCCGACAGATTCGGCCCGACGAAGTAATCGGCCTGCTGCACATTGGCCAGCGCAGGATCGTCCGACCACAACAGGTAGAACTTGGTCGCGAACTCCCAGTGCAGCAGTGCTTCGCCTTCACGCAGCAGGAAATCGAATTCGCCGATGGTGGCGTCCTTGCCGGCGCGCACCTGCAGCCCGTGCGCGACCAGTATCCCGAGGTGATCGAAATACCAGGCCAGCAGGTTTTCCGCGTAGCGGCCCAGTCGCGTCAGCGGGTGCACGCCGAGGAAAGTTTCCAGCGCGCCGGGTTGCGCGTCGAGCTGCAGCAGCCAGTCGCGCGCGTCGTCGGCGGCATGCGCCGGCAGCTGCGCGATCCTGCCCTGCCAGCGCGGCGTCGCGGCATCCAGCAGGTCGGGAGCGTCAAGCAGCCAGGCCAGTGCGCGCACATGCGGGTTGCGCAAGGCTTCCCAGCGCCGATGGAAGCGCGCCTGGAAGCTGGCTTCAGCGGCCATCAGCCAGGCCCTTCGCAACGCACAGGTCGCGCCAGGTCTTGGCCTTGTCGACCGGCTTGCGCAGCAGGTAGGCGGGGTGATAGGTGATCACGAGCGGAATGCCGGCGTACTCGCGCGGCTTGCCGCGCAGGCTGGCCAGCGCCGTGTCGTCTCCCAGCCCGAGCAGCGATACGGCGGCCGTCTTGCCGAGGGCGACGATCACGTCCGGGCGGATCAGCGCGACCTGCCGCTGCAGGTAAGGCAGGCAGGCCGATACCTCGTCGGGTGCCGGCGGCCGGTCGCGACCATCGGCGCCGACCGGCCGGCATTTGACGATGTTTGCGATATAGGTGTTCGCGCCGCGCGCCAGCCCGAGAGCGCGCAGCATGTTGTCGAGCAGCTTGCCGGCCGGGCCGACGAAGGGTTCGCCCTGCTGGTCCTCATTGCGGCCGGGGCCTTCGCCGACGAACAGCCAGCGAGCGGCACGATCGCCGACGCCCGGCACCGCATGCCGGCGGCCTTCGCACAGGCCGCAGCGCGTGCACGCGCGTATGGCGCTCTCCAGCGTTTCCCAATCCATTGCCCCGATGTCGGCGGCGACAGCCGGCGCATGCGCGGCGGATGCCGGCAGTGCGACCGGCGGACTGACTGACGGTTCGTGCGCCGCTTGCGGCAGTGACGTTGCCGCCGGCGCGTCGACGGGCAGGAACGCATCGCCGGCATCGGCATCCGCGGCCACGGCGGCATCGGTCGCAGCACCTGCGCGCCGCAGCCATACCGGCCCGAGTCCCATTTGCTGCAGCCGGTTCAGCTTCGCCGGATTCATGCGCGCTCCGGTGCGAGTTCAAGCCGCATCACGATCGCGTCCTCGCGCGATTGTCCGGCGGCCGGATAGTAATTCTTGCGCACGCCGATCTGCCTGAAGCCGGCATGCCGGTAGACCGACAGCGCGTTCTGGTTCGACGGCCGCACTTCGAGCAGCACGGCGGCGATGCCCGCCTCGAGCGTCATCGCGCAAATCTGGTCGAGCAGCTGCCGGCCGACGCCGCGACCCTGCAGGTCGGGCCGCACCGTGATGTTCAGCAGATGCATGTCGTCAACGGCAGGCATCAGCAGGAAATAGCCGGCGAGTCGCCCGTCCGGCTCGCGCGCGACCCGCGCGAGATAGCCGCTGGCCAGCGAATCGAGGAAATTGCCGCGCGTCCAGGGAAACGGATAAGCATCGTCCTCGACGCGGGCCACCTCGTCGATGTCATTTGCGCGCATGGCCGCAAAGACCAGCGGCGCGAGGTAGCGCGACGGCGCTTGCGGCAGCGAGCTCACGCCGGCGCTCCGGCAGCCGCCTTGCCGGCCGCTGCCGCCATGCGCTCACTGGTGGTCAGCGCGACCTTGTTGCGCAGATAAAGCGGCTGCGCGTCGCGCGCCTCGACGGCTTCGCCGCGCGCGATGCCGGTGACCGCCAGCGCGGCAATCGCCTTGGCGTGTGGCACGATGTCCGGCCAGCGCGTCAGCCCGCCGAGTTGCGTGAAATCTTCCGGATACGCAAGCAGCGCGTTGCCGCAGACGGCCGGATGGCCGTCGTCGGCGCGCACGTCGGCTGCTTTGGCCAGCACCGGCTCTGCCACGACCTGCCATGCGCCGTCAAAGCGATAGCGCGCCCAGTACACCTCGCCCATGCGCGCATCGAGCACGGCAATGATGTCGTCGCCGGCGCCGGCCGCGCGCGCGGATTCGGCCATCGCCAGCAGCGTAACGACCGGTACCGCCTTGCGCTGTGTCCCGATGGCCAGCCCTTGCACCAGCCCGCAGGCAGTGCGCACGCCGGTGAACGAGCCCGGGCCGCAGCCAAAGGCGAGCGCATCGACGTCAGCGACTGCGATGCCGGCTTCGGCCAGCAGCTGCTGCAGCATCGGCAGCACGGATGCCGAGTGCGTCTGGACGCCGGCAGATTCACGGGAGCAAAGTTCGCCGTGATGCATCAGTGCGACCGACGCCAGTTCGGTGGAGGTCTCGATCGCGAGGATCGTGGGAGTGGATGAAGGCATGGGCGGCATTTTACCAAGCGCGCCATCGGGTAGAATCCTTGCATGAGCTCACTTTTCCTGGTGCCCGAGAATTTTTCCCGGCTGTCTGCCGCGCTTGATGCGGGCAAATGGGTCGTGGCCTGCCTGTGCGCGGGCTGGTGCGACGTGTGCAAACAATATCGCGCCGGTTTCGAGGCGCTGGCTGCCGAGTTCCCCGACGCGCAGTTCGTCTGGATCGACATCGAGGACCAGGCCGACCTGGTCGGCGACCTCGACGTCGAGAATTTCCCGACCATCCTGATGCAGCGCGACGACATCGTCGCGTTCTACGGCACGATGCTGCCCGAACCGCGGCAGGTGGCGCGCCTGCTGGCCGCGCAGACGGAACGCAGCGACGACGACTTGCGCCGCGAAGCGTCCGGCTCGGCCGAGCGCCAGCAGTGGCAGCGCGAGTGCAACCTGCGCGCGATGCTCGAGGAAGTCGGCTCCTGACCTGGCCGCTCTGCGCTGCCGCGCGGCCTCATGCGAGCGACAGCGGCAGATCACGCAAGCGCCGACCGGTCAGTCGGAACACCGCATTCGCCACGGCCGGCGCGACCGGCGGCGTGGCCGGCTCGCCCATGCCCTCGGGCGGCGCGCCGCTCGGCAGGATCACCACGTCCACCTGCGGCATCTGCCAGCTTCGCAGCGTCGGATATTCGACGTAATTCGTCTGTCGCACTCTTCCGTGCTCAATGTCGATGCGCTCGTGCAGCGCGGCCGACAATCCCAGGTACACCGCAGATTCCACCTGCTGCCTCACACCGTCCGGATGGACGGCGATGCCGCAGTCGACCGCGCAGCTGATCCGGTGCACGCGGATGCGCGCGCCGTCCACCGACACTTCCGCCACCTGCGCGACGATGCTGCCAAAGGCCTCGTGCAGCGCGACGCCGTGTGCGCTGCCATTTCGTGGCTGCCCGGCCAGCGCCACGGCCGCATCCAGCACCGCGCGATGGCGCGGCCTGTGCTTCAGCAGACTGCGGCGGAATTCGACCGGATCGACGCCGGCCGCATTGGCCAGCTCATCGATGAAACTCTCCTTGAAGAAGGCGTTGTGTGAATGGCCGACTGAGCGCCATGGCCCCAGCGGCAGCGGCGCATCGACAGTCACGTGGGCGATGCGCTGATGCGGTATTGCATACGGATGGTCGAACAGTCCTTCGACCGTGGTCCTGTCCGGACCGATCCGCGGCAACCCGAACGCGCGATGCAGCAGTTGCTGCACCGGCGCACCCGAGGCAGAGAGCGATTCGAGGGCGAGCACGCGCCCGTCGTCATCCAGCGTCGCGGCCAGACGTGCGGCCGCAGCCGGCCGGTAGAAGTCATGCGCAAAATCCTGTTCGCGCGTCCACATCAGCTGCACCGGCGCGCCAGCGATCGCGCGCGCGATCGCCGCGGCCTGCACGACCATGTCGCAGTCCAGCCGCCGGCCGAAAGCGCCGCCGATCCGCGTCACCTGCAGGTCCACCGAGTCCGGCGACAGGCCGGCCGCGCGCGCTGCGGCGGCCACGGCAATCGACGGCGCCTGCGTCGGCACCCACAGCCCCAGCCGGCCACCTAGCAGGCGGGCCGTGCAGTTCACCGGCTCCAGTGCGGCATGGGCGAGGTAAGGCGCGCTGTATTCGGCCTGGATGCGCATCCCGGCCGCGCTGCCTGCCTCCCCGCGGCGATGGAACACGAAGCCGTCGCCGTCGAGCGCGCGGCGCAGCGAGGCTGAGGTGTCCGCGCTGCTGCTGCCGGCATGGCCAGGCCGGGCCCAACTGACGCGCAGCCTGTCGAGCGCCTGCAACGTGGCCCAGCGCGAGGTCGCGACGATCGCCAGCGCTTCGGGGGCGCCGGAGCGATCTGCGGCCAGCGGCAGCAGCCTGACAATGCCATTCAGCCCAGTCAGCGAATGCGGATCCCAGGAGACCAGCTTGCCGCCGATCGCCGGGCACATCGCGACCGTTGCGTACAGCAGTCCGGGCAGGCGCACATCCAGGCCAAAACATGCGCTGCCGTCAATGGTCGACGGGCTGTCGAGGCGTGGCGCGTCGCGGCCGATCTGACGGAACAGGTGCGGCGCCTTCAGCGTAAACGGCACGTCGCCGACAGACGCCGCAGCTTGCGCCAGTTCGCCATAACCCTGCGAGCGGCCATCTGCATGGAGCACGCGGCCGGCCTCCGTGCGGCAGGCCTGCAAAGGCGCGTGCCAGGCCGCGGCGGCCGCGGCCAGCAGGCGCGCACGCGCGGCAGCGCCGGCTTCGCGCAGTGGAATCCAGCTGTCCTTCACGCTCGACGATGCGCCGGTGACGACGATGCCGAGTTCGCGCATCAGCTTGCGGGTGATCCGGCGCGCACTGCGGGCTGGCAGGCCATCGTCGTCGGGCCGGAAAGGCAAGCCGTCCGGCGCCATGGTCGTGTCGCCATAGATCGCCTGCAGCGGCGACTGCGCGATGTCGATGTCCGGCAAGGGCACGTCCAGCTCTTCGGCGACCAGCATCGCGAGCGCAGTCGTGACGCCCTGCCCCATCTCGCATTTGGCCAGCATCACGGTCACCCGGCCGCTGGCGGCGACGCTGACCCAGCCGTTCAGCGGAAAGCCCTTCG
Source organism: uncultured Bifidobacterium sp. (assembly GCA_964482415.1). Lineage (GTDB taxonomy): Bacteria > Pseudomonadota > Gammaproteobacteria > Burkholderiales > Burkholderiaceae_D > Pernthalerella. The sequence continues at coordinate 3,436 of CAYZXP010000028.1, read as the reverse complement.
GCCCGGCGACGCCCGCCCACGGCGCATGCAATCGCTGCCGCGGCGGCAGCAGTCCCCAGCCGACCACCAGCGCACCGGCGGTGCCCAGCCCGGCAAGCAGCAGCCGGCGCCGCGATCGCCGGTGGCCGTCTTTGTCCGGTTCGTGCATCCCGCCTCCCTTGCGGGCCGCAGCCCGTTGTTTCATGGCATCCTAACCTGAACGTCCGAAGCGGAGCCGCCATGACCGAAAGCTTTTTCCAGTCCTTCATCCTGCTGCTGCTCGTGACCGATCCGTTTGGCAATGTGCCGCTGTTCATCAGCGCGCTGCGGCGGGTGGCGCCCGAACGCCGCAACCTGGTCGTCGTGCGCGAGTGCCTGATCGCGTTTGCGCTGCTGCTGGCTTTCATGTTCATTGGCCGGCCCTTCCTCGAAGCGCTGCAGCTGAGCGAGATCTCGCTGCGCATCGGCGGCGGCGTGATCCTGTTCCTGATTGCGCTGCGTATGGTGTTCCCGCAGCCGGGCGGCATCTTCGGCGACGCGGACCACAGCGATTCCGAGCCGCTGATCGTGCCGCTGGCAATACCGGCGCTGGCCGGCCCGTCTGCGCTGGTCACGGTGCTGTTGTTCTCTTCGCAGGCTCACATGGCCATGTGGCTGTATGCGGCCGTCATATCGCTGGTGGCCGTGGTCTGGCTGCTGGTGCTGCTGTCGGCCGAACGCCTGCAGCGCGTGCTCGGTGATGCTGTGGTGACGGCCTTCGAGCGCCTGATGGGGTTGATCCTGACAGCCATCGCCATCGAGATGCTGCTGGCGGGTGTGCGCGACTATGTCGGATCTTTTTAAACAAAAAGTTGCATAAGTGCGGGTCCAAATGCGCTTATCATTGCGTTCCAGTTATAAATCCGCGTGCGCATGGACCAGTTCAAGCAGATTTCCACCTTTGTTGACGTCGCTTCTCGCGGAAGCCTGTCGGCCGCCGCGCGTGCCGAGGGCATTGCGCCGGCCGTGATCGGTCGCCGCCTGGACGCGCTCGAGGCACGGCTGGGCGTGAAGCTGCTGCAGCGGACCACGCGCAAGATCGCGCTGACCAACGAGGGCCTTGCCTTCCTGGAGCACTGCCAGCGGATCCTGCATGACCTCGAAAATGCCGAGGCCGAGGTGTCCGAGCGCAGCGCGCGCCCCAGCGGTCATCTGTCGATATCGGCGCCGGCCGGATTCGGACGCCAGCATGTCGCGCCGCTGATCCCGTCCTTCCTTGCCGAGCATCGCGACGTCACGCTGACGCTGAACCTGAATGACCGCGTGGTCGACCTGATCGGCGAAGGCGTCGATATCGCGATCCGGATCGCCGACCTGTCTGATTCCAGCCTGGTCGGCGTGAAGCTGGCGGACAATCGCCGAGTCGTGATCGGTGCACCCGACTACTTCAAGCGTCACGGCCGGCCGCTGACGCCCGACGAACTGTCGCGGCACAACTGCCTCGCTTTCTCCAGCGCCGGCAGCCAGCGCGGCTGGACCTTCCGGCAGAATGGCAAGAACGTCACCATCAAGGTTGGCGGCAACATGGGCTGCAATGATGGTGCGGTATTGCACGACTGGGCGCTGGCCGGGCGCGGCCTTGCATGGCGGTCGATGTGGGAAGTCGGCACCGAGATCGAATCGGGCCAGCTGGAAACGGTACTCGACGAATTTGCGGCACCGGGGAATGACATTTACGCGGTATTCGCGCAGCGACAACACCTGCCCTTGCGGATACGTGCGTTCGTCGATTTCCTGCGGCGCGCATTTGCACAACCGGACTATTGGCGCAAGCAGTAAACGCGTGAGATCTTTTCAGGTGGGTAGCGCTGCCCGGCAGGCCGGCCGGCGGGGATAGTGCGAAAAAGTAAGGCCGAAAAACAAAAATCCCTGCCGAGGCAGGGATTTGGGCACGAAGATCGTTAAACGATCAGATCGGCTTGATGTTTGCAGCTTGCAGGCCTTTCGGGCCGTTCACCACGTCAAACTCAACCTTCTGGCCTTCAGCCAGGGACTTGAAGCCCGACGATTGGATAGCCGAGAAGTGAGCGAACAGATCGCCGCCGCCGCCTTCCGGGGTGATGAAACCAAAGCCTTTTGCGTCATTGAACCACTTAACAGTACCAGTTGCCATTACATTTCCTTTCATTGGGTCTTACCAAAGACCCTGGTTAAGGCGGAAGATCCGCCAAACGACCGTCTCAACCAAGTAAGGAATTACAGCCTGATACTGCACCGCTACTACCTGAGCCTCAACGTCGAGCGAATTATACTTGAGAAGATTCAGCGTACTAAAAATTTCATCAATTTTTTGAGCCAACTCCAAATCGCCGCTTTTTCAGAGCGCGCCGCATTGACCGAATCGAAACGCATTGTTCCAAGCTCTGGCACACATTGCGCTGTCAAATCGCATATAGTTCCGGAACGCAAGTACAAAACATGCACATGAAATTCGACGTCGCCATCGTCGGCAGCGGCCTCGCGGGCTTGTCTGTCGCACTGCATCTCGCGCAGCAGCGCAAAGTTGTCATTGTTTCCAAACGTGCGCTGCGCGACGGCGCCAGCGACTGGGCCCAGGGCGGCATTGCCGCGGTGCTGGACTCGCACGACAGCCATGACCAGCACGTTCAGGACACGCTGGTTGCCGGCGCGGGGCTGTGCGATGAGGCGGCGACCCGCTTCATCGTCTCGCATGGCCGCGAGGCAATCGAATGGCTGATCTCGCAGGGCGTGCCGTTCACGCGCGACAGCGAGGCGGAGCTCGGCTACCACCTGACGCGCGAAGGCGGACACAGCCAGCGCCGCATCATCCACGCGGCTGACGCCACCGGGCATGCGGTGCAGGTGACGCTCGAGGAAAAGGTGCGCCAGCACCCGAACATCACGCTGCTCGAGCAACACATGGCGATCGACCTGATCACCTCCGACAAGCTCGGCATCCGTAACGGTGCGCCCCACTGCTACGGGCTGTATGTACAGGACGTGCAAAGCGGCGAGGTGCAGACGATCAGCGCCGAGCAGACCGTGCTGGCCACCGGCGGCGCCGGCAAGGTCTACCTGTACACCACCAACCCCGACACCGCGACCGGCGACGGCATCGCGATGGCCTGGCGCGCCGGATGTCGCGTTGCCAACATGGAGTTCATCCAGTTCCACCCGACCTGCCTGTACCACCCGTATGCGAAGTCCTTCCTGATCACCGAGGCGGTGCGCGGCGAAGGCGGCCTGCTGAAACTGCCGGCGACGGCCGGTGCGGCCGCCGGCCAGCGTTTCATGCCGGCGCATGACGATCGCGGCGAACTCGCGCCGCGTGACATCGTCGCGCGCGCGATCGACTATGAAATGAAAAAGCGCGGCCTCGATTATGTCGACCTCGATATCAGCCACCAGCCGCCGGAGTTCCTGAAAGAGCACTTCCCGACCATTTATGCGCGCTGCC